>NZ_CP031013.1:632500-948750 GCF_003711205.1 Polaromonas sp. SP1 | reverse complement strand
GCGCTGGATGTGATGATTTCCGACGCAGTCGAACAGCGTATGCGGATATCGCCGAGGCATATGTTCGCCAAAGACCTGCTCCCGCTGGAAGTCATGATTGACCGGGGGTTGCTTTCGGGCGCGCTCGAGGCTTTGCTGGCCTGGGGCGAAGGGCTGGGAAGCCATCTGCACCTGCGCCTGCTGCGTAAAAGGGGGCCGCCGCTCGGCTAGTTATGGCTCAGCGTGACCCATCTCTCTTCGGATGCCGCACAAGACAGGAAGCTGAACTCCCTGCAGTGGTACGTTCTGTGGCAGCTCGCGCGGCTCAAGGGGATGAAGGTCAAGCGCAAGGTTGAAGGTGACCGCATCCGCGTGATGGTGATGTTTGGGCGGGTGATGAGCCCCGACTCGGCTGTGGCGTGGCTGGAAACCCCTGGGGTGCAGGAGCCCGGTCCCCTGCTGGACCCGTCCGCGATGGTGGTGTGGGCCCTGCTGCCGGACCAGTCCATGCAGGAGACCGTACTCGCAAGCCTGAGCCGCGGATCGATCAAGCACCCGCGCATGCTGAAGAACATGAGCGAACTCGCCGACACGTCCGAGTTGCCCCATTGCATCGTCACCACGGGAAAAGTCATTAACAGCCCGGCGTTCACTTACTGGAGAAAGTTCGCGCAGCAATCCGCAGACCGGGCTATTGTGGTGATCGAGGTGACAGCAGCGCCCGAGGTCTTTGAGGCCCGAAAGCCTGGACCGCGCAACGTCATCCGTTTAAGCGCGGCAGACGTCCCGGGCAAGCTGGTGTCGACCATCCTGTTGGAGCTGGAGCATACCGCTCAGGCCTGAGCATGCTGCGCTTTCTGCGGCGTGGGTGCTGCCCGCAATGCGTCGAAATGCGTCGTAATGCGTGCGTGGTTTTATTCGATGGCCGGGCGTGTCAGTCCGGAATGACTGCCGTCACCTCGATCTCCACGCGCGCGCGCTCTTCCACCAGGCCGGCAACTTCCACGCAGGTCATTGCGGGGAAATTCTTCCCCATCACTTCACGGTAGGCGCCGCCCAGCGCCTTGAGGTTGTCGATGTATTCCACGCGGTCGACCACATACCAGGTCATGCGGACCATGTGCTCAGGCCCGGCGCCGCCGGCTTTCAGGACGTCTGCGATGTTCAGCAACGCCTGGCGGGTCTGTGCGACGAAGTCATCGCTTTCAAATTGCTGTTGCGCGTTCCAGCCGATCTGGCCGCCCACAAAAAGCAGCGCGCCGCGCGCCAGGATGCCGTTGGCATATCCCTTGGGTTCTGCCCAGTCGGGTGGCTGTAATTTTTTAAACATGTGTCTCCAGGGGTGTTTGCAGATAAGGCATCAGGGCACGGCGCATGTCGTCAGGGATGCGCACCGGTTTGCCGTTTGGAACTTGTGAATAGACCACTACGCCGTGGGCCCTCAGCCTGAGGGTATTGGCGGCGTCTGGTGTGGAGGGCGCGCCGTGGATTTCGTACTGCATGCCCATGCTCGAGTTACCGATGCGCGTCAGCTCCAGGGTCATCGTGAGCGGGTCACCGTTGCGGCACATGCCGAGGAACTCGGTCTTCAGGTCCACAATCGGCACGCCTGTTCCGCCGGCAATCAGCACATGCTCCGGAAATCCGATGTGGGCCAGAAAGTCTTCCTGAACTTCGTGCAGCAGGTAAAAAAACTGCGGGTAAAAAACAATACCGGCCGGGTCGCAGTGATGAAAGCGGACCTGCTTTTGAACCGTGAACTTCATGACTGGCGCAGTTTGAAACGTTGCAGCTTGCCGGTCTCCGTGCGTGGCAACTTGTCCACGAACTCGATCTGGCGCGGGTACTTGAAGGGCGCAAGCATCGCCTTGACGTGGTCCTGCAGGGCCTTGGCCGTTCCGTCACCGCCGGCCTCGCCGGGCTTGAGCACCACAAAGGCCTTGACGATCATGCCGCGGTCGTCGTCGGGCAAACCCACCACACCGCATTCGGCCACGGCCGGGTGCTTGAGCAGGGCGTCTTCCACTTCCGGGCCGGCCACGTTGTAGCCGGCGGTGATGATCATGTCGTCGGCGCGCGCCTGGTAGAAGAAGTAGCCGTCTGCGTCCTGCATGAAGGCATCGCCCGGGTAGTTCCAGCCGCCTTTGACATAGTTGCCCTGGCGTTCATCGTCAAGATACCGGCAGCCGGTAGGGCCCACCACGGCGAGTTTGCCGATGGTTCCGCGCGGCACTTCCACGCCTTCATCGTCCACCACCCTGGCGGTGTAACCCGGCACCACTTTGCCGATCGCGCCGCGGCGCACGTCTTGCCCCGCCGCGGAGATAAAGATGTGGAACATCTCGGTGGCGCCTATGCCGTCGATCATCTCGATGCCCGTGGCGTCTTTCCACAGCTGCCGCGTGGCATCCGGCAGGCTTTCGCCGGCGCTCACGCACAGCCGCAGGCTGGGCACGCCATGCTGTTTGGCAAAGGCGGCCATCTGCCGGTAGAAGGTGGGCGCGGTATAGCAAACAGTGGCGCCCACCTGGTTGATGAGCTTGACCATCGCCTCCGGCGTGTAGCCGATGGACGGGTAGTACACCGATGCGCCCGCCCACATGGGGAAAATCAGCATGCCACCCAGGCCGAAGGTAAACGCCAGCGGCGGCGAGCCGACCACGATGTCATCAGGCCTGGCTTTGAGCACATGGCGCGGCCAGGCTTCGCAGGCCGCCAGCACGTCGCGATGGGTGTGCACCGCGGCCTTGGGTTTGCCGGTGGTGCCGGAGGTAAACGCCATCAGGGCAATGTCGTCTGCCGACACCGGGCAGGGTGTGAACTTGCCGTCTTTTTGCGCCGAGAGCACGGCCAGCGAACCGGGCTCGTCCATCAGGTTGAAGGGCACGATGGCGGGCAAGGTATCGCTTTGTGCTTGGGCGGTTTGCAGCTCTTCCAGCAGGCCGGCGTCGCACAGGGCCAGCGCGGGGCGGGCCTTTTCAATGACTTCACCCAGCTCCTTGGCGCGCAGCAGCGGCATGGTGGCCACCGCCACCAGCCCGGCCTGCACCACGCCCAGCCAGGCCAGGGCCATGCCGATGGAGTTGCCGCCGCGCAGCAGGACGCGGTTGCCCGGCTGGAGCTTGAAGTCTTGTGTCAGCACCTGCGCAATCCGGTTGACGCGTTCCAGCGCATCGGCGTACGTCAATGTGATCTTGTCCGAGCGCAGCATGGGTTTGTCCGCGCGCCCCTCATGAAAAGCATTGGCAAACAGGGTCTGCACCAGGTTGGCTTGCGCCGCGATGCGCTGCTCGGGCAGCGGGTACACCATGCGAGGCAACTGCGCCGGCGGCGGCAGGCGGTCGTGCACAAAGTGGTCGGCCTGGGCCGAAGGCGCCGCAGGCGCCGCGGGCGCGGAAGAAACGACGGGATCGGACACAGAGGTGCTCATGATTGCAATACGGCCTTTCCAATGATGAGTTGCTGCACTTCGGTGGCGCCTTCGTAAATGCGCAGGGAGCGGATGTCGCGGTAAAGGCTTTCCACCTTGGTACCTACTTTCACGCCCAGGCCGCCGTGCATCTGCAGCGCCATGTCGATGACCTTCTGCGCGTTCTCGGTGGCGGTCATCTTGGCCATGGCGGCTTCGGCGGTGATGCGCGCGCCGCTGCCCAGCCGTTCGCTTTCGTCGCGCATCCACGCGGCGCGGTAGGTCAGCAGGGCGGCTGCGTCGACCAGCGCGGCCATCTCGCCGAGCTTGGCCTGCGTGAGCTGGAAGTCCGCCAGCGTCTGGCCGAACATCTTGCGTTCTTTGGAAAAGCGTACTGCCTCGGCCAGCGCACGCCGTGCCATGCCCAATGCCGCCGCAGCCACCGATGCGCGGAAGATATCCAGTGTCTGCATCGCCAGCTTGAAGCCGCCGTTCAGCGCACCCAGCTGGGCATCCTGCGGCAGCTGGCAGTGCGTGAACTTGAGCGTCGCCAGGGGATGCGGCGCCATCACGGCGATGTGTTCGCTGGTGTCCAGGCCTTTGTTTGCTGCGTCCACGATGAAGGCGGTGATGCCGCGTGTGCCGGCTTGCGGATCCGTCTTGGTGAAGGTGACATAAAAATCCGCAATGCCGCCGTTGCTGATCCAGGTCTTGCTGCCGTTGACCGCCCAGCCGTCGCCCGTGCTCACGGCCGAGGTCGTCATGGCGCCGGCATCTGAGCCGGCATCCGGCTCGCTCAGGGCAAAGGCGGCAATCTTTGCACCGCTGGCCACCTGCGGCAAATACGCCGCCTGCTGTGCGGGCGTTCCCGCCAGCGTGATCGCGCCGCTGCCCAGGCCCTGCATCGCAAAAGCGAAATCAGCCAAGGGCGAATGAAATGCCAGCGTCTCGCGCAGGATCACCAGCGCGCGGGAGTCGAGCTTTTCAAGTGCGCCGCCGAGTGCGCCGTCCTTGCCGGCCGGCACGCAATAGCGCAGCCACTGGTTGGCGCCCAGCAGCTGGACCCAGTCCTTGCAGGCCTGGCGGTCGTCGCTTTCGTCGACGTGCTGCTGCGGCATCCAGTCGGCCAGCCGCCGGCCCAGGTCGCGGTGGACATCGTCAAAGAATGGCAGCGCCAGGTGGGCGGTCGTCGATCTCATGCGTGAAACATCCTTGCCTTGTGAGCTTGTCGGGGGGGGCGGGTCAGTCGCCGCGGAACACCGGTTTTTGTTTGGCCGAAAACGCTTCGTAGGCGCGTGTGAAGTCCTGCGTCTGCATGCAGATGGCTTGCGCCTGCGCCTCGGCTTCGATCGCCTGGTCCAGCGTCATGGCCCATTCCTGGTGCAGCATGGTCTTGGTCATGCCGTGCGCAAAAGTCGGGCCGTCGGCCAGGCTTTGCGCCAGCTTCTGCGCTTCTGCCAGCACGTCTTTCGGCTCATGCAGCGCATTGAAGAATCCCCACTGCAGGCCTTCCTGCGCGCTCATGGCGCGGCCGGTAAACAGCAGCTCGGAGGCGCGGCCCTGGCCGATCAGGCGCGGCAGCAAGGCGCAAGCGCCCATGTCGGCGCCGGCCAGGCCCACGCGGGTGAAGAGGAAGGCCGTCTTGGCCTGGGCGGTGCCCAGCCGCATGTCGGCGGCCAGCGCCATCATGGCGCCCGCGCCGGCGCAGATGCCGTCAATCGCCGCGATGATGGGCTGCGGGCACAGGCGCATGGCCTTGACCAGGTCGCCCGTCATGCGGGTGAACTCCAGCAGCTCGGGCATGGTCATCTTGGTCAGCGGCCCGATGATTTCGTGCACATCGCCGCCCGAGCAGAAATTGCCGCCGGCGCCGGTGATCACCACGGTCTTCACGTCGGTGGCGCTGTTCAGCGTGCGGAACAAATCGCGCAGCTCCGCGTAGGAGTCAAACGTCAGCGGGTTTTTGCGCTCGGGGCGGTTGAGCGTCAGCGTGGCCACACCCGCGTCGAACGAATAGGCGAAGTGTTCGGCCTGGTGATGGGCCAGCGCATCGAACTGCGCGTGCATGGGATTGCCCAGCTTGATGTAGTGCTTCATGTCGTTTCCAGTTTGGCGTCGGCGAGCAAGGTGTGGTGCTGCTTGACCTTGCCCAGCAGCTTGTGCAGGGACTCCACTTCACGTGCGGACAGGCCTTCAAAGGCCGCCACGATCCAGGCCTCATGCTCGGCGGCCATCTCGTCGAAGAGCTTGCGGCCGCGGGTGGTCAGGCGTACGCGGTAGGCACGGCGGTCGCCCTCCACATCCACACGTTCCACCAGGCCTTCGGCGACCAGCTGGTCGGTGATGCCGGTGACGTTGCCGCCGGTCACCATCATGCGGCGCGACAGCTCATTCATCTTCAGGCCTTCAGGGCTGCGCTCGAGCTGGGCCATCAGGTCAAACCGCGGCAAGGTGGTATCGAACTGCTCGCGCAGCTGGGTGCGCACCTGCTTTTCGACCAGCTGCGTGCAGGTCAGCATGCGCAGCCAGAGCCGCAATGCTTCGGGGTGTTCGCTGTGGCCTCGTGCTTCCATGTCCATGGTGGGTCTCCTTGGTGGTATCGGTATTTTTATCTTTGCTACTTATTTGATAGCTACTTGTGCTTGCTCCACCTGGGCTTCAAGCTCCTTTTGCTTGGAAATCTCGCGGTAGAGCTGGTCGCGCCCGCTCAGGTAGGGCTGCGGCCAGTTCACATGCCGGCTCTGCAGCTTGGCCGCTTCGTGCAGCGTCCAGGCCGGGTCGGCCAGGTGCGGGCGGGCAATCGCGCACAAGTCTGCGCGGCCGGCGGCGATGATGCTGTTGACGTGGTCGACTTCCGAGATCGCACCGACCGCGATGGTCTGGATGCCCACTTCATTGCGGATGCGGTCGGCAAACGGCGTCTGGTACATGCGGCCGTACACCGGCTTGGCCGCGCGCGTGGTCTGGCCTGACGACACGTCGATGAAGTCGCAACCCGCGGCCTTGAACATCCGGGCGATCGCCACGGCGTCGTCGGCGGTGTTGCCACCCGGCGCCCAGTCGTGCGCCGAGATCCGCACGCTCATCGGCAGGTAGGCCGGCCACACATCGCGCATGGCGGCAAACACCTCGAGCGGAAAGCGGCAGCGGTTTTCCAGGCTGCCGCCGTAGTCGTCGGTGCGCTGGTTCGTCAGCGGCGTGATAAAGCTCGACAGCAAATAGCCGTGGGCGCAGTGCAGCTCCAGCCAGTCAAAGCCGGCTTCGGCCGCGTAGCGGGTGGACTGCACGAACTCCGCCTTGACGCGGTCCATGTCGGCGCGCGTCATGGCTTTCGGCGTCTGGTTGGTCGGGCCGTACGCCACGGCGCTGGCCGCCAGCAAAGGCCAGTTGCCAGTGACCAGCGGTTCGTCGGGTTGCTCCCAGCCGACTTGCGTCGAGCCTTTGGGGCCGCTGTGGCCCAGCTGCATGCCGATCTTGGCGCCGGCGCCCGAGGCGTGCACAAAATCCACGATGCGCTTGAAGGCCTTGGCCTGCGTGTCGTTCCACAGGCCCGGGCAGCCGGGGGTGATGCGGCCCTCTGCGCACGGTGCGGTCATTTCGACAAACACCAGCGCGGCGCCTCCGAGCGCGCGTGCGCCCAGGTGCACCAGATGGAAGTCTTGCGGCACGCCGTCGATGGCGCTGTAGGTGGCCATGGGGGAGACGACGATGCGGTTCTTCAAAGAAAGCTCGCGTACCTTCAGAGGCAACAGCATCGGCGGTGGTGCATGCGGCGCATTGCTTTTGGCCAGCCACTGCTCATAACCCTGCAACCACGCGGCATCGCGCACACGCAGGTTCTCATGGCTGATGCGCTGCGAGCGTGTGAGCAGCGAGTAAAAGAACTGCTCGGCCTCCATGCCGCTGTAGCGGTCCACGTTCTCAAACCACTCGGTGGAGTTGCGCGCGGCATTCTGGATCTTCAGCACTTCGACCGAGCGCAGCGCTTCGTAGGTCTTGAGCGCCGCAGCAGCATCACCGTGTTGCGCAAAACAGTTGGCCAGCTCAATCGCATCTTCGAGCGCCAGCTTGGTGCCGCTGCCGATCGAGAAATGCGCCGTGTGCGCCGCATCGCCCATGAGCACAATGGGGACCTGCTTGCCGTTGATAGACGCCTCATGCACCCAGCGCTCGCACACCACGCGCGGAAAACGAATCCAGATCGCCGAGCCGCGCACATGCGTGGCGTTGTTCATCAGCGCGTTGCCGTCCAGGTATTTGGCAAACAGGCGCTCGCAGAAGGCAATGCCTTCTTCCTGGCTCATCTGGTCCAGGCCGTGGGCCTTCCAGACAGCTTCGGGCGTCTCGACGATGAAGGTCGAGGTGTTCTCGTCAAACTTGTAGGCGTGCGCGGCAAACCAGCCGTGCTCGGTTTGCTCGAACGCGAAGGTGAAGGCGTCAAAGGTTTTGTGTGTGCCCAGCCAGACAAAGCGGCAGGCGCGCAGCTCCACATCGGGCTTGAAGGTGTCTGCATAGCGGTTGCGGATGCGGCTGTTCAGGCCGTCGCTGGCGATGACGACGTCGGCCTTGTATTTCGCGGCAATCGCCTGGTCGTCCTGCACGTCGGTTTCAAACAGCAGGTCAACCCCCAGTTCGATACAGCGATCCTGCAGGATGTTGAGCAGGCGCTTGCGGCCGATGCCGCAAAAACCGTGGCCGCCCGAGCGCACGGACGTGCCCTTGAAGAACACCTCCACGTCGTCCCAGTGGTTGAAGGCGTCGCCGATCAGCTGGGCGCTGACCGGGTCGGCCACGCGCAGGTTGCCCAGCGTCTGGTCGGACAGCACCACGCCCCAGCCGAAGGTGTCAAAAGGCCGGTTGCGCTCGACCACCGTCACGGTGTGCGCGGGGTTCTGCAGCTTCATCAGCAGGGCGAAATACAAACCTGCGGGACCACCGCCCAGGCAAAGAATGTGCATGAATGCGTACTCTCTGGATTAATCTTGCTTTAATTGTTTAGGTTTAAACTAAAACCGTCAAGCGGGTTTTTCCCCCTGATCCAGAAACTGTGTGCAACAGCGCAAAAAAAAGGGGCCGATACTTCGGCCCCGGGCGCTTGAGAGGCCTGGAAGGCTAGGGCGCCTGGAATCCCGATGCTCTGTAAGTGAGCACCAACGTGTCCCGGAAGCTGCTTGCCGGCTGGTCGTCTGCCGGCAGGATGGGCGTGGTCTCGTGGATGACGCGGGCGTCGTCCAGCAGCAGCGCCGTCAGCGGCTCCTGCATCACAAAGCGTACGCCGTGCGGGCCGTTGGCGTCAAACACCCGGGTTTCGCCGCCCTTGACGCCGTGCCGCGCCACCATCATCACCACCACAAAATCGACGCCGTCGCGGTGCGCGCCTTCCGGGGTGGGCCGGCCTACGCCGCCGGCGGTGTCGATGCGGAACTGGTGCGCTTCAATGTGCCAGTGCTTGGCCGGCTGCACCTGGGCAAACAGCCTGCCCAGGCTGGCCAGCAAATCCGTCCACGCCGGGGCCGTTGCCACCGCCGGTTCGACCGGGTCAAACCAGCGCTCGAAGCCGCCGTGCAGCGCGTTGTAGTCGGTGGGTTGCCAGTGCGCGCGGTGCGGGGTTTGCACCAGCGCGCCGGTAGCCAGGTCTTGCACAAAGCAGGAATGGCGGCGCTTGCGGTAGTGCCCGCCGTCCTTCAGGTGCGCATCCGGCGGCAGCCGGTCCCAGGAAGGGATCAGGGCGTTCCAGCCGGGCGCCCAGGCGGCGCCCAGTTCCAGCGTGGCCGTCAGTTCGGCCGGGTTCAGCAGGCTGAGGCCGTCCTGGCTGAGCGCCTGGCGGGCCGACTTGGGGACAGTGGCGATATTGAACATAGACCGCCATTTTGCTTGAGCCGCCCGGCTCGCCAGGCCCGCGCAGCCGGAAACCCTGAGGGGGCAAGAGGTGAAACCAGCCTACATACAGGGGCCCCAAAACTTTCCATAATGGTCCGTCTGTCTAACTAGAGGAGCCCATCCATGCTTTACAAATTCAAATCAAAAGACGCCGGCGATGTGATCATGCTGGAAGCCAACGGCCGCAAGGTGCTGGAGATCATCGGCAAGGACGCCGGCCCCAAGGGCATCATCCTGCCCGAGCAAATGCCCGCCGCCATCGAGGCGCTCAAGGCGGCGATTGCCCATGAGGAAGCCCATGACGCCAATGCCGGTGATGCCGTCGTGCCCGGCGACGGCCTGGGACTGCGCCAGCGCGCCATGCCCTTTATCGACATGCTGCAGCGCAACCACCAGAACGGCCACGAAGTGGTCTGGGGCGTCTAGGCGCAAGGCTTTCGTTGCCTCCATAAAAAGCCCTGGTGACAGGGCTTTTTGCATTGGAGGGGATGCGCCAGCGACGCTTAAAAATCGCTCATCCCCAACCGCTTCTATCGCCGACCCTCAGTTAAGAATCTCTCCCATCCCTGCCTGGACGCGAATTCTGAGCTGCCGGATGAACTCCTGATCGTAGGGTTCCCAGCTGTCGAGTTCGCCGATGATTTTCAAAGGTGATCCACTTCGGTAGGACCGCGTTGGATTGCCAGGGAATTTTTTGTCAGTGACGTTGGGGTCGTTCTCAAATTCGCCTGTGGGCTCCACGATGTAAACCCGCGGTGCACCTTCGCCTTTGGACATCTCCGCGCCAAGTCCGGCCACTTTGGGCAAAGCCGTGAAATAAATATGGTTCATCACCACGCTGTCGTCGTAGTTCGATCTGAACCCTGCCGTCAGCAAGCCGCCAACCTGCATATCCGCTCTCGTACCGTGATAGAAAGGCCCGACGTCCAAAACGCCCATGTATTTACCTCTGAAAAAAGGGGGGTGGAAAATTGAAGCTTCTGGAGACTCAGTCCACCTTGGCGCCTGAGGCCTTCACCACCTGCGCCCACTTCTTGTGCTCGGCGTTGATAAAGGCGGTGAATTGCGCCGGCGTGTTGCCGCTGGGGATGGCGCCTTGCGCCAGCAGCTTTTCCTTGATGGCCGGCGTGCCCAGCGCCTTGGCGGCTTCCTGCTGGATGCGGTTGACGATCTCGGGCGGTGTGCCCGCAGGGGCGAGCAGGCCAAACCATGAGCTGGCGTCAAAACCCTTGAGCGCCGCGCCGCCGGCCTGCTCCACCGTCGGCACATCCGGAACCGCCGCCGAGCGCTCGGAGCTCGTCACGGCGAGCGCCTTGAGCTTGCCGGACTTGATCAGCTGCATCGACGAAGGCAGGTTGTCGAACATCACGTCCATGTCACCGCCTACCAGGGCCAGCAGCGCCGGGCCGGAGCCGCTGTACGGGAAGTGCGTCATGTAGGTGCCGCTCATGGTCTTGAACAGCTCGCCCGCCAGGTGGATGGAGGTGCCGTTGCCGCTGGAGGCCATGTTGAACTTGCCGGGGTTGGCCTTGGCCACGCGGATGAAGTCGGCCACGTTGTTGATGCCGGCCGCCTTGGCTTTTTCGGTGTTGACCACCATCACATTCGGCACGCCCGCCACCAGAGTGATGGGCGAAAAGTCCTTTTGCGGGTCGTAGCTCATCTTGCTGTACAGCGACTTGTTGATGCCGTGCGTGCCGACAGTGCCCATCAGCAAGGTGTAGCCGTCCGGCGCCGATTTGGCCACGACGTCGGCGCCGATGTTGCCGCCAGCGCCGGCGCGGTTCTCGACCACAAAAGACTGGCCGAAAGCTTTGGACAGCTCAGGCGCCATGGCGCGGGCCAGGATGTCGGTGGTGCCGCCGGGCGCAAAAGGCACGACGATCTTGACCGGCCGGGTGGGCCAGGTGGTTTGGGCGGATACCGGGATTGCTATCAAATTAATAGCTGAAAGTGCAATACCCGCAAGGGCTAACCTGCGATTTTGCTTAAGGATTTTTCTCAAAATGGGCTCCAGAAAAGAGAGGGCCGACTGGTAGTCAGGCACCTTACCGTGCCCCGCAGGGGGCTTCAAGAGGGTTAAACCTAGCGGGCCAGGCCATGAAAAAAGCCGCCCGGCAATTGCAGGGCGGCTTTGGTGAGAAGTGTCAGAGGTCGTTCAGTCGGCAAACTTGCCGGCAGCTTCAATCACCGGCTTGAGCTTGTTGATTTCGGCGACGACAAAAGCCTTGTGGGCGGCCGGCTCGACGCGCTTGTCGGTTACCACCACGGCGCCCAGGCCCTCTTGCTTCTTGATGAATTCAGGATCTTTCAGCGCCACTTTCAGGGCGTTGTTGATCTGGGTCATCACGGCGGGTGGCGTGCCCTTGGGTGCGTACAGGCCGTGCCAGATCGTCAGGTCAAAGCCCTTGAGGCCCATTTCCTGCAGGGTCGGGTAGTCCTTGAGCAGCTTGTTGCTCGACAGGGGCTTGGCGGTGGTCACGGCAAATGCCTTGACGCGGCCGGCCTCGATCTGGCCCGTGGTGTTGGTGGTCTGGTCGCACATCATGTCGACCTGGCCGCCCACCAGCGCATTCATCGCCGGCGCCGTGCCGCCGAATGGGATCGTGGTCATCGCGTCTTTGGCGTTGATGGCCGCTTGCCACATCAGGCCGCACAGGTGCGATGCGGAACCGAGGCCCGCGTGGGCGATGTTCAGCTTGCCCGAATTGGCGCGGATGTAGTTTTCGAAGTCGCGGTAGTTGTTGGCCGGCAGCTGCGGTTTGCCGATGATGGTCATGGGCACTTCGTTGATCATGCCCAGGTACTCGAAATCATCGGGCATCTTGTAAGGCAGCTTGCGGTACAGCGCCGGTGCGGCCGCCATGCCGATGTGGTGCAGCAGCAGGGTATGGCCGTCCGGTGCGGCGCGTGCCACCTTGGCCGCGCCGATGGTGCCGCCGGCGCCGTTGACGTTTTCAACCACGAAGTTGGCGCCGCCGCCCATGGACTTGCGCATGGCTTCGGCCAGGTCGCGCGCGACGCGGTCGGTCGGGCCGCCAGCCGCGAAAGGAACCACAAACGTGATCGGCTTGGAGCCGGGGAAGGCGGGGGCTTGGGCGTGGGCGGCAAAGGCCGTCGCGACAGCGGCGAGGACTAACAGGCGTTTCATGAGCGTCTCCTTGTAATGAACGCGCCAAGTTTACGGTTCCATTCGCCGTAGAACATCGCGGGAACTACGTAAGGGCATTCCCGTCATCCGCGCCGTTGTGGTGCGGCCGTGTGTCGCCTGTTACTTGTAGCTGCGGGCGTCCTCAATAACCTTCCCGTCATTGGGGAGACTTCCGGGCGCCATCAGCTGCACGGTGCCGCGCAGTTTGGTCACGTCGCGTATCACCTCGCTGATGCGCTGGTCCAGCCCGCTGGGGGCCGACGCGGTCTCGACCTGGAAGTGCATGCTGTCGTTGGCCATCTCGCCGCTGACCACCAGCCGGGCCTTGAGCACTTCGGGAAAGCGCCGGGCAATGTCGGCGACCTGGCCTGGGTGCACAAACATGCCGCGCACCTTCACGGTCTGGTCGGCCCGGCCCATCCAGCCCTTGATGCGCGAATTGGTGCGCCCCGTCGGGCAGGCGCCCGGCAGCACGGCAGAAAGATCGCCCGTGCCGAAGCGGATCAGCGGGTAGTCAGGGTTCAGCGTGGTGACCACCAGTTCGCCCACTTCGCCCTCGGCCACCGGGTCGCCGGTGCCGGGCCGCACGATTTCCACGATCACGCCTTCGTCCAGCACCAGCCCCTCGCGGGCTTCGGTTTCATAGGCGATCAGCCCGAGGTCGGCCGACGCATAACACTGGTAGCCGGCAATGCCGCGCTCACCCAGCCAGTCACGCAGGCTGGGCGGGAAGGCCTCACCCGACACCAGCGCCCGGGTGACGGTGGGCAGCGCCACCTTCATTTCAGCGGCTTTTTCCACAATGATTTTCAAAAAGCTCGGTGTGCCGATGTAGCCGGCCGGCTTGAGCTCGGCCATGGCCTGCACCTGCTGCTCGGTCTGCCCGGTGCCGCCCGGAAACACCGTGCAGCCCAGCGCGTGGGCGCCGGTTTCCATCATGGCGCCGGCCGGCACGAAGTGGTAGCTGAAGCTGTTGTGGATCAGCTGCCCCGGGCGAAAGCCCGCGGCAAACATGGCCCTGGCCATGCGCCAGTAATCCTTGCGTGTGCCGCCCGGCTCATAAATGGTGCCGGGGCTGGCAAACACATGGGGCATGTGCGCGCCGTAACGCAAGGCGCTGAAACCGCCAAACGCATCGCCGCTGCCGCCGGGGGCGCGCTCGGCCTGCTGGCGCTCCAGCAGTTCGTACTTGCGGGTCACGGGCAACTGCGCCAGTGCGGCACGCGACGTGACGGCCTGGGCATCGATGCCCTTGAGGATGGCGGTGAACGCGGGCGCCCGCGTCTTGGCATGGGCGATCTGCTGCGGCAGGGCGGTCAGCAGGGCCGCTTCGCGTTCGGCGGGGGAGCGGGTTTCAAAAGGGTCAAAAAATGCACTCATGGGGCGTGTTCCTCGCTGCGCTCAGGCTAGCCACCGCTTGCGGCGCTTGTAGCTTTTCACGTCTTTAAAGCTCTTGCGTTCGCCGCCGCCCACGCCAAGGTAGAACTCTTTCACGTCTTCGTTGTTGGCCAGGTCGCTCGCCGCACCGTCCATCACCACGCGGCCGCTTTCCATGATGTAGCCGTAGTCGGCGTACTTCAGCGCCATGTTGGTGTTCTGCTCGGCGAGCAGGAAGGTGACCTGCTCCTTCTGGTTCAGGTCTTTCACGATGTTGAAGACCTCCTCGACGATCTGCGGCGCCAGGCCCATCGAGGGCTCGTCCAGCAGCACCATCGAGGGGCTGGCCATGAGCGCGCGGCCGATGGCGCACATCTGCTGCTCGCCGCCCGAGGTGTAGGCTGCCTGCGAGGTGCGGCGGGTTTTCAGGCGCGGAAAGTAGTTGTAGACCTTCTCCAGGTTGGCCGCCACTTCAGCCTTGCTGGTGCGGGTGTAGGCACCCGTCAGCAGGTTTTCCTCGATGGTCAGGTGGGCAAAACAGTGCCGCCCTTCCATCACCTGCACCACACCGCGCTGCACCAGGTCGGCCGGCGAGAGGTTTTCGATGCGCTCGCCGCGCAGCTCGATGGAGCCTTTGGTGACCTCGCCGCGCTCGCCCCGTAGCAGATTGGAGATGGCGCGCAGCGTGGTCGTCTTGCCCGCGCCGTTGCCGCCCAGGATGGCCACGATGCGGCCCTGCGGGACTTGCAACGAGACGCCCTTGAGCACCAGGATCACGTGGTTGTAGATGACCTCGATGCCGTTGACATTGAGAACGATGTTGGGTGTGTCCATATTTTTTCCTGACCAATCTTGAGGGCTGCTGCCAGGGCAATCAGCTCTCAAGGCTGGCGGCTCGCGAGAGCCACATCCCCCCGTCTGACCAGGGGGTTTCAAGGCAAGGACACCGCGGAACCGGCTTTGCCGGGCCGCCAGTGTCGCCCCTTGAGGGGGAGGCGGCGCATAGCGCCGCCACGGGGGAGCCTAACTCTGGCAATCGGCCGCAGTGCGGCGCGTCATCTTCTTGTCGGCCAGGTACTTGTCGGCACCGGCCTTGATCATCGGTTTGAGGATCTGCTCGTCGGCCTGGATGAAGTCGGAGCTGAACTCCCACTTGCTGCCGTTCCAGGTCTGCACGCGGGCGGCGGTCGAGCCCATGTGGTCGGAGCACGAGGTGCTCAGCGGCCGCATCACGCCGCCAAAGCCCAGCGCGTCCAGGCGCTTCTGGTCCAGTGCGAGGTTTTCCATGCCCCAGCGAACCTGCTCGCCGGTCATGACCTTGCCCTTGCCGAAACGCTCCTGGGCGCGGCGCACCGCTTCAATGCTCAGCATCTGGATGATCACGCCGCGCGTGTACAGCACCTGGCCGACTTCATCCTTGGGGCCCGTGCCCTGGCCTTTGTCGTGCACGTACTTCAGGATGTCCTGGATGACCTTGGGCTGCGTGCCCGAGGTGTTGAGCGCCAATGCGTTGTAGCCCTTGGCGCCTTCGCCGACGTCTTTCACGTCAGGCTCTGCGCCGGCCCACCACACGCCGTACATCTTGTCGCGCGGATAGCCGGTGGCCTGCGCTTCCTTGAGGGCCGTGGAGTTCATCACGCCCCAGCCCCACAGCAGCACGAAGTCCGGGCGGGTCTGGCGCACCTGCAGCCAGGCCGATTTCTGCTCGACGCCGGGCGCCGTCACGGGGATCAGTTGCAAGTCAAAGCCGTGCATGCGGGCGCGTTCCTGCAGCAGCGGAATCGGCTCCTTGCCGAATGGTGAGTCGTGGTAGACCAGCGCGATCTTCTTGCCCTTGAGCTTGTCCAGGCCGCCTTCTTTCTTGCCGATGTGCTGGATCAGGATGTCGGCGCCCGTCCAGTAGCTGCCCATCAGCGGGAAGTTCCACTTGAAGGCCTGGCCGTCCTGCGCCACCGAGAGGCCGTAGCCCAGCGTGATCAGCGGCACCTTGTCGGTGGGGACTTTCTCGGTCAGCGCAAACGTGATGCCGGTGGCCTGCGGGTCAAACACCGCCACGCCGGGACGGCTCTTCAGGCGCTCATAGCATTCCACGCCGCGGTCGGTGGCGTAGCCGGTTTCGCACTCTTCATACGTCAGCTTCACCCCGTTGATGCCGCCGTCGCGGGCGTTGACCATCTTGAGGTAGTCCTGCTTGCCGTTGGCCCATGGCACGCCGTTGGGCGCGTAGGGGCCGGTGCGGTAAGACAGCAGCGGAAAGAACTGCTCTTTCGCCTGCGCATAAGCGCTGGTCGTCACGAGGGACGAAGCGCCGGCGGCAATGGCTGCCACCGCCAGAATCAAACTGCGAATCTTCATTGTTGTCTCCTGAAAATTAAAAGCAAAGCACCCTGAAAAAACACATCCACATACTCAAAAAGAAGCGGATACCTGAGTAAACGGACAAAGCCCTTAAAACGCATTGGTAGTTGCGAGCAGTCCCCGGACCGGTCAATGGGGAAACGGCCAGAGGCGCAGTTTCTGCTTGCCGATCGACCACAACTTGGCCAGACCATGCGGCTCCACAATCAGGAACCAGACAATCAGGCCGCCAAAAATCATGAGCTCCGCGTGCGAAACGCCGGCCGTGCCCATCTCGTAACCAAAAAGCCGTGTGATGGCCGGTAGCGCCTGGCTCAGCACGATGGGCAGGATGGTGATGAAGGCCGCGCCCAGAAAGCCGCCCAGGATGGAACCCAGGCCGCCGATGATCACCATGAAGAGCAGGCGGAAGGAAAACTCCACCGAGAACGCCGCCGGCTCCCACGAGCCCAGGTGCACAAAAGCCCAGAGCGCACCGGCCATGCCGATGATGAAGGAGCTGACCGCGAAGGCGCTGAGCTTGGCGTACATCGGGCGAATGCCGATCACTGCGGCGGCCACATCCATGTCGCGGATGGCCATCCATTCACGGCCGATGGCGCCGCGCACCAGGTTCTTGGCCAGCAGCGCGATCACCACCAGCAGCGACAGGCAGAGGAGGTACTTCGACACCGCGCTGTCAATCGGCAGGCCAAACACCTGCAGGTTGCTGACCGAGATAGAGCCCGAAGGCGAGTCGTTGGTGAACCACTTGATGCGCAGGAACATCCAGTCGCTGAAGAACTGCGCAGCCAGCGTGGCGACGGCCAGGTACAGGCCCTTCACACGCAGGCTGGGCAAGCCGAACAGGATGCCGAACGCCGTTGCGCACAGCCCGCCCAGGATCAGCGCCGGGATCAGCGGCATGCCGGGAATGCGCACAAAGAAGTTGTAGGCACCGTAAGCACCCACGGCCATGAAGGCGCCCGAGCCCAGCGAAATCTGGCCGCAGTAGCCGACCAGGATGTTCACGCCAAGCGCAGCCAGTGAAATGATCAGGAAAGGAATCAGGATGGCGCGAAACAGGTAGTCGCTGGCCAGCAGGGGCACGACGGCAAACGCGAACAGCAGGAAGAGGCCGATGAAGACGCGGTCCTGCAGGATGGGGAAGATCTGCTGATCCGCCCGGTAGGTGGTTTTGAACTGGCCGTTTTCTCTGTAAAGCATGTTGTGTTCTTTTTCTTTCAGACGCGGTCAATAATTTTTTCGCCAAACAGCCCTTGTGGCCTGAACAACAGGAAGCCCAAGGCTAAAACGTAGGCAAACCAAATTTCGATACCACCACCGACAAAAGGCCCGAGATAAACCTCGGACAACTTTTCACCGACGCCAATAATCAGCCCGCCAATAATCGCGCCGGGCACCGAAGTCAGTCCACCCAGGATCACGACAGGCAGCGCGCGCAGCGCCACAGTGGCAAGCGAAAATTGCACACCCAGCTTGCTGCCCCAGATCATCCCGGCCACCAGTGCAACCACACCGGCCACACACCAGACGATGACCCAGATGCGGTTGAGCGGAATGCCGATGGACTGCGCGGCCTGGTGGTCGTCGGCCACGGCGCGCAGTGCACGGCCGGTCGCCGTCTTCTGGAAGAACACGCTGAGCGCAGCCACCAGCACCGCGGCGATCAGCGCGGCGTAAAGGTCTTCCTTGTTGATCAGCACGCCGCCCTGGAAGGCGGACTCCAGCACAAAGATGGGCTCCTTGGGCATGCCGATGTCGATCTTGTAGATGCTGCTGCCGAACAGCGTCTGGCCCAGGCCTTCAAGGAAATAGGCAATGCCCAGCGTGGCCATCAGCAGGGTCGCGCCCTCCTGGTTGACCAGGTGGCGCAACACCAGAAATTCAATCACCCAGGCCACCACAAACATGATGGCGCCGGCAATCACAAAGGCCGCGACGTTGGCCAGCAGCAGGCTGTTGATGCCCGTCCACTGCGGAATCCACTCCGAAAAGCGCGCCATCGCCAGCGCTGCAAACAGCACCATCGCACCCTGCGCAAAGTTGAAGACGCCTGAGGCCTTGAAGATCAGCACAAAGCCCAGCGCCACCAGCGAATACAGCATGCCGGCCATCAGGCCGCCCAGCAAAGTTTCGAGAAAGAATGCCATCTGTTGAGTCCTGCCGCTAGTGACTTGTTCCGAGATATGCCCGGATCACGTCTTCGTTATTGCGTACTTCGTCGGGGCTGCCGTCGCCGATCTTCTTGCCGTAGTCGAGCACCACGACGCGGTCGGAGATGTCCATCACCACGCCCATGTCGTGCTCGATCAGCACCACGGTCGTGCCGAACTCATCGTTCACGTCCAGCACAAAGCGGCACATGTCCTGTTTTTCTTCCACGTTCATGCCAGCCATGGGCTCGTCCAGCAACAAAACCTGCGGCTCCATCGCAAGCGCGCGGCCCAGGTCGACGCGCTTTTGCAGGCCGTAGGGCAGCTGGCCCACCGGCGTCTTGCGGTAGGCCTGGATTTCGAGGAAGTCGATGATTTTTTCCACCGCCTCGCGGTGCATGATTTCTTCTTTTTCGGCCGGGCCTATGCGCAGCGCCTGCAGCAGCAGGTTGCTTTTGATCTTGAGGTTGCGGCCCGACATGATGTTGTCGAGCACGCTCATGCCCTTGAACAGCGCCAGGTTCTGGAAGGTGCGGGCCACGCCCATCACCGCCACCTGGTGGCTGTTCATGTGCTTGAAGGTCTGGCCGCGGAAAGTGATGGAGCCCTGCTGCGGCGCATAGACGCCGTTGATGCAGTTGAGCATGGAGCTTTTGCCTGCACCGTTGGGGCCGATGATGGCGCGGATCTCGTGCTCCTTCACATTGAAGGAGATATCCGACAACGCTTTCACGCCGCCGAAGCTGAGGGAGATGTTTTTGACGTCGAGAATGACGTCGCCGATCTTCTTGCTCATGCTGCTGCCTTCACGGGGGCAAAGGTTTTGGTGTCGTCGATCTTCAAGGTGGCACTGACGCTGCCAGACCGCCCGTCTTCAAACTTCACCACCGTCTCAATGAACTGCTCGGTCTTGCCGCTGTAAAGCGCATCGACCAGCGGCAGGTATTTGTCGGCGATAAAACCGCGGCGGACCTTGTTGGTGCGCGTGAGCTCGCCGTCGTCGGCGTCCAGCTCTTTGTGCAGCACCAGGAAGCGGCTGATCTGCGAGCCCGCCAGCAGGGTGTCCACGCTCAGGTCGGCGTTGACCTTCTCGACGCACTCCTTGATGAGCTGGTAGACCTCGGGCTTTTGCGCCAGGTCGGTGTAACCGGCGTAAGGCAGGTTGCGGCGTTCGGCCCAGTTGCCCACGGCATCGAAGTCGATGTTGATCATCACGCAGACTTTTTCACGGCCGTCGCCGTAGGCCACGACTTCCTTGATGTGCGGGAAGAACTTGAGTTTGTTCTCCACATACTTGGGCGCAAACATGGCGCCGTCGTTGGCGCCGCCCTTGATGCGGCCCACGTCTTTGACGCGGTCGATGATCTTGAGGTGGCCGCTGGCGTCGATAAAACCCGCGTCGCTGGTGTGGTACCAGCCGTCGGCGCTCAGCACCTCGGCCGTCGCCGTGGGGTTTTTATAGTATTCCTTGAGCAGGCCGGCCGACTTGACGAGGATCTCGCCGTTCTCGGCCACCTTGATCTGCACGCCTGCGATGGGAACGCCCACGGTGTCCGCGCGCGCTTCGTTGTCCGGCTGCAGGCAGACAAACACGGCAGTCTCTGTCGAGCCGTAGAGTTGCTTCAGGTTGATGCCGATGGAGCGGTAGAAGGTGAACAGGTCGGGGCCAATCGCCTCGCCGGCGGTGTAGGCCACCCGCACGCGCGAAAACCCCAGCGTGTTGCGCAGCGGGCCGTAGACCATGACGCTGCCCAGCGCATACAGCAGGCGATCAAGCGCGCCCACCGGCTTGCCGTCCATCAGCGCGGGGCCGGCGCGCTTGGCCACACCCATGAAGTAATTGAACATGCTGCGCTTGATGCGGCCGGCGTCTTCCATGCGGATCATCACCGTGGTCAGCAGGCTTTCAAAAATGCGCGGAGGCGCAAAGTAATAGGTCGGGCCCACTTCCTTCAGGTCGATCGTCACCGTGCTGGCGCTCTCGGGGCAATTGACCACATAGCCGCAGGCCAGCCACTGGGCGTAGCTGAAGATGTTCTGGCCGACCCAGGCGGGCGGCAGGTAGGCCAGCACTTCTTCGGCAGCGGTGAGCTTGTCGAAATCGGCGCCGGCTTTGGCGCGGTCCAGCAGGGTGTTGTGGGTGTGGACCACGCCCTTGGGGTTGCCCGTGGTGCCGGAAGTGAAAAACATCGCGGCCACATCGTCATGATGGGCTTTTTCGACTTCCGCCTTGAAGAAGCCGGGCTGCTGCGCGGCGAAGGCCTCGCCTTTTTCCAGCAACGAATCCAGCGACTGCAGGCCGGTCTCGGCATAGTTGCGCAGGCCGCGCGGGTCGTCGTAAATGATCTGGTCCAGCTGCGGGCACTGGCTGCGGATTTCCAGCAGCTTGTCGACCTGCTCCTGGTCTTCCACCAGCGCAAAGCGCACGTCGGCGTTGGTGATGGGGAAGACGCACTCGGCGCCCACGGCGTCCTGGTACAGCGGAATCGGAACCGCGCCCAGCGACTGGGCCGCCAGCATGGTGGCGTAAAGGCGCGGGCGGTTGGCGCCGATGATGACCACGTGTTCGCCGCGCTGCAGGCCGGCTGCATGCAGGCCGCAGGCGATGCGCTCGACCAGTTGGGCCATGCCGGCCCAGCTGTGCGCCTGCCAGATGCCGTACTCCTTCTCGCGCATGGCGGCGGCGCCGGGGCGTTCGGCCGCATGTTTGAGCAGCAATCGTGGGAACGTGGTCTGCATATTCCTTGTCTCTTGGTTGTTGTGCCCTGGGTCCCGGCCGTCCGGTCGCCGCTAGCCCAAAAGTTGTCTCTTGGATGCATGGTAGACATGCATTTGACGTTGGGTTGTCGTTCCAACGACAATTCAAGGGTGATTACTCCCCCGGACTTTCCCCTAGCCCACTTCCAGGTCACCCAGGATTCCCAGGAGCTTGCATGCCAGCAATGACCGGCCAGTCGATGCAGATCCGCGCCCGCATGCCCGATGCGCAGGAGCTGGCCGGCATTCACTGGCTGGCCGAGCTGCTGCCGGCCGAGCGCGAACGCGCCGTGGCCAGCGTGCGTGTGGGCGACGCCAACATCGGCGACTATGTGTGCCGCGTCGGCAAACCGGTGACCTACTGGTTCGGCGTGGTCGAGGGCCTGCTCAAGATGAGCACCGACAGCGCCCAGGGCGCGACCATGACGTTCACCGGCCTGCCGCCGGGCGCGTGGTTCGGCGAAGGCACGGTGCTCAAGCGCGAGCCCTACCGCTACAACATCCAGGCGCTGCGCAAGACAGTCGTCGCCGGGCTGCCGGTCGAAGATTTCCACTGGCTGCTCGACCACTCCATCGGCTTTAACCGCTTTGTGATGAACCAGCTCAATGAGCGGCTGGGCCAGTTCATCGTCGCGCGCGAGATCGACCGCATGAACAACCCCGACATCCGCGTGGCGCGCAGCCTGGCCGCGCTGTTCAACCCGGTGCTCTACCCCGGTGTGGGTGAAATCCTGCGCATCACGCAGCAGGAGATGGCCTACCTGGTGGGTCTGTCACGCCAGCGTGTGAACGAGGCCCTGAGCACACTGCAGGCGCGCGGCTTTATCCGCATCGAATACGGCGGCCTGCGTGTGCTGGACCTGGGCGCCCTGCGGTCCAGCGTTTTTTCAAGCAAAAAAGAGCTCTTGCCCAATACCGGAAAGGACTTGTAGCTATTAAATTGATAGCGATTCGGGTTTGCTCATGTCGCCTGGCCCGCGCCGGTGGCGCACAGGGCGTCTACCAGCTTGAGCGCCGGCGCCGACAGGTCCGCAAACTTCCGCGCGCACACCAGCAGTTCACGGTCCGCCCACGCATCGTCGAGTTTCAGGATACGTAACCTGCCCGCTCCCGCATAGCGCTGCGCCGCAATCGCCGGCACCACGGCCACACCCACGCCGGCCTCCACCATCCGGCACACCGCCTCAAAACTGCGCAGCCGGATGCGTGTGCGCATGCGCAGGCCGAGGCGCCCGGCCTGCGCGTCCAGGTGTTGCTGCATCGCGCTGTCTTCGCCCAGCCCGACGAAATCATGGTGCAACGCGTCCGCAAACGAGATGTGCCGCGAGCGTCCGGGAATGTTTTGCCGTGACGCCACCAGCACCAGCCGGTCGCGGCGGAAGGGCTGGGTTTCCAGCTGGGAGGTATCGGTGGAATCCGCCACGATGCCCAGGTCGCCCGCCTGGCTTAGCAGCTGCAGCACGATGGCGTGGCTGGTGCGCTCTTCCAGCTCGACATCGATGGCGGGATGCGCGTTGAGGAACGCCGCCAGCGCTTCGGGAAGGTAGTCGGTGATGGCGGCGGTGTTGGACAGCAGCCGGACCTTGCCCGCCATGCCGCCGGCATAGTCGTCGATCTCGCCGTGCATGCGATCCAGCTGCTGCAGCACCAGCCGCGCATGGTGGGCAACGGCCAGGCCCGCCTTGGTCGGCTTGACGCCGGAGCGCAGCCGTTCGAGCAAGGCAACGCCCAACGCGTCTTCCATGCCGCGTATGCGCGCGCTGGCCGAGGCCAGCGCCAGATGAGAGAGCTTGCTGCCCGCCGTGATGCTGCCGGTGTCCGTGACGTGAAGAAAGAGGCGAAGGTCGACAAGGTCAAAGCGGAGGCTGGCAGTCACAAAATTCTCCCGGCCTTCGGAAATGGCGAAGGCTGCCGAAAGATATTACAGCTTGAGCCCGCAGATGCGCTTGCCCAAAATGGGCGCCATGAATGCAGCTCATATCGATTCAAACACGGCGGCTGCCCTCACGGGCCCGGGGCACGAAGTCTTCATTCTCGGAGTGGTGGTGGCAGTTTTCCTGCTGGCCGGCCTGGTCAAAGGGGTCGTCGGGCTGGGCTTGCCGACGCTTTCCATGGGTTTGCTGGCCAGCGTCATGCCGCCCGCCCACGCCGCCGTCATTTTGATCCTGCCTTCGTTCCTGACGAACGCCTGGCAGATGTGGGACGGGGCTGCCTTGGGCCGCCTGGTGAGGCGCCTCTGGCCTTTGCAATTGGGTGTGCTGGCCGGAACCTTGTGGGCGCCCGTCAGCCTTGTCACCCTCAACGCCAATGTGGCCTCGGCAGGTTTGGGCGCCGCCTTGATGGTGTATGCCGTTCTGGGGCTTGCCGCGGTTTCGCTGTCGGTGCCTCGCCGCGGTGAAAGGTTCTCGTCCGGCGCCACCGGCTTGATTACCGGCGCGATCACGGCTGCCACCGGGGTCTTTGTCTTTCCGGCTGTGCCTTACCTGCAGGCCCTGCATTTGAAGAAGGATGAGCTGGTGCAGGCGCTGGGGCTGTCGTTCACGGTGTCCACCGTCGCGCTCTTTGGCCGCCTGGCGCTCGAAGGTTCATTCTCGGCAGACGCCGTGCCCGGAGGTTGGGGCTGGCTGGCGGCTTTGCCTGCAGCGTTGCTGGGGATGGCGGCGGGCCAGATGCTGCGCGGGCGGCTGGATGAGAAAGCCTTCAAGCGTCTTTTCTTTACCGGTTTGCTGGCGATTGGCCTTTATATGGTGATCGGCAGCGCGATACGCTGGCTTGCGGGATAGGACAAAAACCAGGCGTTTTCGCCCGGTTTTTACGCTTTCTTTATACCGGCCACCCCTCTTTCATCCCCGTTTTTACACGCCGGATCCGACACTTTCTCCATCGTTATTCGTTGGAGTGAAGTGATGGATCTCGCGTTTATTCTTGGCGCCGCCGCCCTGTGGGGTGTGATGGTGCTGCTGGTCTGGGGCTTTCAGAAGCTCGAAAAGCCGGAAGGGGGCCGCTCATGATCAGCCTGGATGTTTTGTACGGCTTTGGCGGCGTCTGCGCCATCGTGCTGCTCACCTACCTCGTCTATGCGCTGATTTGCGCTGAGGAGTTTTGATGAGCAATTCGTCATGGGGCCTGTTGGCTCTCTTTCTCGGTGTCCTGCTGGTCACTGCCTGGCCGCTGGGTATCTGGCTGGCGCGCATTTACTCTGGCAGCCTTCCCGCCTGGATGCACAAGGTCGAAGCGCCGCTGTACCGCCTGGCCGGCACGTCCGCCGACACCAGCATGAAATGGTCGCAGTACGCACTGGCCTTGCTGGCCTTCAATGTGCTGGGTTTCATTGCCGTGTATGCCTTGCAGCGCCTGCAGGTCTGGCTGCCGCTCAACCCGGCCGGCATGGCCGCGGTGTCGCCCGACTCGGCCTTTAACACCGCGGTCAGTTTTGTCTCCAACACCAACTGGCAGGGTTATGCCGGTGAGTCCACCATGAGTTACCTCACGCAGATGCTGGCGCTGTCGGTGCAGAACTTTTTGTCCGCCGCCACCGGCATTGCGGTGGTGTTTGCGCTGTTCCGCGGTTTTGCCGCGCGTGCCACGGGCGCCATTGGCAACTTCTGGGTGGATGTCACACGCATCACGGCCTGGCTGCTGCTGCCGCTGTCGCTGGTGTTCGCCCTCTTCCTGGTGGGGCAGGGCGTGATCCAGAACTTTGACAGCTACAAGGAAGTCGCAACGCTCGAGACCACTTCTTATCAGGTGCCCAAAACCGGCGCCGATGGCCAGACCCTGAAAGACGACAAGGGCAACCCTGTGATGGAAGACGCCAAATCTGACAAGCAGACCCTGGCCATGGGCCCGGTCGCGTCGCAAGAGGCCATCAAGATGCTGGGCACCAATGGTGGCGGTTTTTTCAACGCCAACTCGGCCCATCCTTATGAGAACCCGACCGCGCTGAGCAACTTCTTTCAAATGCTGGCGATCTTCCTGATCCCTGCGGCGCTGTGTTTTGCCTTTGGCCGCGCCGTGGGCGACCCGCGCCAAGGCTGGGCCGTCCTGGCCGCGATGACGGTGATGTTTGTCATCGCGGTGGTGGCCATCACGCCGGCCGAACAAGCCGGCAACCCGCTGCTGCCCCCGCTGGGTGTGGACCAGGCTGCCAGCGCCTTGCAGGCCGGCGGCAATATGGAAGGCAAGGAAACCCGTTTCGGCATCAATGCCTCCAGCCTTTTCGCAGTGATCACGACGGCGGCTTCGTGCGGCGCGGTCAACGCCATGCACGACTCCTTCACACCGCTGGGCGGCATGGTGCCCATGGTGATGATGCAGCTGGGAGAGGTGGTGTTCGGCGGTGTCGGCACCGGGCTTTACGGCATGCTGATCTTTGCCATCCTGGCGGTGTTTATCGCCGGCCTGATGATTGGCCGCACGCCCGAATACCTGGGCAAGAAGATCGAGTCGCATGAGATGAAGCTGACCTCGATCGCCATCCTGGTGACGCCCATCCTGGTGCTGGCCGGCACGGCCATCGCCGTCCTGGCGGGCGCCGGCAAGGCCGGCATCGCCAACCCCGGTGCGCACGGTTTTTCTGAAATCCTTTACGCACTGACCTCGGCCGGCAACAACAACGGCAGCGCCTTTGCAGGCCTGTCGGCCAACACGCCGTTCTACAACACGCTGCTGGGCATCGCCATGTGGCTGGGCCGCTTCGGCGTCATCGTGCCGGTGCTCGCCATTGCCGGTGCACTGGCCGCCAAGAAGCGCCTGCCGGTCACGGCCGGCACCATGCCCACGCACGGCCCGCTGTTCGTGATGCTGCTGATAGGCACCGTATTGCTCGTGGGCCTGCTCAATTACGTGCCTGCCCTGGCGCTGGGCCCGGTGGTCGAGCATTTGATGCTCTGGCCAGGTCACTAAGCGCAAGGCTCAAAGAGAAATTGATATGACTACCCAAAAACCTTTTGTGTTGCTTGATCCTGCCTTGCTCAAACCCGCCATCGCGGCGTCGTTTACCAAGCTCAGCCCGCGCGTGCAGTGGCGCAACCCCGTCATGTTTGTTGTCTACATCGGCAGCATCCTGACCACCTTGCTGGGCCTGCAGGCCTTGCAGGGCCAGGGCGAAGCGCCGGCAGGCTTTATCTTTGCCGTGGCCGTCTGGCTGTGGTTCACCGTGTTGTTTGCCAACTTTGCCGAAGCGCTGGCCGAGGGGCGCAGCAAGGCGCAGGCGGCCTCGCTGCGCAGCCTGAAGAAAAGCACCTGGGCCAAGAAGCTGAAGGAGCCCAAACACGGCGCCACCTTTTTGCCGGAGCAAGCCGAGAACCTCAGAAAAGGAGACGTGGTGCTGGTCGAAGCCGGCGACATGATCCCGCTGGACGGCGAAGTCATCGAAGGCGTGGCCTCGGTCGACGAAAGCGCTATTACCGGCGAATCAGCCGCGGTGGTGCGCGAATCGGGCGGCGACTTCTCGTCCGTGACCGGCGGCACCCGCGTGCTGTCCGACTGGCTGGTCGTGCGCATCATGGTGAACCCGGGCGAGTCTTTCCTGGACCGCATGATCAGCATGGTCGAAGGCGCCAAACGCCAGAAGACGCCCAATGAAATCGCGCTGACGATTTTGCTGGTGGCGCTGACCATTGTGTTCCTGGTGGTCACCGTGACCTTGCTGCCGTTTTCGATGTTCAGCGTGGAAGCGGCAGGCGCGGGCACGGTGGTCAGCATCACTGCGCTGGTGGCCTTGCTGGTCTGCCTGATCCCGACCACGATTGGCGGCCTGCTCTCTGCCGTGGGTGTGGCCGGCATGAGCCGCATGATGCAGGCCAACGTCATCGCCACCTCGGGCCGTGCCGTGGAAGCCGCCGGTGACGTGGACGTGCTGCTGCTCGACAAGACCGGCACCATCACCCACGGCAACCGCCAGGCCTCCAGCTTTCTGCCGGCGCCCGGCGTGACCGGCGCCAAGCTGGCCACCGCTGCGATGCAGGCCTCGATGGCCGATGAAACGCCTGAAGGCCGCAGCATTGTGGTTTTGGCCCAGCGCCTTGGAGCCGGTGAGGCTTTGGTGGGTGAGAGCCATGAGGTGCCTTTCACTGCACAGACGCGCATGAGCGGCATCGACGTGCAACGCCCCGACGGCAGCACGCGCCAGCTGCGCAAGGGCGCGGTCGATGCGATCCGCAAACATGTGGAGTCGCTGGGCGGCAGCGTGCCGGCCGAGGTGCTGCGCGTGTCGGACGAGGTGTCGCGCCGCGGCAGCACGCCGCTGGCGGTGGCCGACGGCAGCGCGGTGCTGGGCATCGTAGAGCTCAAAGACATCGTCAAGGCCGGTATCAAGGAGCGTTTTGGCGAGCTGCGCCGCATGGGCATCAAGACGGTGATGATCACCGGCGACAACAAGCTCACGGCGGCCGCCATCGCCGCCGAAGCGGGTGTCGACGACTTCCTGGCCGAGGCCACGCCCGAAGACAAGCTGAAATTGATACGCCAGTACCAGGCTGAGGGCCGGCTGGTGGCGATGACGGGCGACGGCACCAACGACGCGCCGGCGCTGGCCCAGGCCGACGTGGCGGTGGCCATGAACAGCGGCACGCAGGCAGCCAAAGAGGCCGGCAACATGGTGGACCTCGACTCCAACCCGACCAAGCTGCTGGAGATTGTGGAAACCGGCAAGGCCTTGCTGATGACACGCGGCTCGCTCACCACGTTTTCGATCGCCAACGACGTGGCCAAGTACTTCGCCATCATCCCGGCGATTTTTGTGAGCACCTACCCGCAATTGGCCGCACTCAATGTGATGCGCCTGGGCAGCCCCTCTTCGGCGATTTTGTCGGCGGTGATTTTTAACGCGCTGATCATCATGTTTTTGATCCCGCTGGCGCTCAAGGGCGTGAAGTACCGCGCGGTGGGCGCTGCCACCCTGCTGCGCCGCAACCTGCTGATCTACGGCCTGGGCGGCCTGGCCGTGCCTTTTATCGGCATCAAGGCGATTGACCTTTTATTGGTCGCCATGAATTTGGCCTGAAACCCCTCCATCAAGGAAAACTCATGAAAACCATTCTCAGACCCGCACTGGTGATGTTCGCCGTGCTCACCCTGGCCACCGGCGTGGCCTACCCGCTCGTGGTGACCGGCGCTGCGCAATCCCTGTTCCCTTCTCAAGCGGCTGGCAGCCTGATCGTGCGTGACGGTAAGCCCGTCGGCTCCGAACTGATAGGCCAGAACTTCAGCGACCCCCATCACTTCTGGGGCCGCCCATCGGCCACCGGCCCCATGCCCTACAACGCCGCGGCTTCCAGCGGCGCCAACCAAGGGCCGCTCAATCCGGCGCTGGTCGATGCCGTCAAGGGCCGCATCGAAGCGCTGAAAGCGGCCGACCCGGGCAACACCGCCCAGGTGCCTGTCGACCTGGTCACGGCGTCTGCCAGCGGGCTGGATCCGCACATAAGCCCGGCTGCGGCCCGCTACCAGGTGGCCCGTGTGGCCAGGGCGCGCGGCTTGCCGGCAGAAAAAGTCCAGGCCTTGCTCGAACAGCACACCGAGCAGCCGCTGCTCGCCATCCTGGATGAACCCAGGGTGAATGTGCTCAAGCTCAATCTTGCGTTGGAGGCTCTTCGCTAAGAGATATCGCCATGGCCTATGCCGCTTACTGTGAATCGTTTGGTTTGACGCCGTCCCGTGCCGCACCGCCGCTGCGCACGCAGTGGGCGGTGATGGATGTCACCGTGCGCAGCTGTGATGCCCTGACGGTTCGCCGCGCGCTGGTGAACTGTGCGGGGGCCGGCATCGTGCGCTGCATCCCGCGGCTGGATGAGCAGCAGGTCCGGCTGGAGATCCGCCTGCCCGGGGCCATGGCCGCCGAGGTCATGCACCGCGTCATGGTGTGTGTGCCCGACGGCGTGATCGGCCCGCTGGTCTCCTGGCGGCGCCACCTTGAACGGCATGGGCTTGGCCATGGACTCTGAACTTTTGCGGGCCTTGAGTGCGCTGGCGGCCTTTGGCCTGCCGCTGGCGGTGGCCTGGTGGATCGCGGGGCGCGGCGACAAACCAGATCCGGTCGTGCCTGAAAAGGATGAGCCTGATGCACAGGAAGAACGCCCCCGGTGTTACCCTTTGCGCAGCGACCTTTGAGTCACCTCAAACACACAGCAACAACGCAGCGGCATGGCCAGTTACCCCGACTCCCGTCCTGACCCCGACCAGCTTCTGGCCCACCTGCGCGGCGAGGATGACAAGGCGCGCCGGGGCCGCTTGCGCATCTACTTCGGCGCCAGCGCCGGCGTGGGCAAAACCTACGCCATGCTCAGCGCCGCGCAGCGCGAACGCAAGGCCGGGCGCGACGTGCTGGTGGGTGTGGTCGAAACGCATGGCCGCAGCGAAACCATGGAGCTGCTGGCGGGGCTGGAGCAGTTGCCCTTGCGCGAGGTGGCTTACCGTGGGCGCACATTGAAAGAGTTCGACCTGGATGCGGCGCTGGCGCGCAAGCCGGCCGTGCTGCTGGTCGACGAGCTGGCGCACAGCAATGTGGAAGGCTCGCGCC
This sequence comes from Polaromonas sp. SP1, assembly GCF_003711205.1. Taxonomy (NCBI): domain Bacteria; kingdom Pseudomonadati; phylum Pseudomonadota; class Betaproteobacteria; order Burkholderiales; family Comamonadaceae; genus Polaromonas; species Polaromonas sp. SP1. The sequence goes on along the minus strand of NZ_CP031013.1, from coordinate 919,162 downwards.
ACGCCAAGCGCTGGCAGGACGTGCACGAGCTGCTGGAAGCCGGCATCGATGTCTGGTCGGCCGTCAATGTGCAGCACCTGGAAAGCCTGAACGGCACGGTGGGCGCGATCACCGGCATACGTGTGCATGAAACCGTGCCCGACACGGTGCTGGACGCGGCCGACGAAGTGATCCTGGTCGATGTCACGCCCGACGAGCTGATGGCGCGGCTGAAGGCCGGCAAGGTTTATATGCCGCAGCAGGCTGAGCGCGCGGCGCAGAATTTTTTCCGCAAGGGCAACCTGATCGCGCTGCGCGAGATTGCGCTGCGGCGCACGGCTGAGCATGTGGAAGACGATGTACGCAGCTACCGCGTCGAAAAATCCATCGCCCCGGTGTGGAACACCGAAGGCGCCATCCTCGCCTGCATAGGCCCGCGCGAAGGCGCGGAGCAGACGGTGCGCACGGCGGCGCGGCTGGCCGGCCAGCTCAATGTGCGCTGGCATGCGGCCTATGTGGAAACACCGCGCTTGCAGCTGCTGGAGGTGGCCGAGCGCGACAGGATCCTGGCCGTGATCAAGCTGGCCGAAGGGCTGGGCGCCGAAACGGCCGTGCTGACCGGCGGCGATGCCGCGGCCGAGCTGGTGAACGAGGCGCAGCGGCTCAACTGCGCCACGCTGGTGGTGGGCCGCCCGCAAGTGCCGGGCTGGCGCGCCCTCTGGGTGGGCCCGACCATGACGCGCCGGCTGGCCAGGCGGGCGCCCACGCTGGACATTGTGGAAGTGGGCCACGCCGACAGCGCGCGGCGCCTGGCGCGCGCCGTGCAGCGTTCGGCCAGTGATGACGAAGCCACCGCCTGGCAGGGCAAGTTGCCGGCCTATGCCTGGGCCGCGGCCGGCAGCGCCGCCATCACGCTGCTGGCCCTGCCGCTGCTGGCTTTTTTCGACCTGGCCAACATCGTCATGCTGTTCCTGCTGGGCACGGTGCTGGTGGCGCTGAAGTTCGGGCGCGGGCCGGCGGCGCTGGCGGCGTTTCTCAACGTCGCGGCGTTTGATTATTTTTTTGTGGCGCCGCGGCTGTCGTTTGCCGTCAGCGATGTGCAGTACCTGGTGACCTTCGGCGTGATGCTGGTGGTGGGCCTGTTGACGGGCCAGCTCACGGCCGGCCTGCGCTTTCAGGCGCGCATCGCGGCCAGCCGCGAGCGCCGCGCGCAGTCGCTGTTTGAGCTCACGCGTGATTTGTCGGCGGCGCTGCTGAGCGAGCAGGTGATCGAGCTGGGCGAGGCGGCCGTGCAGCGCAACTTCGGCGGGCAGGCGCTGGTGCTGGCGACCGACGCGCATGACCAGCTGCGGCCGCAGGTCAACCCGCCGCCGGACTTCGACGCCAGCGTGGCCGACTGGGTGTTTCGCAACGAGCAGCCGGCCGGGCTGGCCACCGCCACCCTGTCGGCGCAGGCCTGGCATTACATCCCGCTCAAGGCGCCTATGCGGGTGCGCGGCGTGCTGGCGCTCAAGCCGGCGCAGCCGCGCTGGCTGTTGATTCCGGAGCAAATGCAGCAGCTCGACACGCTGGCCCGGCAGGTCGCGATAGCGCTGGAGCGTGTGCACTATGTAGAAGTGGCGCAGGAGGCCGTGGTGCAGATGGAGTCTGAAAAGCTGCGCAATGTCCTGCTGGCGGCGATCTCGCATGACGTGCGCACGCCGCTGACGGCGCTCATCGGCCTGGCCGATTCCCTGCAGCGCACGGCGCCGCCGCTGGGCGAGGCGCAAGCAGAAGCCGCCCGCGCCATCAGCAGCGAAGCGCGCCACCTGAGCACGCTGGTCAACAACCTGCTGGACATGGCGCGCCTGCAAAGCGGCGCCGTCAACCTCAAAAGCGAATGGCAGTCGGTTGAAGAAATCGTGGGTTCGGCGATCCGCCAGGCGCAGCATGCACTGGCGGGCAAGGCCGTCACCACCGATTTGCCGGCCGGCCTTCCCCTGGTGGAGTTTGATGCGGTGTTGATGGAGCGCGTGCTCGTCAACCTGCTGGAAAACGCCGCCAAATACGGGCAGGCGCCGATTGAAGTCGGTGCGCACGTCACCGACAAGGCGCTGGTGCTGTCGGTGCGCGACCACGGCGCCGGCCTGCCCGAGGCCGTGCGCGGGCGCGAACATGAGCTGTTTGAGAAGTTCACGCGCGGTGTGGCCGAATCCGCCACGCCGGGCGTCGGGCTGGGCCTGGCGATCTGCCAGGCGGTGGTGCAGGCGCACCGCGGGCAGCTTACGGCCGGCAATGCCGCGGGGGGTGGTGCAGAATTCACGGTGAGCCTGCCGCGCCGTCCGCCGCCGGCCATGCCCGATACGCCCGAAACCGCCTGAACCCCTTCCACCCATGTCCCACCCCACGCCGGTTGCCGTTGTGATTGAAGACGAGCCGCAGATACGCCGCTTTGTCCGCGCAGCGCTGGAGGGCGAAGGCTGGCAGGTGTTTGAGGCCGATACCGCGCAGCGCGGGCTGACGGAAGCCGGCACCCGCAAGCCCGACCTGCTGGTGCTGGACCTGGGCCTGCCCGACGGCGACGGGCTGGACGTGATACGCGACGTGCGTGGCTGGTCGGCGGTGCCCATCGTGGTGCTGTCGGCGCGCGCCGATGAGGCCGACAAGATTGCTGCGCTGGACGCCGGCGCCGACGACTACCTGACCAAACCTTTCGGCGTGGGCGAGCTGCTGGCCCGCGTGCGCGCCAACCTGCGCCGCCCGCGTGCGGCCGGCGCCGACGGCGCACCCGACGAGCCGCTGTTCAGTTTTGGCGACGTGGTGGTGGACCGCCAGGCGCGGCTGGTGCGGCGCGCCGGCGTTGAGGTGCACCTGACGCCCATCGAGTACCGCCTGCTCACCGTGCTGATGAGCAATGCCGGGCGGGTGCTGACGCACCGCCAGTTGCTGCGCGAGGTGTGGGGCCCGGCGCATGCAGGGCAAAATCACTATTTACGTATCTATATGGGCCACTTGCGGCAAAAGCTCGAGGCCGATCCGGCGCAGCCCAAACATCTGTTGACGGAAACCGCCGTCGGGTACCGGCTCTGGGTGGCCTGAGGGCTGCCAGGCAAAATTTAAGAGAAATATGGCCCCGGCCCATGACTGGTATGGGATTGTAGCTATAAAAAAGATAGTAAATAGCAAATGACAGAACCCCTCAAACCCGGAGCCGGCCCCAAACCGCCTGGCGCCGCCGTCCGCATCCCCAAAACCCCGGCGCCCGCCGCCGCGCCCGGCGCGCCGGCGGCCACCGTGCGGCTGAACAAACGCATGGCCGAGCTGGGCCTGTGCTCGCGCCGCGAAGCCGACGACTGGATCGCACGCGGCTGGGTGCGCGTGAACGGCGCGCCGGCCGTGATGGGCCAGCCCGTGGCGGTGGACGCGCGCATTGAAATCGACCGCCAGGCCGAGCAGCAGCAGCGCCAGCAGGTCACCATCCTGATCAACAAGCCCGTGGGTTACGTCAGCGGCCAGGCCGAGGACGGGCATGAACCGGCCGTGGTGCTGGTGCAGCCGCAAAACCGCTGGCGCGAATGCAACAGCCGCATGCGCTGGGGCCACGAGCAGCTGCGCGGGCTGGCCCCGGCCGGACGGCTGGACATCGACTCCATCGGCCTGCTGGTGCTGACGCAGGACGGGCGCGTGGCGCGCCAACTGATCGGTGAAGACTCCGACATCGAAAAAGAGTATCTGGTGCGCGTGAGCTATGGCCCTGAATCCGCCAATGTGCAGGCCCTGTTCCCGCGCGAAAAGCTGGCCCTGCTGAACCACGGCCTGAGTCTGGACGGCCAGCCGCTCAAGCCCGCCCAGGTTTCATGGCAAAACCCCGAGCAGCTGCGTTTTATCCTGAAAGAAGGCAAAAAACGCCAGATCCGCCGCATGTGCGAGCAAGTGGGGCTTTTTGTGACCGGGCTCAAACGCGTGCGCATCGGCCGGGTCAACCTGGGCCATTTGCCGGTGGGGCAGTGGCGCTACCTGGCCCCGCACGAACACTTCTAGAGTGGCTCTGGATCGGGTGGTCAGTCCACCCATTCGTGTAGGCAGACCAGTGCTCTGTCCTACCCGGATGTGGGCCAACGGATGGCAGCATCCTTCAGCCCGCGCCCTAAAGTGGGTTGTATGGCACTTATTACTTACCTCGTCGAAGACAACAAGATCGTTCTGGACAACCTCATCGAGGCGCTCCAGGAGATCGCCGCTGTCGAAATCACGGGTCACAGTGCCACACAGGCCGAAGCCACCGAGTGGCTGCAGTCCCACAACGGCGACTGGCACCTGGCCATCGTCGATCTTTTCCTGAAAGAGGGCAGCGGCCTGGGTGTGCTGGCAGGCTGCCGCAACCGCAAGCCCGACCAGAAGGTCGTTGTGCTGACCAACTACGCCACCGATGAGATCCGCCGGCGCGCAGCAGACCTGGGTGCCGACGCGGTGTTTGACAAATCCGGTGAGCTGGAGGGCCTGTTTAACTATTGCACGCAGCAAACGGCCGCCCACGCCTAGTGCTGCGCCCATGAGGGGTTGGCGGTGACCCTGAACGTGATCCGTCAGACAGGGTGAAGCCTGCGGCAAACAGTTCGGCAAAACGCCCCTGCCGCAGCACCTCGGCGGAAAACATGTCGGCCTCCCCGGGCACCCGCGCAAGCGTGGCGCCGGTGTCTTCCGGCTGCAGCAACAACCTCGCGCTTGCGCCCTTCGCCTTCCTGGCCGCCCACTTGGCTGCGGCCCTTCAGCCTGCGGGCATGTCCTCGTCTTATTTGTTGAGGCGGCGTTGAACGCCCCCGAACCTGCGCTGCAAATCATGTTGCTATTGAATTTGTAGCTGTAAGCGCAGGTCCCGTATGGGCTGGAGGCCTTTTTCTTGCAAAAGTGCACCTCATGCCCATGCCCATGCCCGGGCACAGCATGGCGCCTGGCCGCGCAGTGCCTGCCACCACGCCGCCCTCCCGGGGCCGATGCCGTCTTTGACAAATCCAGCGAGCTCGACGGTTTGTTTGCCTATTACATAGCGCAGACAGTCCGGCTCGCGCAGCCGCTTCGGCGTGAAGCGTCGAATGCATCCCGGCGCTTGCTGATTCTCTGGCGCTTGCAGCGGTTGACCGGAAAAAACGCTCTCTGGATGGACATCCATGCGGACTGCCAACCGCTGCCACATGCCGGCCATACAGCTCAGGACGAACCCATCAACGACATCTTTCAACCCCCGGTTTGTGTCAATTGCAAATGATTTGCCTGGGACTTGCCGGCCAAAAGTATTCGCAAATGTACGTTATTGGTTACTTCCCCCAAGCCAGAATTCGCACTCTTTTCAACCCTTAGAAAGTAATTTCAATGTCTAAATTCGCATTCGGCAAAACCAAATTGGCCCTGGTGGCCCTCGCCGCCCTGGCTGCCATGAGCAGCGCTCAGGCTGTCACCGAAACCGCCGACCTCGGCGTCAGCCTGACGCTTGACAGTGGCTGCCAATTCAGTGCGCCTTCGGACGCCGTGGCTTTCGCTCGGACAACCAGCACGTCTGCGGCTGTGACCCTGGACGCCACCGGCACCCTGAACGTGACCTGCACCAGCGGCACGAACTACACCATCGGCCTGAACGGCGGCGCCAACAACACGGGCTCAGTCGACACGCCGGCGCTCGGCAGCCGCCGCATGCAGGGGACAGCCGGCAACTACGTCACTTATGACCTCTACCAGGAGCCCACCCACACCACCTTCTGGGGCAACGTTGTCAACAGCGACACCTTCAGCAGCGTCGGCACGGGTAACCCCGAGGCCATTCCTGTGTATGGCCGCGTGACGAACGTTAACGCTGTCGCCGGCGTTTATGCCGACACTGTGACCGCGACCATCACTTACTGATTTTCGCTGGCGAACTCAAGGTGAATCCGCTCCCTCTTGCCCCGTCATCGGGAATGTTTTTCCGCTGCCGGGCCTTTCGGAGCGTGACCACCGCCATCTTGATGGCGTGCCTGTGGGCGGCAGGTTTCGGCGGCAACGCCGTGGCCGCCGACCTGCAGGTTTCGCCCATCTCCCTCGAATTTTCCCCACGCGAAAAGGCGCACGGTATCTGGCTCAGCAATACCGGCGCCAAGCCGCTGCGCGCGCAGGTGCGGGTGCAGCAATGGACCCAAACCGCCAACCAGGATCAGCTCGCCCCCACGCGCGACCTCATCGCCAGCCCGCCGGCCGTCGAGATTCCGCCCGGCGGCAAACAACTGGTGCGCCTCATCCGCCAGCAGCCGGTCGCGCCGGCCATTGAGCAGTCCTACCGCCTGATCGTTGACGAGCTACAGGTCGACACCGTCGACGGCAGCCCACCGCCCGGCCTGCAGTTCCTGATGCGTTATCTGGTGCCCGTGTTCGTTGCCGTGGAAGCGCCTTCGCCTGTGGGCGGCAGGCAGACCGACATCAGCACCTTGTCGGCCAGCCTGCAAACCGCGTCGAAACCGCCGCAACTCGTTGTCAAAAACACAGGCCGCACGCACTTCAAACTGGCGCAACTGGCCTATGTGGATGCTGACGGCCGCCGCACCGTGCTGGCGCCGGGCCTGCTGGGCTATGTGTTGGCCGGCCAGCAGATGCAGTGGCCGCTGAAGGTCGCACTCCCACCCGGTGCTTTCGGAGCAGGCGCCTTCAAGGCCAAATTCAATGCCGACCTTGAAGAGCAGACGCTGCCGCTGGTCAACACTCGCCCTTAGTCTGGCAGGCGTTCTGGGCGCATGGGGCGGTGCCGGTGCACAGCCCTTGCCCGGCCGTTCTCCGGCAGGGGCCCCCAATGTCTTGCCGGCCATGCCGGAAGAGGACTTTGAGCTCTACCTGGATGTGACGCTCAACACCGTCAAGACAGACCATTTGTCCCGTTTTGTCAAAAAGGCCGGCACGCCTGCCCCAGGCCTGCATGCCAGCGCCCAGACCCTCAAGCAGATAGGCCTCAATTTGCCTGCGGGTCTTTCTTTCCCGGCGGAAGACGGCCTGATTGCCCTGGCGTCCGTTCCGGGGCTGACAGCGGAATTCAATGTGGCCACCCAACGCCTGGCACTGGTAGCGCCGGTGGAATTGCTCAACGCCTCAGTGGTGCGGTTCGGCGCGCAGTTCGACCCGCTGGCCAGCCAGCAGGTGCGGGTAGACCCGTCGACCCAGGTGCCCGGCCTGGTGGCCAACTACGACCTGTTTGCCCAAAACAGCGGCGGCCAAAAAACGGTGAGCGCCTTTACCGAGGCACGGCTCTTCGGTGTCGGGCCCGGCGTCTACAGCAACACCATGGTCAGCCGCGCCGACAGCGGTGCCGACAGCGGCGCAGGGAGTACGGCCCGGTACCGCAACATCCGCCTGGACACCAGCTGGCAGCGTAATTTCCCGGACGAGGCGGTGTCGCTGACCGTCGGCGACCTGACGACCGGTTCTCTGCCGTGGTCGCGCGCCGCGCGCATCGGTGGCGTGCGGCTGTCGAGCAACTTCGCGTTGCAGCCCTACCGCGCGACCACGCCGCTGGCATCGTTCCAGGGCTCGGCCTTGCTGCCGTCGACGGTGGATCTTTTCATCAACGGGCTCAAGCAGACCAGCCAGACGGTGCAGCCCGGGCAATTCCAGCTCAGCGGCGTCCCCTCGCTGGGCGGGGCCGGGCAGGCGCAGATGGTGATCACCGACATCAACGGGCAGAGTCGCACGGTGAGCTTTGATTTGTACGGCGCGCCGCAGCTGCTGGAGGCGGGGCTGACCAGCTGGTCACTGGACCTGGGCACAGTGCGGCGCAACTACGGCCTGGAGTCCTTTTCCTATAGCGGCTTGCTGGCCAGCGCGAGCGGGCGCTACGGCCTGTCGGCGTCCACGACGCTGGAGGCCCATGCCGAAGCCGGCTCGGGCGTGGTGCAAGGCGGCATGGGCGGCGTGTGGCTGTTGCCGGGCCAGACGGGCCTGCTCAGCGCGTCGCTGGCGGGCAGCCATCAGTCGGCCAGCGCGGCGGCGATGAACACGCCCGCCAACGGACGGCAGCATGCCGGCGGCTACCAGTGGAACACCCAGCGCTTTACCGTTTCGCTCAACAGCTTGCGGCGCAGCCCGGGCTTTCGGGACGTGGCCAGCCTGGCCATCCCGGCCACGCAGTTGCCAGCGCGCGGCAGCGACTCGGCGTATTTCGGCGTCGGTATGGGCGATTGGGGGCAGGTCGGCTTCAGCCTGATCCGCCAGGTCTATTTCAACGCGCCGCCGGAGCGTTATGCCAGCATCGGCTGGTCCTACAGCTTGCCGGGTAACGCCTACCTTAATCTGAGCATCAACCGCAACCTTGACGATGCCAGCGGTGCCCGGTTTTACCTGTCCTGGTCCATGCCGCTGGAACGCAATCTTTATGTGTCTTCCAGCGTGCAGCATTCGCAGGGCCGGGACAGCCTGGCGCTGAATGCCGTGCGCACCCCGCCGGGTGACGTCGGGGGCTGGGGCTGGCGCGTACAGGCCGGCCTGGGCGATGGCCAGAGCCTGCGGGGCCAGGTCAGCCGGCTGGGTCCTGTCGGGCAGTGGACCGCCGGCGTCGACCAGCAGGGCGGCCAGGCCAACGGGAGCTCGAACCGCACGGTGTACGGCAGCGCCAATGGCGGCCTGGTCTTGATGCGAGGCGGCCTGCACGCGTCCCGCCGGGTCGACGATGCCTTTGCCCTGGTCAGCACCAGCGGCGTGCCCGGTGTGCCGGTGCGGCTGGAAAACCGCCTCATCGGCGAGACCGATGCCAATGGCGAACTGTTCGTCACCCAGCTCAACGCCTACCAGAAGAACAAACTGGCCATCGACACGCTCAACCTCCCGGCCGACATGCGCATCGCCCGTGAATCCATGGACGCCGTGCCGGAAAGCCGTAGCGGCATGCTCGCAAACTTTGAACTGCGGCGCATTCTGGCCTTGCAGTTCAGCTTGCGCGACACGGCGGGCAAGTGGATTGCGGCCGGCAGCCAGGTGCGTTTTGACGTAGCTCCCAGCCCCGTCCCCTTGCTGGCGACTGCTCCCGTTGCCAGGCCGGGCGCTGTCGTCGGCCATGACGGACTGGTCTACCTGGAAGACCCGCCGCCCGGTGCGGCGCTGCGTGTTTTCGTGCGGGGCGGCGAGTGCGGCGTTGCCCTGCCTGCGGGCATTCCCGGCACGGGCTCCGTCGACCTCGGCGTGCTGACCTGCCAATGACATTGCCACTGCGCCCCCACTGCGCCCGGGGCTCCGGCGCCACCCAGCGAAAGGCTCGCCATGCAACATGATTCTTCACGTGATTTTTTGCCGCCATGCCATTTGACGCGCCGCCTGCTGTGGTGGCTGCCCTTTGTCTGGGCGCTGATGCTCCTGGCCGCGCCTTCGCCGGCCACGGCCCAAAGCTGCACCCTCGGCAGCGCCGGCGGCATCGTCTTCGGCCTGACCAGCCCGGACCGCCACACGGACACCCAGACCAGCTTGCCCTATACCTGCCGGTCCAACGCAAGCCCTACCTACTTCCGCCTCTGCATGTACTTGCCGGAGGGCCCGATCGCCGGCGTCGGACCGCGCCGCATGAGCAATGGCAAGGGCGCGCAAATGGAGTACGACCTGTATTCAGACGCCGCGCGCACCCAGGTCATCGGCCCGCCGCCGCCCGCGGGTAACAGCTTTCCGGTCTACAGCTTCACGGCGCTGGTGCCCGGCGGCGGTGTCCAGCAGCAGGGCGTTGCCGCCATCTATGGGCGCGTGCCGGCAGTGCAGAACCTGCCGGCTGGAACTGCCTACCAGGCGCAGATTGGCGGCGGCACGATTTACTGGGCCTGGAGCAATGCCTCCTATCCACCCACCTGCACCAGCGGTGCGGGGGGTACCGGTAGCGACACCTTTTCCCAGAGCGTCAGCGCCAGCGTCTCGAACGCCTGCCGCATCACCCTGGCCACCGACCTGAACTTCGGCAACACCGACTCGCTGAAGGCGGACCTCAACCAGACGGCGGCCATCAGGGTGCGTTGCCCTGTCGGCACCGAATGGCGGCTGGGCCTGTCCAACGGCAACAACCCGGACGGGACCACACGCCGTATGCGCAGCGCGTCCGGGCAGTATGTCACTTACGAACTCTACCGCGACAGCGCGCGCACCTTGCCTTGGGGGAACACCATCGGCACCGACACCGCCAGCGGCGCCGGCGAGGGAGAGTCCACCTCGATCCTGCAGACCGTCTACGGCCGGGTGCCGGCCCAGCGAACGACCGCCCCCGGCCTCTATTCAGACACCGTCACGGTGACGCTGACCTACTGAGCCCGGCGGGGTACGACACCTGTTTGCCGTGGCCTGCCGGCACAGGGTTTAATCGCGCAGGGCCGGCTTCAACGTGCCATCCGGCATTGCGCGGTGCACGCACCTGCCCCCACAATCGCGGCATGCACACACCCGAACCATCCGGCGCCGCGGCCGCTTCGCCTTCTTCAAAGCGGCTGCCCACCTGGCTGCACGTCTCTGACATCCAGGGGCTGGCGCAGCTGGCCACGCAAGCGACGCTGGGTATCACCGGCCTGGCCGAAACAGTGCAGGGCAATGTCTACAAGGCGGTGGCCGCGCCGTTCGGCCCGCTGGGCGCGAAGTTCATCGACCGCTTGCCGGGCAGCAGCGGGGTGCGGCGCGCCGGCATTACCGGCCTGGTGTACGGCAGCATCAAGGGCGTGACGCGGCTGGCCGGCGGCGCGGCCAATGCGGCGCTGTCGCGTGCCGCGCCGCTGACGGCGCAAAAGGCGTCCACGCCGCAGCGCGAGGCGATGCTGTCGGCGCTGAACGGCGTGCTGGGCGACCAGTTGCAGGAGACGGCCAACCCGCTGGCCATTTCCATGCGCCTGCGCAGCGAAGGCCGGCCGCTGGTGCTGGACCGCCAGGCGCTGGCCGCGCAACTGCCGGGCGCCACGGGCAAGGTCCTGGTGCTGGTTCACGGCCTGTGCATGAACGATCTTCAGTGGAACAGCGCCACAGCCGGTGCGCTGGGCGGCCACGGCGAGCAGCTGGCGCGCGAGCTGGGTTACACGCCGGTCTACCTGCACTACAACACCGGCCTGCACACCTCCGCCAACGGTGAGCAACTGGCCAACCTGCTGCAGCAATTGAGCAAAGCCTGGCCGCAGCCTGTGCAGGAACTGACACTGCTGGTGCACAGCATGGGCGGCCTGGTCGCGCGCAGCGCCTGCCACCACGCGGCAGGGGCGGGCCATAGCTGGCTGGCGCAACTCAAGTCATTGGTGTTTCTGGGCACACCGCACCACGGCGCGCCGCTGGAGCGCCTGGGCAGCTGGGTCGACGGTGTGCTCGGCAGCAATATCGTGACGCGCCCCTTTGTCAAAATCGGCCAGGTGCGCAGCGCCGGCATCACCGACCTGCGCCACGGCAATGTGTTGCAGGCCGACTGGCACGACGCGGGGCGTTTCGAGCGGGCGCCCGACGCCCGTGAGCCGCTGCCCTTGCCCGAGGGCGTGGCATGTTTCACGGTGGCAGCCAGCACGTCAAGCGAGCCGGCCGGGGGTGTTGGATCCATCCGGTCACGGCTGGCGGACGCGCTCTGGGGGGACGGGCTGGTGCCGGTGCACAGCGCCCTGGGCCTGCATGCGGATGGCGCGCGCAGCCTGGTGTTTCCGCAGGAGCGGCAATACATCGCCTGGCAGACCGATCACATGGCGCTGCTCACGTCGGCGGATGTGCAGCGCAGGTTGCGCCTCTGGCTCTCAGGCGCCTCTCAGCAACTCAGTAAGTGATGGTGACGGTGTGCACGACCTTGGCGGCGCAGCTGCCGAGGGCGCAGGTGCCGGTCTGCCCGGCCGGCATGGTGCCGGTCAGTGTGATCGGCTGGTTGGCGCCCGTGCCGGTGCCGCTGGCCGGCGCGATGCCCACGGTGTAGTTCAGCCCCAGTGCCGTGCTGGTGCTGGGGCTGACCGCCACTGTCCACGGAAGGTCGCTGCTGCAGCGCAGGTTGAAGACCTCAGTGTCGGTCTGCGCCGTGGGGGAAAACGAGGTGTAGTTGAAGTTGAGGCTGGTCGGGAAGGAGTTGAACACGCACTGCTCTTTCACGCCGATGGTGTAGTTCAGTGGCACCTCGGGCGTGAGCGCGCCGCCGTCCACACCCGGGTATTGCGCGTAGATATACACCGTGTCGGTATAGATCCCGGCTGACGCGAAGAAGTAGGAAATGATATTGACCGAAGGCAGCCGCACGCAGTAGCCCCAGACGGCCGAGGCGCTGAGTGAGGTGCCGAAGTTCAATGTGCCGGTGATGACGTTGGTGTTACCCGTGGCCGGCTCCAGCCAGTTGGTGGCATTGGCGCACGTGGCAGAGCCGCCCACCGTCGTTCCGCGTTGCAGCCAGTAGCCCATGTAATTGCCGGAAGTGCCGAGCCGCGCGCGCCGCTGGGTGGAATAGTTCAGGCCGTTGTCGGCCTTGATGCGGTAGGTGAGGGTGGTGGCTTCGGCGCTGCTGCGCGTGCAGTTGAGCGTGACGGTGCCGTTGCTGTCCTGGGCAGCGTTGTAGGTGTCCAGCAGCACGCCGGTGCCCCCGGCCGACATGTTGCAGCTGTAAGACCAGGCGCTGCCGGCGCACAGGGCGAGCAGACCCGCGGCAATGCGGGGCAAGATGGCGGTGCGCCAGAAATTCGTCATCGTTTTACTCCTGAGCAGCGCACCGGGCCGATGCGGGTAATGTCGTCGAGGGCGCCTGCAGGCAATTCGATCGCCAGGTTGCAGCTTTGGCCGTTCCAGGTGAGGCGCAGGCTGTTTTTCGCCTGCATGCCGGTGATGAAGGCTTCGCCGCGGCGCGCCACAAAAAATTCCTTGGCATCGCCGCCCAGCGCCACCATCGCGCCCGCCGGGGCGGCCTCGCCGTCGTCAAAATCAATCTTGATCAGCGCCGCGCGGCCCGAGCGCACCGGGAAGGTCACCTTCACCCCCGTGCGCGACGCCGGCACGGCAACCAGTTCGATGTTGTCGATTTCCGCGCTGATCGGCAACTCGCTCGGGTCCAGCCGGATGCTGTTGCGCTGGTAGGGCTGCAGGCGTGGCAGCAGGGCGACGCCGTCCTTGTCGGTGTGCGTCAGCTTGCTGCCCTGGAAACCCACGCTGACATCGGGATAGCCCACCACTTCGACCAGCGCAAAGCTGTTGTCCACGCGGCGCGAGGCGAACACGCGCCCGTCGATCGCCACCGCGCCGCCCTGGGCGCCCAGGCGCACCGTCTGCTGGTCGCGCGATGCGCTGAGGTCGGCCGTCAGCAGCGACTTGTCGCCCTGCATGTAAACGCCGCCTTCGCTGTAGGCCGAATTGCCGCGCGTGCCGGCCAGCGCGCGCCAGCCGGTGCCGGTGTCGCTGCTCAGCGAACGGCTGGCGCTGGCATAAGCGTCGGTCTGGCCTGCGCGGCGCGTGACGCTGGAGGACACCGTGACGCCGCTTTCCAGCGGCAGCAGCAAGGTGGCGCCGACCGAGTTGCCCTGGGAGCTGCCCGACACGCGCGTGGCGGTGAAAGACAGCGCGCCGCGCTGGCCGACGCGCATGGAGTAGTTCAGGCTGGCGGTTGACAGCGAGCCGCGGTCATAGGTGTTGATGCGGGCGTAACCCAGGCCCCAGGCGCCCCAGTTTTCGGTGGCGTAGTTGTAGCTGGCCGAAGCCTGCAGGCGGTTGGCCAGGCGCGTGTCTTCCCAGCCCAGCTCGCGGTAGGCGCGCCCGGCGCCTTCAACACGCGCCGTGAAACTTTGCTTGAGGCTGGTGCGCTCGACCCCGGCAGCCCATTTGCTGCCCTGGCCGGACAGCTTGCTGCGCGAGCGGCTGATCGCCAGCAGGCCCAGCGACTGCAGCGGCAGCTCGTAGCTCATGCCCAGTGACAGGGCCGATGAGTCGGCCGACACCTTGCCCTCGGCTTCAGCCGTGAGGGATTTGCTCAGACCCTGCCGCCACAGGCCCGACGCGAAGGTTGCACCGTAGTTGGCATTGTCCTGGCCGAGGTTGCGCCTGAGCTTGCCGGCCTCGAAACTCCAGTCCGACAAACCTTCTTCGAGCAGGTCGTTGTGGGTGAAAAAAGGCTGAACCACCACGGTCTCGCGGCCCAGCACATCGCGCACCACCACGCGGGCCTCGCCCGTGCCGGTGATCAGCGGGAAGTTGTCGATGGTGAAAGGCCCCGTCGGCACGGTGGAGGTTTGCCGCAGCGCGTCGTTGATATAGAGGTCGACCGTGCTGGGCGCGCTGGAGGTGCCGGCGATCACCGGGATCGGCTGCGTGATGAAGCCGGGGCGCAGTGCGAAGTTGCGCGTCAGCTGCACGCCGCCGTAATACAGGTTGTTGCCGAAGACACCGGTGCGCGTGATGGTGTCGCCGATCCGCAGCGTGGTGGTGCTTTCCGGGAAGTCGCGGCTGAACACTGTCTCCAGCCGGCGCCAGCTGGCCGGGCCGGCCGGGCTGTTGGGGTCGCTGGCGGTCAGGTTGCGCCCCACGTAGCTGGAGGTCACCACGCCCCAGTTGCCCGAAAAACCCAGTTCGGTCAGCGCGCTTAAATCGCGCACCGAAGACGCGCCCCTGAAGCTGGAGCCGGTGTAGCTGATGTCGTAGTTCACAAAGGCCGCCGGGACGGCCGGCGTGAGCACGAGTGCGGCTTCGTTGTCGCGCGCCAGCCGCGTGGCGGCAAACGAGGCGGGCGAAAACACCAGGTCGACCGACTGGTTGGCAAAATTGAAACGGGCCTCAAAGCCCGGCACGCCGGTCAGCGGGTACCAGGTCTGGCCGCGGTAGTCGACCGAAACGGCCGCGGCCCGCAGCTTGATGCGCCACTCTTCGAACGCGTCGGCCGGTGCGTACAGGATGCCGTTGCGCTCCAGCAGGGCCCATTGGCCGCTGATGGCGCCGTTGACCGAGACTTCCAGCGGGATGATCCGCTCTTTGGTGGTGGCGCTGACGACGGGCAGGCTGGCGGCCGGAGATGATTGCTGCGCCTGCACGAGCTCCTGGCCACGTGCTGCAGACATGGCCAGCGTGGTGGCCAGGGCAATTGCGGCGGGGCTTAGGTTTGCAGCACGGTTTTTTCTCAGGCCTGGCATCTTTGGAGATTAGGCACTAAGGCAGGGCGGCCTCGAAGGACTGGCTCTTCCCGTCATCAAAAGTCACCGTGACCTGCATGGGCCCGGGCGGGACGGCTTGGGTCGAATTGGCGCTCAGCGGCCGGCTGGCGCCGGGCAGGATGTAGGTGCCGCCTTCCAGGCGCGCCAGCTGTTGCTCGCCGCGCTTGAACGTGACTTCCCGGATCTGGGCATAGGCGGTGCCGGTGTTGGCGCAGGTGGCGACCAGTGCCTGCGCCGCGCCGCGCGCAGCCGTACAGCTGACCTCGCGTTTGGCTACCGGCGGTGTGATGAACACCGGCAGCGACAGCGCCAGGGCAATCGGTACGTCAATGGTTTTGTCGGAGGCGGCGGTCGCCTCGGGCACTTCGCGCACGATCATGCGGTAGGTCAGTTGCCGGCTGGCGTCGGCCGGCTTGAGCAGCGCCAGGCGAACCACCTGCCGGGCCTTGGGCGCGAGCTTGATGATGGGCGGCGACAAAATCAGGTCTTCGGTCAGCACCAGGTCGTCGCTGCCGTCGGGCTTTTGCGTCCAGACATTGATGTCGGCCTGCAGGGCGACTTCGGTGTCGCCTTCATTGGTCAGGGTAATGGCCACGGCCCGGTCGCGGGGCTGCATGAAGATGCGAACCGGCGTGACTGAAAAGACGCCCGCCTCGGCATGCCGGGGCAGTGCGGAAAAAGCTGTGGCCAGCAACACGGCGGGCAACAGGGCTGCAATCCCGGGCTTTGGAGTATTCATGGCTCAGAAGCTTACCAAGAATTCCAGAATGCCCTCCTGGCCGCTGACGTCGAGCACGCGCAGCGAGGTCACGGTGCCGGTGCCTATATAAGGATTGAGCTGCGAGCTGGCCAGCGGGCTGGCGGCCATGCCCGGGCCGAACACATAACGAAAAGCGCCGCCGTGGGTACCGGTAAAGGGCCTGCCCGGCATCGGGCGGATGCTGACGAACTGGCCGGTGCCGCACACCACGGTGACCAGGGCGTTGCTCGCCTTGCTCAGGGATTCGCTGGTGCAAAACCCGCTGGAGGCGGGCACCTGGCCCAGCCCGCTGGCGGGGCTGGCCGGCACCATGGGAACAAGGTTGATATGGACGGCAAAGCTGCCTGCCGCGGAACCGGCCCCGGCCTGCGTTGAAAGGCCGCCCAGGGCAAGCAAGGCTGCGGCAGCCATGCGGCGCATTGCGTGCGGCATGAGGCTGGCCTTGCGTGCTGCTTAGTAAGAGATCGTCAGGGTGCGCTGCTTGTTGGCGCTGCCGGTGTTGGTGCAAACGCCGCCGGCGGTGGCGCAGGTGCCGCCCTGGTTGCCGGCGATGGAGCCGTTCACCGTGTACGACTGGGCCGAACCGTTGCCGGTGGCGCTGGAAGAGCTCAGCGTCAGGGTGTAGGCCAGGTTGGTGGCCGCGTCGGTGTAGCTGCCTGCGCTGTCCAGGGCCAGTGTGTAAGGCAGCGTGTTGGTGCACTTGACGGTGAAAGCGCCGGCCGTGGTCTGGGCAGCGGCAGCCGTCTGGAATGAGGTGTAATTGAAGACCACGTCGGACGTCTTGGTATACACGCAGGCGCTGGTCAGGGTGATGTTGACGTCAAAGTTGCCGGTTTGCGTGGCAGCTTGGGCGGGGGCGGTAGCCATTGCGGCGAAACCGAGGGCGGCGATCAGTAGCAGTTTGTTCATGGTGGCTCCTTAGGGGGTTGGTAACAATTAGTGACTGAACTGTAAGCGCCCGCCAAAACCTTGTCAGTGATAAAAGTCTCACAAAATCAACGACTTGGATAAACCTTGTGAGACCGAGACATATGTCACAAACTGTATTGGCTCTCTAAATTTTGAATACTTGTAACTACTTTGTTTCAATTGCCCTCTGAAAATCCTTGAGATTTCACGGTCGGTTTCCATATGCTCCGGGTCGCCTCCCAAAGTGGTCCGGACGGCTTTTTTCCCCCTTTTTTCCCGTTTCGCCCTCGTTTCCCTCCCTTTTTTCTTCCCAATCCATCTTTTCAGGTCCCATGAGTTCAAAACAAACGCTTTCTTTTCAGGCTGAAGTCGCCCAGCTGCTCAAACTGGTGACCCATTCGCTGTATTCGAACCCCGAGATCTTTCTGCGCGAGCTGATTTCCAATGCGTCGGACGCCTGCGACAAGCTGCGTTTCGAGGCGCTCAACGACGCATCGCTGTACGAAAGCGATACCGAGCTCAAGGTGCGGGTGAGTTTTGACAAGGCGGCCAGCACGCTGACCATCACCGACAACGGCATCGGCCTGTCGCAGCAGGAAGCCATCGACAACCTGGGCACCATCGCCAAGAGCGGCACGCGCGACTTCATGGCCAAGCTCTCGGGCGACCAGAAAAACGATGCGCAGTTGATCGGCCAGTTCGGCGTGGGTTTTTATTCGGGCTTTATCGTGGCGGACAAGATCACGGTGGAAAGCCGCCGCGCCGGCCTGCCGGCGGGCCAGGGCGTGCGCTGGGTCAGCGACGGCACCGGCGAATTCGAGGTCAGCGAGATCGAACGCGCCGAGCGCGGCACCAGCATCACCCTGCACCTGAAAGAGGACGCGCTGGACTACCTCAATGCCTGGAAGCTCAAGGGCATCATCAACAAATACTCCGACCACATCTCGCTGCCCATCCTGATGCAAAAGGAAGAATGGAAAGAGGGCGAGAACGACCAGCCCGGCGAGATGGTGTTCACCGGCGAGTGGGAAACCGTCAACCAGGCCGCGGCCCTGTGGACGCGCGCCAAGAAGGACATCACCCAGGACCAGTACGACGAGTTCTACAAGCAGATCAGCTACGACAGCGAAGCGCCGCTGGCCACTACGCACAACCGCGTAGAGGGCTCGACCGAGTACACGCAGCTGCTGTTCATCCCGGCCAAGGCGCCGATGGACATGTTCAACCGCGACAAGGCCGCGGGCGTGAAGCTCTACGTCAAGCGTGTGTTCATCATGGACGACGCCCAGGCGCTGATGCCGACCTACCTGCGCTTCGTCAAGGGCGTGGTGGACTCGTCCGACCTGCCGCTCAACGTCTCGCGCGAGCTGCTGCAGGAAAGCCGCGCCGTCAAAGCCATCCGCGAAGGCTGCACCAAGCGCGTGCTGTCCATGATTGAAGACATGGCCGCCAACGATGCCGAGAAGTTCAAGGCCTTCTACGCCGAGTTCGGCGCCGTGCTCAAAGAAGGCCTGGGCGAGGATTTCGCCAACCGCGAGCGCCTGTCCAAACTGCTGCGCTTCGCCTCATCGACCACCGACACCGTGAGCGTGGGTTTTGCCGACTACAAGGCCCGCATGAAGGAAGGCCAGGACGCGATTTACTACATCACCGCCGACACGCTGGCCGCCGCAAAGAACAGCCCGCAACTGGAGATCTTCCGCAAGAAGGGCATCGAAGTACTGCTGATGGCCGACCGCGTGGACGAGTGGGCGCTCAACTACCTGCACGACTTCGACGGCACGCCGCTGCAGTCGGTCGCCAAGGGCGCGGTCGACCTCGGCAAGCTGCAGGACGAGGATGAAAAGAAGGCCGCCGAAGAAGCGCAAACCCAGTTCAAGCCTGTGCTCGACAAGTTGAAGGAAGCGCTGAAAGACAAGGCCAAGGACGTGCGCGCCACCACGCGCCTGGTGGATTCGCCCGCTTGCCTGGTGGTGCAGGACGGCGACATGTCGACCCAGCTGGCACGGATGCTCAAACAGGCCGGCCAGGCTGTGCCCGAAGCCAAACCCATCCTGGAAGTCAACGCCCAGCACCCGCTGGTGAAAAAACTGGAGGGCGGCGAAAACTTTGACGACCTGGCGCACATCCTGTTTGACCAGGCCCTGCTGGCCGAAGGCGGCATGCCGGCCGACCCTGCCGCGTATGTGCGGCGTGTGAACGCGCTGCTGGTGTAGGTTTGCCCGAACGGGCGGCGCCCCGTCACTCGAAGCCGCAGGCCTTTCGCAGCGGCGCCGCGTCCCCGCTCGCCAGCAGTTCGATCAGCGCCTGGGCGGCTTGCGGCTCCCGGGCGCGGGCGCACACGGCTGCGGTGTAAACCGTGGCCAGCTCAAAAGCCTTGGGCAGCGGCGCCACCAGCGTCACACCGGGCGTATAAAGGATTTCAGTGACCTGCGTGCAGCCGATCAGCCCGTCTTCGCCGCTGTCCGCCATCGCCTTCATCGCGCTGGCGCCATTCGGGTAGACGCGCAGGCGGCCGGCAAGCTCTGCGTCCAGGCCCAGTTGCCGCAGCACGCCCATCACATGAATGCCCGCCGTGGCCTTGACCGGGTCCGGAGAATAAATACCGCTTGCCGCACGCAGCGCCGCCTTCAGCGCGTCGGGGCTGTCCACGGCCGGTGCGGGTGCGCCGCTTTTGACGGCTACGCCGGTTTTGACCACGCCCAGGGCCCGGGCGCTGCCCCGCACCAGCTCCGCGCCGGCGGTCAGCTCGGTCACCAGGGCTTCGGTGAGTATCACCAGGTCACACGGCGCGCCCGACAGCAGCTTGTCGCGCATCAGGCCCACGGCGCCAAAGCAGGCGTCAATATCCGCGCGGTGCTGCTGCTGCAAGCGTGCTTCGAGCCGGGTGACAAGGCCCTGGGCGGCGCCGCCGCTGAGCAGGTGAACAGTGGTCATGGCATGTGTCCTTGGGGCGGGCTGCCAAACCGTCAGTCCACCGTGATGTGGGCGCTTTTGATCACGCGCGCCCACTTGGCAATGTCGTCCCTCGCGTACTTGTCAAACGCTTCGGGGCTCATCACCAGGGGTACGGCGCCCTGTTTGCCCCAGGCCTGTTTGACGTCCGGCTGGCTGGCGATTCTGGAGACGGCCTCGTTGAGCTTGTCGACCACGGCTTTGGGCGTGCCCTGGGGCGCCATCAGTCCCAGCCAGATGGTGGCCTCGTAGCCCGGCACGCCGGCTTCGTTCAGCGTCGGCACATTGGGCAAGACCTCGGAGCGCTGCCTGCCGGTGGTGGCCAGGGCCTTGACCTTGCCGGCCTTCACCTGCTCGGCCATGGTGGTCACGGCGTCAAACATCACATCGACCTGGCCCGCGATCACATCGGTGCGCGCACCCGAGCTGCCGCGATAGGGAATGTGCACCAGGTAGACGCCCGCCATGCTCTTGAACAACTCGCCGGCCATGTGGTACGGCGTGCCGGGCCCGGAGGAGGCGTAGTTGAGCTTGCCCGGCCTGGCTTTGGCGTCGCTGACCAGCTCCTTGAGCGTGTTGGCCCGCAGCGCCGGCGTGGCCACCAGCACCAGGTCCGAATAATTGATGGGCGCAATCGCCACGAAGTCGCGCATCAGCTGGAACGGCTTGTTGGGAATCAGTGACTCGTTCACCGTGTGCGCGTTCGACATCAGCAGCAGGGTGTAGCCGTCCGGCGCCGATTTGGCCGCGGCATCGGTGCCGATGATGGAACCCGCGCCGGGACGGTTGTCGACCACAAACGATTGCCCCAGCGAGTCCTGCAGGCGTTGCGCGATGAAGCGCGCATAGACGTCGGCCGGGCCGCCCGCGGCAAAGGGCACGATGATGCGCACCGGTTTGGCCGGGTAGTTTTGCGCCAGGGCCGGCATGGGCGCTGCCGCAAAAGCCGCACCGAGGGCGAGCAGTGCGCACCGGATGAAATGGATGGACATAAAGGGCTCCGATGGGAAAAAACTTACTCGACCTTGCCGATGCGCCTGACGACCTCCGCCATGCGTCTGGCATCGGCCTGCACGTATTTCTCGAAGTCCGGGCTGTCCTGGTAGAGCACCGGGCTGCCGGCGCCGAGGATCACTTCCTTGACCTTCGCATCCTGCGCGGCCGCCCTGGCCGAGGCGCGCAGCCGCTGGGCGATAGGCTCGGGCGTTGCCGCCGGGATGAAAAGCCCCGACCACTGCGCGTACTCGGCATTGAAGCCGGCGCCCTTCAGGCTGGCCAGCTCGGGCAGCGCAGGCAAGGCGTCGTTGCCCCAATGCGCCAGCACGCGCAGCTTGCCGGCCTTGACTTGTTGCAGCACGGTGGCCGGGCCGGTCGACACGGCATCGATCTGCCCGCCCAGCAGCGCCACCACCGCCGGGCCGGCGCCGGTGAACGGGATGTGCGTCAGCTTGATGCCGGCGTTCTGCGCCAGGATTTCCATCGGCACATGCATGGTGCCGTAGTTGCCGGACGAGCCATAGTTGATCGCGCCGGGCCGCTTTTTCGCATCGTCCACAAACTGCTGCACGGTCTGCCAGGGCGCATCGGCGCGCACGGCCAATACGGTCGGGTCGGCGGTGTAGCGCGCAATCGGGCGCAGGTCGGTGAGCGCAAACATCGGGGCGCGGCCGAGCAGGGCGTCGGCTTCGGGGATCACGGTGAACGAAGAGAGCGCCATGACGACGGTGTAGCCGTCAGGTTTGGCCTTGGCGGTGTAGGCCATGCCGATGCCGCCGCCGGCGCCGGCCTTGTTCTCGACCACGACCGGCTGGCCGAGGTCGCGCGACATCGCCTCGGCCACCGGCCGCGCCACCAGGTCGGCCAGG
The DNA here is from genome assembly GCF_003711205.1 of Polaromonas sp. SP1. NCBI lineage: Bacteria > Pseudomonadati > Pseudomonadota > Betaproteobacteria > Burkholderiales > Comamonadaceae > Polaromonas > Polaromonas sp. SP1. The sequence continues at coordinate 897,608 of NZ_CP031013.1, read as the reverse complement.
CCGCCGGGCGGGAAAGGCACGATCATGGTGATGGGCTTGGTGGGCCACGCCGATTGGGCGGATTGGGCGGCGCACCAGCCGTGGGTGGCCAGCAGCAGGGCGGCCAAAAGAATCGGGCGGAACTTCATGCATGTCTCCAGACGTGCCGCCGTCAAGGTGCGGGGCTTGGGACATGCTAGTGGGGGCTTGCGTTTTCGGGCTCATCGCAATCCCTATGTGTACTTAGCAACTGACCGGCCTAACCGGCCTAATCGGCTTTAACGGCTTTACACAATCAGCGGCGTTTCCTGCATGGCCTCGGTCTGCTCTTCCAGCATGTCGACCTGGCCCTTCCAGTAGTCGCTGGAGCCGAACCAGGGAAAGTTGATCGGGAAGATCGGGTCGTGCCAGCGCTGCGCCAGCCAGGCGCTGTAGTGCACCAGGCGCAGGGTGCGCAGCGGCTCGATCAGTGCGAGTTCGCGCCGGTCGAACTCGCGGAACTCTTCATAACCGTCGACCAGCGCGCCCAGCTGCCGGGTGCTCTGCGCCCTGTCGCCCGACACCAGCATCCACAGGTCCTGCACGGCCGGGCCGCTGCGGGCGTCGTCCAGGTCGACAAAATGCGGCCCCGCCAGCGGCAGGCCCTCGGGCGTCCACAAAATATTGCCGGGATGGCAGTCGCCGTGCAGGCGCAGGGTTTGCACATCGCCCACGCTTTCAAACACCGATTGCGCCACCAGCATGGCTTCTTCAAACGCCTTGCACCAGCGCGACTCCATGTCCAGCGGGATATATCCGTGGGTGCCATGCGCGCCTGCTGCGCCTTTTGCGCCGCCGGCCAGCAGGATGTCGCGCGGGCCGTAGCCGAAGGTCTGCAGGTTGAGTGCGGGGCGGTGCGCAAAAGGCTTGGCGCTGCCCACGGTGTGGATGCGCGCGAGGAAACGGCCTATCCATTCCAGCACGTCGAGGTTGTCGAGTTCGGGCCGGCGCCCGCCGCGGCTGGGCGAGACGCTGAAGCTGAAACCGTCGAAGTGATTCAGCGTCTTGCCCTCGAGTACCAAAGGGCCGACCACCGGAATTTCGGCCGCCATCAGTTCGGCGGCAAACGCGTGTTCCTCGTTGATCTGCGCGTCGCTCCAGCGGTCGGGGCGGTAAAACTTGGCCACCACCACGTCGCCCGCCAGGTCGGCATCGCCCACAGGGCTTTCCAGGTGCACCTGGTAGACGCGGTTTTCATAGCTGGACAGCGCCATCAGGCGGCCGTCGCCCAACAAGCCCACGCTGGCCAGCGCGTCGAGCACGCGGTCAGGGGTCAGCGTCTCGTAGACATGCAGCGCGTCGCTGGCGGGGGATGGGCTTTTTTCGGTCATGCCCCCGATTGTCCGCGCAGATGTGCGTGCGCAGGCGCGGGGCTTGTAAATGCCTGTGTTTTGAATGAAAAGTGCTTCCAGCCCAATGACAGCATTGGGTTGTAGCTATCAAAACTATAGCAATCAGGGTAGCAGGATATGGCCGGTGCGCGGGTCGCCCTTGCCGGCCAGCACTTCCTGGTAAACGGCATGTAGGGCGGCTTGCCCCGCATGCCGTTGCGGGGCGAGCCAGGGCGGCGTTGCCCCGGCGACTTTGCGCGTGAAGGCCTGCCAGGCTTGGGCCACCCGCTGGGCGAAAAACCGGCGCACCCCAGTCGGCCACGCGCTTTTTGATTTGCGCCGGCGCAAAGAACAAGGTGGGCTTGGGGCCCGGCAGGTCGCGGCTGCTGCCTTTGGCGGCCAGCTCGTCCACATGCGTGCCGCCTATCGAGCAGTTGTAGCGCAGCTGGCTGAAGCGGCTGTGGATTTGCTGGCGCAGGCCGGCGTTCCCGGCGAAGTCGACGTAAATGCAGGCGGTGCCGGCGGCGATGGTCTCCAGCTGGCCGTAGGTGACGACGCGGCTGTAGCAGCCCAGGCTTTCACAAAACGCCACGTTGCCCGGCGAGGTCAGCCCGGTGACTTCAATCCCCGGCCGCTGGGCCAGCTGAAACGCCGTGCCGTACGCCGTCTTGCTCGACGCGCTGGACAGCAGCATCGTATGGGCGCCAAAAAAATCGTTGTCGGCCAGAAAGTCGTCAATCAGGAACGAAGTGATGAACAGCGGGCGCAGGAGCGACTGCACATCTTCAGTGGCTGCGGTGTAGAACGGGTCGCTGCTGCAGCGCATGTACTGGTTGTAAACGGCGGCCAGCGTTTTGCGGTGTTCGGCGCCGTCCCAAAAGCCCGCGGGCGTGATGCGCGCCGGCTGCAACACCAGCGTGTTGGCCATGGGGTAGTAGCCGTAAAACTTTTCCCCCACGGCAACGCCGTCACATAACGATTCGGCCACGGTGGCAAACCCCCACACCGGAATGCAGCCCCAGCCCTCGTCGCCGGTCGGGAAGAACTGCCAGTAATTCATCGCGTCGCCGAAAGCCGCGTAGGTGATGTTGTTTGCTGTGAGGGCGAAGGATTCCACGCTCAGCCGTACCTGGCCAGGGGCCAGCGGCAAAGGCGCGTCGTTCACCCAGCGCGTTTCGGACAGGGCGTCTTTTCGAATCTGGAAAGTGGCGGTATTCATCCACACACCGTAAATGAAACGGCCCGCCGGTTCAACACCGGCGGGCCGCATTCGTGACACCCCCGTCCAGGCTCACTGCGTGTAGCCTGTTCCCCCCTCAAGGGGGCAGGGCCTGCGGTCTGGCAAAGCCAGCCCCGCAGCCCCTGCTGGTGAGGGGACTGTTGGGCTCCGTTTACTTCAGGGTAATAGTCACGTCAATGTTGCCGCGCGTCGCGTTCGAGTAAGGGCAAACCTGGTGCGCCGCGTCCACCAGGGCTTGGGCCGCGGCGCGGTCCATGCCGGGCAGGCTCACGTCCAGGCGCACGGCGATGCCGTAGGCGTTGGGGATCTTGCCCAGGTCAACGCTGGAGTCGATGGACACGTCTTCAGGGACGGCGATTTTCTGCATGCCGCCCACGGCCTTCATCGCGCCGATGAAGCAGGCTGCGTAGCCTGCGGCAAACAGCTGCTCGGGGTTGGTGCCCGTGCCGGCGGTGCCGGGCGAGCTCAGCGTGACGTCCAGGCGGCCGTCGTCGGTTTTGGACTTGCCGTCACGGCCGCCAGTGGTGTGGGCGTGGGCGGTGTAGAGAACTTTTTCGAGCTTGGTCATGGTGCTTCCTTTGGGAAATACCCCGGTTTGGGGCGGGTTAAAAATTCGGTGATGTGGTGAAAGTGATCTGGTGCTCGTCAGGCAGTCAGCCGCTTGCGGAACGACTGCACTTGCTGTGTCAGCGACACCAGCTCGGGGATCGAGCATTGCGTGGCGCTCATGATGCAGCCGGGGATTTTGGCGGCCTTGGCTTTGAGCTTGCGGCCCTCGGCCGTCAGCGTGATGTGCACGCGGCGCTCGTCCTGCACGGCGCGGATGCGCGAAACCAGGCCGGCGGTTTCCATGCGCTTGAGCAGCGGCGTCAGCGTGCCTGAGTCCAGGTACAGGCGCTCGCCGAGCTCGGACACGCTCAGGCCGTCCTGCTCCCACAACACCAGCATGGCAAGGTATTGCGGATAGGTCAGGCCCATTTCATCGAGCATGGGTTTGTACAGCTTGGTCATGGCCAGCGACGTGGAATACAGCGCAAAACACAGCTGGTTGTCCAGCTGCAGCATGGCGTCAACGGTGTCGGTTTTGTTTGGCATGGGTGAATTGTAGCGCACAATTAAATTGTGTGCAAGTTAATTCGTTGAAAGATGTTTCAAACGCTTCAGGCATGGTGAACAACAGGGGGTTGGGGGCTGCCCGCGCCGCAGGCCCCCAAAAGAAAAAGGCTCCAAAACCGAAGTCTTGAAGCCTTTAGTGCTTTGCTCAGCGCGGGGCTGAGTCAGCTAGTTTTGCAGGGCTTAGTAGCCGCCGCGGCCACCGCCGCCGCCACCACCACCGTAGCCGCCGCCACCGGAACGGCCACCACCGCCGCCGCCGCCGTAGCCGCCACCGCCGGAGCGATCGCCGCCACCGCCGTAGCCGCCACCACCGCCGCCGAAGCCGCCGGTACGGGGAGGACGTGCCTCCATCGGACGGGCTTCGTTCACGGTGATGCTACGGCCGCCGAGGGACTGGCCGTTCATGCCGGCGATTGCGGCTTGAGCTTCGGCATCGTTGCCCATTTCGACGAAACCAAAGCCTTTGGAGCGGCCGGTGTCGCGTTCCATCATGACTTTAGCGCTGGTAATGGAGCCGAAGGCGCCAAAAGATTGTTGCAGGTCTTCGTCACGGACCGTGTATGGCAGATTGCCGACGTAAAGTTTATTGCCCATGGGGACTCCTCAAAAAACACATAAAAACAAAAGCGATGGGGTCCCGAAAGCACAACAAACCAAAGAAGTACCGCCGTGGCGCGCGAAACTGACCGATCACTAACCTGTCCGGGTGTTTTGCAACCCGTACTGCTCGATTATGCGCCCAGAATTGTTAAAGCTCCTTTTTTATTCCATTTCCCGGATAAGGGCATGCCCCTGCCCGTACGGGCCCAGGCGCGCCCACTAAACTTGCCCCATGCCAACCCCCAGTCCCGCGCGCGCGCCAAAAGCCTCCAAAAACCCCGGAAAACCCGCGCCCGCCGCGCAGGTGATTGAAGAATTGCGCCCCGGGCAGTCCATTGAGCTGCTCAAGGAGCTGCACATCCTCACGCGCGAAGGCAAGCTCAACCAGGACACACGGCGCAAGCTCAAGCAGGTCTATCACCTCTACCAGTTCATCGCCCCCTTGCTGGACGAGGTCGCGGCCGCCAAAGCGGCGTTCACCCTGGCCGACCATGGGGCCGGCAAGTCCTACCTGGGTTTTATTCTCTACGACCTGTTCTTTAACGTGGCGCACCAGGGCGAAGCCATGAACGGGCATGTCTACGGCATTGAAACCCGCGCCGAGCTGGTCGAAAAATCCCGCACCCTGGCCGCTCGCCTGGGTTTTGCGCGCATGTCTTTCCTGAACCTGTCAGTGCAGGAGGCGACGACTTCAGCCGAGCTTCCGCCCGCGGTCGACATCGTCACCGCGCTGCACGCCTGCGACACCGCCACGGACGACGCGATTGCTTTCGGCCTGGCCAAGCAGGCGCGCCACATGGTGCTGGTGCCCTGTTGCCAGGCGGAAGTCGCCGGCGTGCTGAAGAAAAGCCGCGCGCTGTCGCTGGCCAAAACCCCGCTGGCCGAACTCTGGCGCCATCCGTTGCACACCCGCGAGTTCGGCAGCCAGATCACCAATGTGCTGCGCTGCCTGCAGCTCGAAGCCAACGGCTACCAGGTCACCGTGACCGAGCTGGTGGGCTGGGAGCATTCGATGAAGAACGAGCTCATCCTGGCGAGCCGGCCCGCGCAGCCGCAGGCGGCCAGGACCCGTGCGGCGCAAGCGCGCTTGCGCGAAGTGCTGGCCGAGCTGGGCCTGGGTGAGCTGACCGCGCGTTTTGCGGTGCAGGCCGAACCCGCCGTGGCCGCTTAAACAGGCGGCGCTGCCTGGCTGCGGCGCTGCGCCGCCAGCAGGCGGATATGGCCGATCAGCCGCTGCTGCGCCTCGGTGGGCGCCATGTCCGCACGCAGCGTCAGTCCCACCAATTCTTCCGTGCCGTCCATGCTGACGGCCAACTGCACCAGCATGCCGCTGTCCAGCTCGGGCCTGGCCGCGCCCAGCGGCGACACCCAGACCGCATCGCTTTGCAGCGCGTAGCCGCGCGCAATCGACACCGACAGCGTTTCCAGCGTGCGCGCCGGTGGCGCCAGCCCGCGCGTGAGGAAAAAACTGTCGGCCGTATGGCGAATCGCGGTGCCCTGCATCGGCAGGATGACGGCGAAGTCCTCCAGCCCTGCCAGCAGATGGCCCCTGGGTGCGCCTTCGGCCAGCAGCGGATGCCCCGGCCGCACCGCCAGCACCAGCGGGTCGGCATACAGGTGTTCAAACGTCAGGCCCACCATGTGGGCGGGCTCGGCAAAGCGGCCAATCACCAGGTCCAGCTCGCGCTGGCGCAGGCGCGTCAGCAGCTCGGGGTTGGAGCCGGTCTCAATGCGCAGGCTGGTGCGCGCGCCCGGCTCCGCCGCGGCATCGTGGCGCAGCAGCAGTTGCGGCATCAGCCAGGGCGCCACCGTCGGCAGCACGCCCATGGCGATGACGGCGCTGCCCTGGCGCCGGGTTTGCGCCACGCTGGAAACGGCCTCGCGCAGCGCGCTCACACTGGCGCCGGCATGGCGCATAAAGGCCTCGCCCTCCCGCGTGGGCACCGCGCCTTTACGCCCGCGCTCAAACAGCCGCACCGCCAGCAGGCCTTCAAGTTCTTTCAGCGTCTTGGACACTGCCGGCTGCGTGATGGCCAGCACGTCGGCCGCCTTTTGCAGGCTGCCGTGCTGCGCGACGGCCAGAAAGCACTGCAGATGCCGGAATTTGATGCGTTCATCGACCATGTGCGGATTTAACCACCAAGCGCCATGATTGGTTAATTTGGTTATGGATAAGTCGATCAAATGTCAATATACATAACTATTTGGCGCGATTAAAGTCATCCCAGCGCCGAAAATCGCCTGAAAAGGCGGCCAGGCAGCCACCTGATCCACGGAGACACCCCATGAAACCCGACCTCACCAACAGCTTTCTCGCCCCCCGCGACTGGACCAGCCACTCGCCGCATATCTACCCCGGCTACAAATCGACCCTGCTGCGCGGTCCCAAGCAGCCCCTGATTCCCATCAAACAGGCGCTGGCTCAGCTCAATGCGCCCGTCTATGGCGCAGAGCAACTCGGCCCGCTGGACAACGACCTGACCCAAAACGCCGTCATGAACGGCGCCCCGCTGGGCGAACGCATCATCGTCACCGGCCGCGTGATGGACGAAGACGGCCGGCCCGTACGCAATACGCTGGTGGAAGTCTGGCAGGCCAATGCCGCCGGCCGCTATGTGCACAAGGTCGACCAGCACGACGCGCCGCTGGACCCGAACTTCCTGGGCGCCGGCCGCTGCATGACCGACAACGAAGGCCGCTACAGCTTCAAGACCATCAAGCCCGGCGCCTACCCCTGGGGCAACCACCCCAACGCCTGGCGGCCGCAGCACATTCACTTTTCGCTGTTCGGCGACTACTTCGCCAGCCGCCTCGTCACGCAGATGTATTTCCCGGGCGACCCGCTGCTGGGCTACGACCCGATGTACATGGGCGCGCCCGAGAGCGTGCGTGACCTCATGGTCTCCAGATTCAGCCTCGACGTGACCGAAGCCGATTACGCGCTCGGTTATGTGTTCGACATCGTGCTACGCGGCCCCAAGGCCACGCGGTTTGAATAAGCGGCCGGAACAGAAAATCATGAGCCAACTCAAACAAACCCCTTCGCAAACCGTCGGCCCCTTCTTTGCCTACGGCCTCACGCCCACGCAATACGGCTACGACCTCAAAAGCCTGTTCACACCCGTGCTGGCCCAGCCGAATGCGCAAGGCGAACACATCCGCATCACCGGCCAGGTGTTTGACGGCGCCGGCAACGCCGTGATGGACGCCATGGTCGAGATCGGCCAGCCCGACGGCAGCGGTCGGCCCATCGCCTCGGTGACGGACGCTGAAGCCCGCGGCTTCACCGGCTTCGGCCGCTGCGGCACCGGCACCCTGCCGCAAAGCCACTACGAGTTTTTCACCGTCAAGCCCGGCGTGGCCGCTGCGGGGCAAGCGCCCTTCATCAATGTCTGCGTGACCATGCGCGGCCTGCTGGTACATACCTTTACGCGCATCTACTTTGAGGATGAGGTGGAAGCGAACGGCAAGGATGCGGTGCTGGCGAGCGTGCCGGCGGCGCGGCGTGGGACGCTGGTGGCGAAGCGCGAGGTAACCGGCGCCGGGCCGGTGTACCGCTTTGACATCCATATGCAGGGTGACAAGGAAACGGTGTTCTTCGACCTGTGAGTCGGGGTGCGGCTGTTTGCTATTAAATAGATAGCTGAAAGTCCATGACTGGTATGGGCTAGAGGTCGGTTTTTCTCTCGAGTGAAGAGCTGCACCCCAACTCTTCAACCCAGCATGAGCCGTGGAACCGGCTTTGCCGGGCCACAGGCGGGCGGCCCCCTCGGGGGGCAGGGAGCTACACAAAGTGAGCGACCGTGGGGGCTCAATCCTCACCGTAATCGTGATCCGGATGATTGACGGTGCCCAGCTTCCAGTACCCACGCCCCACGATGCGGCTGCGCTCCACGCCCAGCTCTTCAATCAGCAACGTGCGGATGCGGCGCATGGCGGCGGCTTCGCAGGCCAGGTAGATACGGGCATCGCCTGCGGGCGCACCGGCTTTGCGCAGGGCCGCTTCCAGTGCCTGGCCAGCCTGGTTGTTGTCTGCGCCGCGGGCGACCCATTGCGCGTCTACTTTGGCGGGGCTTTGCAGCGCGCGCTCTTCAGCGGCATCCACTACCTCGACCAGCACCTTGGCCTGGGCGCTAGCAGGCAGCCTGGCCAGAATGGTTTCAAACGCGGGCAGGGCGCTGTCGTCGCCGATCAGGAAATGCGTGGGCGCATCGAGTGCGAGCTTGTAGCCCGGCCCCGGGCCCATCAAAAACAGCACCTGGCCCGGTTGCGCCTGTGCGGCCCAGGTGGAGGCAGGGCCGTCGCCGTGCAGCACAAAATCGACATCGACCTCGTGCACATCGTTGCGCACCGCCAGCGGCGTGTAAGTGCGCATGGATTTCGGCCGCGGGCCGTCGGGCAACGGGCGCTCGGGCTCGGTCTGGCCGGGCTCCGGAAAAATCAGCTTCATGTAGCAAGCCGGATCGTTCACCTCAAAACCTTCGAGCTCCGCGCCCTGCAGGGTGATGCGGCGCATCAGCGGGCTGAGCGTTTCAACGCGCGTGACCTGCACGCGGCGCGGCGGGCGGCGTTTGCGCGGTGCGGCTTCGGTCGATGGTGAGGATGAGGGTGTGGTGGACATGGTGTCTTTCAGGCGGCGGCACATCGCGTGCGGCTGGGGTGGATCGTTCTAGTTGAGAATAATTATCATCTGATTGCAATGGGCCGGTGGTTTGCAGGGGAAAGGCGGGCTGTAAGGGCTGAGATGGCAGGAAGGGCGATGTCCTACCCGGTCGCGCCGGCCCCGTGCAGTAAAGTAAGTGCCAGCGGCGCCCGCCCGGCGGCTCTCGTCCCTCGCCCTCGTCCCTTTTCCGTCTGACCCCCTCATCCAATACAGCGCTTATGACCATCTTCGGAACCCCTTTGTCCCCCCACGCCACCAAAGTCATGCTGCTCGGCTCCGGCGAGCTGGGCAAGGAGGTGCTGATCGCGCTGCAGCGCCTGGGGGTGGAGACGATCGCCACCGACCGCTATGACAACGCCCCGGGTCAGCAGGTGGCCCACCATGCGCGCACCATCACCATGAGCGACCCGGCCCAGCTCAAGGCCCTGATTGAAAAGGAAAAGCCCGACCTGGTCGTGCCCGAGATCGAGGCGATTGCCACTCCCATGCTCGAAGAGCTGGAAGCGGCGGGCATCGTGCGTGTGATCCCCACAGCCCGCGCCGCGCGGCTGACCATGGACCGCGAGGGCATTCGCCGCCTGGCGGCCGAGACGCTGGGCGTGCCGACCAGCCCTTACGTGTTCTGCGATTCGCTGCAGGAGCTGCAGGCCGCCATTGATTCCAAAATCGGTTATCCCTGCATCGTCAAACCGGTGATGAGCTCGTCGGGCAAGGGCCAGAGCAAGATCGCCGGCCCTGACGACGTGAAGAAAGCCTGGGACTACGCCATGGCCGGCGGCCGCGTGAGCCACGGCCGCGTGATCGTCGAAGGTTTTATCGACTTCGACTACGAGATCACCCAGCTCACCGTGCGCGCTGTCGGCGCTGACGGGAAAATTGAAACCCATTTCTGCGAACCCATTGGCCATATCCAGGTGAGCGGCGACTATGTCGAAAGCTGGCAGCCGCACCCGATGCGCGAGGCCGCGCTCAAAAAGAGCCGCGACATCTGCAAGGCCGTGACAGACAACCTCGGCGGCCAGGGGCTTTTTGGTGTCGAACTGTTCGTCAAGGGCGACGACGTCTGGTTCAGCGAAGTGAGCCCGCGCCCGCACGACACCGGCATGGTCACGATGTGCACGCAGTGGCAAAACGAGTTCGAGTTGCATGCGCGCGCCATTTTGGGCTTGCCCGTCAACACCGCCCTCAAGAGCCCTGGCGCCAGCGCCGTGATTTACGGCGGCGTGGATGCGCAGGGCATCGTGTTCGACGGCGTGGCCGAGGCGCTGCGCGTGCCCAACTCCGACATCCGCCTGTTCGGCAAACCCGAGAGTTTTGTGAAGCGCCGCATGGGCGTGGCGCTGGCCTTTGATGCCGACGTGGAGAACGCGCGCGTCAATGCCAGGATGGCTGCGGGGCTCGTCAAGCCGCGCAAGGCCGGATAACCGCCTGCAGGGAACTTGAGGCCATGACCGAAGTCCTTCATTGATGAATCTCAACGAACTTCATCTTCTGGAAGACTCCTCCTGGCGTGTGTTGATCTCTGCAGCACTGGCGGTGGTGCTGGCGCTGGTGGTGCACCGCGTTGGCGCTGCGGTGATCTGGCGCCTCACACGCAACCTGCCCATCTCCAGCGCGGTGGCGCGCCGCAGCTGGCGGCCCACACGTTTTGTGCTGCCGCTGATTGCGCTGCAGGCCGTCTGGCAGGCCGCGCCCGATGCGCTGCCGCTGATCTCGCAGGTGCGCCACGGCAATGCCTTGCTGCTGCTGGCCACGCTCACCTGGCTCGCGCTGCGCGCCATCGACGGCGTCGCCCAGGGCGTCATCGGCCAGCATTCGGTCGAGGTTGAGGACAACCTCAACGCGCGCCGCATCCACACGCAGACGCGGCTGCTGTCGCGCACCGCCGGCTTCATGGTGCTGGTGGCGGGGCTGTCGCTGATGCTGATGACTTTTCCCGGTGCGCGGCAGGTGGGCGCCAGCCTGCTGGCCTCGGCTGGTGTGATCGGTATCGTGGCTGGTATCGCGGCACGGCCGGTGTTCAGCAACCTGATTGCCGGCCTGCAACTGGCGCTGGCCCAGCCGCTGCGCATCGACGACGTGCTCATCGTGCAGGGCGAGTGGGGCCGCGTGGAAGAAATCACCGGCACGTATGTGGTGCTCAAGATCTGGGACGAGCGGCGCCTGATCATCCCGCTGCAGTGGTTTATCGAGAATCCTTTCCAGAACTGGACGCGCAGCAGCGCGCAGATCATCGGCACGGTGTTTGTGTGGGTGGATTACCGCATGCCGCTGGAGCCGCTGCGCCAGGCCGCGCGCCGCGCCTGCGAAGCCGCGCCCGAGTGGGACAAGCGTTTGTGCCTGCTGCAGGTGGTAGAGGCGGGCGAGCGCAGCATGCAGTTGCGCGTGCTGGTGACCTCGGGCAACTCCAGCCTGAACTGGGACTTGCGTTGCAAGGTGCGCGAAGCATTGGTGGACTTCATGCAGCGCGAATACCCGCAGTATTTGCCGCTGATGCGGGCCGAGATCGCCGGCACGCCTGGGCCCGACGCGTCCCTCAACGAAACGCCACAGCCTCCCCGGTCGCTTTAAGCCTGCGCGGTATCAGCGCGCGCCGCGCAGTGCATGAAGGCGTGGCTGTCAATCAGCGGAAACTGTTTCGCGTCCGGCAACTGGTAGTGCCACCATTCATTCGGGTGGTGCACAAAGCCCGCTTCCAGCATGATGGTCAACAGCTTCATGCGGTTGAGCTGGATCTCCACCGGGTGCGCGGCATGAAAGTGGTGCGACGCCGTGCTCATGGTGTCGACCGGCGTGCCCATGTCCAGCGCCTGCCCGTCGGCGCCCACCAGGGTGAGGTCAACGGCCACGCCGCGCGTGTGGTTGGAGCCTTTGGCCGGGTCGGCGATGTAGGCCGGGTTGGGCGCCACGGCCCACAGCGCCTCTTGCGCCTCCTGGGGCCGGAAGGCGTCAAAGATCTTCAGCTGAAAGCCCATGCCCCGCGCTGCGGCGATGGCCTTGCGCAAGCCGGCTTCGGCCTGCGGGTGCAAAAAACACAGCGCACTTTCATAAATCACCTTGCCGGTGAAGTTCTTGTCGCTGGCGTAGATCAGGTCGATCTCGACGCCGTGGGTGGGTGCGGTGATCAGGATGAGGGGCGGCTGCGGGTCCATGGTGTCTGGCGAGTTTATATATGAAATAGGCCTCCAGCCCAATACCTGCATTGACTTCTTGCTATACAAAACATAGCAATAGCAGGCTGGGCCGGTGGCATTACTGGAAGGCCACTTCCGAGAAACTGCGCAGCTTGCGGCTGTGCAGCTGGGTGATGCCTTCGGCGCGCAGCAACTCGACAGCGCGTATGCCGATGCGCAGGTGCTGGTCTACGCGCTCGCGGTAGAAGTGGTTGGCCATGCCGGGCAGCTTGATCTCGCCGTGCAGCGGTTTGTCGCTGACGCACAGAAGCGTTCCATAGGGAACGCGAAAGCGAAAACCGTTGGCGGCAATCGTTGCGCTTTCCATGTCGAGCGCCACCGCGCGGCTCTGGCTGAAGCGGCGCTGCGGCTGGTTGCCGGGCAGCAGTTCCCAGTTGCGGTTGTCGGTAGAGGCTACCGTGCCGGTACGCATGATGCGTTTGAGGTCCGGCCCGACGGCCTGTGTCACGTCTTCCACCGCCTGCTCCAGCGCCTTCTGGATTTCGGCCAGCGCGGGGATCGGCACCCACAGCGGCAGCTCTTCGTCCAGCACATGGTCTTCACGTACATAGCCGTGGGCCAGCACGTAGTCGCCCAGCTGCTGGCTGTTGCGCAGGCCGGCGCAGTGGCCCAGCATGATCCAGGCGTGCGGGCGCAGCACCGCAATGTGGTCGGTGATGTTCTTGGCGTTGGCCGGGCCGACACCAATGTTGACCATGGTGATGCCGGTGCGGTCGGCGCGCAGCAGGTGGTAGCCCGGCATTTGCGGCAGACGCGGCGGCTGCACGCCGAGCTCGTCGCCGGGCGCCGCAGGCAGGCCGGTGCGGCGCGTCACCACATTGCCGGGCTCGATGAAGGCGATGTACTCGCTGTTGGGGTCGGCCATTGCTTCATGGCCCAGGCGCACAAACTCGTCGATGTAGAACTGGTAGTTGGTGAACAGCACAAAGTTCTGGAACCAGTGCGGCGAGGTGCCCGTGTAATGGCGCAGGCGCTGCAGCGAATAGTCAACACGGGCCGCGGTGAACAGCGATAGCGGCTGCGGTTCGCCGGGCAGGGGTTCATACGTGCCGTTGGCAATGCCGTCGTCCATCGCGCCCAGATCGGGCAGGTCGAACACGTCGCGCATCAGCATGCGGCGAGACGCATCCATGCTGCCTTCGATGTGGTCGTTTTCGGCAAACGAAAAATGGATGGGGATGGGCTGCGTGCTGGTGCCGATCTCGAGCTCCACATCGTGGTTCTGCATCAGCAGGCGGAACTGCTCCAGGTAGTAATTGCCATACAGGTCGGGCCGCGTCAGCGTGGTTTCAAAGCGGCCGGGCCCGGCGACGAAGCCGAAGCTCAGTTGCGAAATGTCCGGTGTTTCCAGGATGGCGCGGGCCACCGTGTCGGTGTGGATGCGCACGAAGGGGTAGCAGGCGCGCACATGGCCGGGCAGGGTTTCGCCGGCCACATAACGCTGCATCGCATCGCGCAGGTGGGCGATCTGCTGGTCGTAAATGGCACGAACCTGGGCCAGCGCGGCGGCCGGGTCTTTGTATCGGGTAGGGGCGATGAAAGGAGGGAGGTAGGGCATGTCTTCGTTTACTTCTTGGTTTTAGACGGGGTGGCCGGTGCCAGGCTGAGCTGGTCGGCTTCGGTGACGGCGGCTTCGCGTTTTTTGCGGTCGAACAGGCAGAGCACGCGGCCCGGCCGGTTCTTCATGTGCGCCTGCGGGTAGCGGCCGGCCACCAGCAAGGCCGTCATGCCCACACTGTCGTCATAGGCCATGGGCTGGCCAGCGGGTTTGGCGTTCTTCAGGCCGCTGGCTTTCACGCAGGCGGCAGCGACTTCCTTGTCATGCGCAGACCAGGCATCCGGTGAAGACGCCTGTGCTGCGCCGGCTGTGAAGACCGTGATCAGCAGGAGTGCGTTGTTGAGCAGACGGCGCATGCAAATTCCTTGTGTTGAAGGGGACGAGCGGTGGAACCGGGGCATGCCCTCATTGTGCGGCAAACGTAATGGCCGCGCCCTAGAATGCATCGATGAACCATTCCACGCCATCAAGGCATTTAAGGCGCGCCCTTCTGGCTGCCGTTGCGGGCCTGCTGTCCTTGCAGGCAGCCCACGCCCAGGCGCCAGCGCCCGCACGCGGCGCCCCGGCAGCAGCCACCGCACCTGCCGCGGCCCCGGCCCAAATCTCCCGCGACGCCCAACGAGCCTACGAAACAACCCGCGACAAGCTGGTGCAGATACGCACCCTGCTGCGCAACTCCAACACCCAGGCCAGTGTGGGCTCGGGCTTTTTTGTCTCGGCCAACGGCCTCATCATCACCAACTTCCACGTGGCCAGCCAGCTCGCGCTGGAGCCCGAGCGCTACCGCGGCGTTTACGTGCCGGTCGACGGCAAGGAGGCCGAAGTTGAACTGCTGGCCTTTGATGTGCGCAACGACCTGGCCCTGCTGCGCGTGAAGGCGCCCGCCACCGGCATGCCGCAGCTGGCCTTTCGCGGGGCCGACAGGCCGCTGGCGCGCGGCGAGCGCATCTACTCGCTCGGCAACCCGCTGGACATCGGCTTCGCCGTGACCGAGGGCACCTACAACGGCCTGGTGCAGCGCAGCTTTTACCCGCGCATCTTTTTCGGCGGCGCGCTCAATCCCGGCATGAGCGGCGGCCCCGCGCTCGACGACGCAGGCCAGGTGGTCGGCGTCAATGTGTCCAAGCGGCTGGACGGCGATTTGCTGAGCTTTCTCATCCCCGCCGAATTTGCCCAGGCCCTGCTGGCCAGGTCCGCATCGGCCAAGCCCATTACCAAGCCGGCGCATGCCGAAGTGGCGCGCCAGCTGGCCGAACACCAGGCGCTGCTGACACAACGCTTCACCGCCGCGCCGCTGACCGCGCAAAAACACGGCGGCTACAGCGTGCCGGTGCCCGACGATGCGCTGGCCCGTTGCTGGGGCCGCGGGCGTGCGCCTGACTTCAAGGCCTTCGACCTCGAACGCACCGACTGCCAGATCGACAGCCATGTGTTTGCCGGCGATTTCAACACCGGTTTTATTCGCCTGCGCTACGAGGCCTACAACGCGCCCAAGCTGGGCCCCCTGCGGTTTTCTGCGATGTACTCACAAAGCTTTGCCAACGAATACTTCGCCACCCGGGGCTCGCGCAAGGCCACGCCGGCCGAGTGCTCGGAGCGCTTCATCGAAACCGGCGGCATGCCGATGCGCGCCGTGGTCTGCATGAGCGCCTACCGCAAGCTGCCGGGCCTGTATGACGTGTCGGTGCTGACCATGTCGGTCAACCAGTCCGTGCGCGGCGTGCAGGGCCGCATGGATGCGCAGGGCGTGAGTTTTGACAACGGCCTCAAGCTGGTCGCGCATTACCTTGCCGGGTTCAAGTGGGAGGCCGCACCATGAGCGCAGCCATCCTGGGCCTCTTGCAGGCCACCGACCGCAACGGCGCTGTGGTAGCCCGCTTCGATGTGCGGCACTGGCCCGTCACCCTGGGCCGCGCGCTGACGGCCGACCTGGTGCTGGACGACAGCCATGTGGCAGGTGAACACCTGCGCATAGACCGCACACCCGAGGGCGGCGTCACCGTGCAGGTGCTGGACACACGCAATGGTGTGGCGCTGGGCCGCACCCAGCATGGGCAGGGCGCGCAGTTCAACTGGCCTGCCGGCGAAGCGCTGACCCTGGGGCGGCTGAAGCTCGGCTTGCGCCTGGCCGACGAACCCATAGCCGTTGAAGAGCCGCTGCCGCATTTCCCCTGGCGCACCGTCGCCTGGACGGTGTTGGCTGTGCTGGGCATGCTGGCGCTGGTGGTGGGCCAGTCGTGGCTGACACTGACCGAGCCTTCCCAATTGGCGCGGCAGTTGCCTGGGCTGATCGCGGCCGTCGCGATGGGCACCGCCGTATGGGCGGGCTTGTGGGCGCTGGCCACCAAACTCTTTACGCACCGCCTGCAGTTCTGGCGGCATGTGCGCATCGCGTGCGCCAGTGCGCTGGCGATACAGCTTGTTTCGGCGCTGGCCGGTTTGCTGGCTTTCATGTTCTCGCTGGAAAGCCTGGCGCGTTATGAAGTGCAGCTGGCGCTGCTGGGCGCCGCGGTGGCCATTTATGTGCACCTGACGGTCATCGTGCCGCAACGCCGCCGCGGCCTGGCCGGGCTGGTGGCAGGTGTGGCGGTGCTGGGCATTGTGGCCATGCTGGGCACCAACTGGCTGCAGAACAAGCGCCTGTCCAACAAGCTTTATCTGTCCACCATCTACCCGCCGTCGTTGCGCATGGCGCCGGCGGTGCCGGTGCCGCAGTTCCTGGACGAAGCCGGCGCTCTTCGCGAACGCCTGGCGGCGCGGCTGAAAGACCGCGAGCCGGATGCGGAAGCAGCCGACGACAGCGACGCCGACACGGATTGAGCGCAGCCCGCGGGCGGGTTGCTCAGGCCCGGCCCTGGCCGGCCATCGCCGCCTTGATTTTCTGGTCCGTTTTGTACTGGCTCAGTGCATAAACGGCCCAGATCGTGGCCGGCAACCAGCCGATCAGGGTGATCTGCAGCAGCAGGCAAAAAATGCCTGCAAACGGCCGCCCGATGGTAAAAAAAGTCAGCCACGGAAGAATCAGCGCAATCAGCAATCTCATTTTTCTTTCTCTCCGTTAGTCGTTCTTAAAGCACGCTGAACTCAGTCCTTGACCGGATCCCGCATCGTCACGAACTCTTCGGCCACAGTGGGGTGAATGCCGATGGTGCTGTCAAAGATCGCCTTGGTGGCGCCAGCCTTCATGGCAACCGCGAAGCCCTGCACGATTTCACCTGCGTCGGGGCCTACCATGTGCAGGCCCACCACGCGGTCGGTGGCGTCTTCGACCAGCAGCTTCATCAGCGTGCGTTCGGTGCTGCCGCTCAGCGTGTGCTTGAGCGCCTTGAAGTCGGCGCGGAACACCGTGACCTTGCCGAATTTTTTGCGCGCATCGGCTTCCGAATAACCGACGGTGCCGATGTTGGGGTGGGTGAAGACGGCCGTCGGCACAAACTCATAGCTCATATTGCGCGGCTTCTTGCCGGCGGCGGGGCCGAAGAGCTGGTCGACCACCACCATGGCTTCGCCGGTTGCCACCGGTGTGAGCTGCAGGCGGGCCGTCACGTCGCCCAATGCATAAATCGACGGTACCGACGTCTGGTACTGGTCATTCACCTGGATCGCACCGGCGGCGTTGACTGTCACACCGGCGGCTTCAAGGCCGATGCCGTTGGCATTGGCCACACGCCCCGTGGCATACAGCACGGTGTCGACTTCAAGGCTCACGCCGCCCTCTTTGAGTTCAACCTGCAGGCCCGAGCCGGTCTTCGTGATGGCCGCGACGTGTGAGTTGAACTGCAGCTTGATGCCGGTTTTGCTCATCTCGGCGCCGATAAAGCGGCGCACGTCGTCGTCAAAACCCGTGAGCAGCTTGTCGCCGCGATGCACCTGCGTCACTTCTGACCCCAGGCCGTTGAAGATGGAGGCGAATTCGCTGGCGATGTAGCCGCCGCCCACCACCAGCAAACGTTTGGGGAAGGGATTCAGGTCAAACATGTGGTCGGAGGTCACCACATGCTCACGCCCCGGCACGGCCGGCACGGTGGCGGTGCCGCCGGTGGAGACCAGGATGTGTTTGGCGGTGAACTTCTGGTCGTCGACCTCGACGGTGTGCGCATCCAGCAGCCGCGCCCAGCCCTTGATGATCTTTACGCCGGCGGTTTCGAGCAGCTGCACATAAATGCCGTTGAGCCGTGCAATCTCGCGCGCGCGGTTGGCCTTGAGCAGGTCCCAGTCGAACACCGGTTTTTCGCCGACCCAGCCGAAGCCGTGCGACTCTTCAAAGCTGTCGCCGTAATGCGCGGCATAGCTGTAGAGCTTTTTCGGGATGCAGCCCACGTTCACACACGTGCCGCCCATCGCGGCGACTTCGGCCAGGCCCACGCGTGCGCCGCGCTGGGCCGACATGCGCGCCGCGCGCACACCGCCGCTGCCGCCGCCGATCACAAAAAGGTCAAAGTCAAAAGTCTGCATGCGCTGTATTCCTTGTTCTGCTGTCTTCTATTTACTGTGTTTGTACTGTGTTGGCTATCTGGTGCCTGATTGCCGGCTCTCAAGACTGGAACTCCCGGAGTTCCTTTTTCATCCACTCGATGAACACCCGTGTGCGCATGGGCAGCAGCCGGGCGTGCGGATAGACCAGGTTGATGGGCCGGGGCGGCGGCTCGAAATCCTGCAGCACGGTGCGCAGCTGCTTTGTCTTCAAAAACGGCGCCACCTGGTACGAGAAAAATGAACCCAGGCCCGCCCCCGCCACACACGCCGCCACGGCCGGCGCGATCTGGTTGAACTCCAGATTACCACTGACGGCCAGGCGCAGGGGCCGGCCCTGGTCGATGAACGGTCCCCACGTGGGGGAATGCTCGGTGATGCGCACGCAGTTGGCCTTGAGCAGGTCTTTGGGGTGTTTGGGCACGCCATGGCGGCGCAGCCAGGCCGGGCTGGCCACCACCAGGCGGCGGATGTAGCCCACGTTTTGCGCCACCAGGCTGGAGTCTTCGGGCTCGCCGATGCGGATGCCCACATCGATGCCTTCCTCGAGCAAGTTGACCACGCGGTCCAGCAGCACCATGGAGCAGCGCATCTTGTCGTGGTGCTGCACAAAACGCGTCACGGCGGGCGCCACATGCATTTCGCCAAACAGCATGGGCGCGGTGATGGTGAGGTGGCCGGCGGGCTCGGCCGCGTCGGCCGAGAGCGCCGCCTCGGCATCGGCCAGCGCGGTCAGCACCTGGCGGCAGCTTTCCAGGTGGCGCCGGCCTTCTTCGGTGAGCGAGATGCGCCGTGTGGTGCGGTTGAAAAGCCGCACGCCCAGCTCAGCCTCAAAGCCGGCCAGCGTGCGCACCATGGCGGGCAGCGACGACTCCATGACCTGCGCCGCGGCGGTCAGGCTGCCTTGTTCGGCAATGTGAATGAAAGCCTGCATGGCCTTGAGTTTGTCCATGGGCGAGATGCTACGCCTGTTGCGCTTATTAATCCATTAATCGGATTAGTTAAATCTGATTTCAGCCATTTATTCAGATTAACGGTTCAAACAGAATCCATCCCTGACAGACCCATTCCATACAGCCCAGCCCATAACCCGAAAGACCAACCATGAGCACACCCATCGCCAAAGCCACGCCGGCCCAGCCCATACGCCTGCACCGTGTCGCCATCTCCGGCCACTCGCATCGGGTGGAACTCTTTCTATCGCTGCTGGGCCTGCCCTTTGAGCGCATCGAAATCGACCTGGCTGCCAAAGGCCACAAAACACCGGCCTTCCTGGCGATGAACGCTTTCGGCCAGGTGCCGGTGATCCAGGATGGTGACGTCACGCTGGCCGACTCCAATGCCATCCTCGTCTACCTCAATGCACGTTATGCGCCGGACGCCGACCAGTGGCTACCGCGCGACCCGCTGGCCGCCGCGGCCGTGCAGCGCTGGTTCTCGGTGGCGGCCGGGCAGCTCGCCTACGGCCCCGCTGCCGCGCGTGTGATCCAGCTGTTCAAGCGCCCCGAAAGCCCCGAGGCGATTGAACGCGCCCACGCCCTGTTCGCGGTGATGGAGCAGCAGCTCGGCCAGTCCGCGTTTCTGGCGGGCAGCACACCGACGCTGGCCGACATCGCCAACTACAGCTATGCGGCGCACGCGCCCGAAGGCAACGTGTCGCTGGAGGCTTATCCCAAGCTGCGCGCCTGGCTGGCACGCATCGAAGCCTTGCCGCGCTTTGTGCCCATGGTCAGAACACCGGTAGGGTTGGCAGCATGACCACCGCAACTTTTCACGAAGGCGAGCGCGCGGTGCAGGCCCGCGTGGGCGCGGCTGTGCGCGCGCGCATGGCGGAAATCGGCCCGCGTGTGATCCGCGACTTCATGCCCGACCAGCACCGCGAGTTTTTTGAGCAGCTGCCGTTTATCGTGGCCGGCACGGTAGACGGCGCCGGCCAGCCCTGGGCGTCGATGCTGGCCCAGCCGCCCGGCTTTATCCACTCGCCCGATGCGCATCACCTGGTGCTGCGCGCACAGCCCCTGGCGGGTGATCCCTTGCAAGGCACGCTGGTTGACGGCGCGCCCATCGGCCTGTTGGGCCTGGAGCCGCATACCCGCCGGCGCAACCGCATGAACGGCATCGTGCGCGGGCTCAGCGCGTCAGGCTTTGCGGTGGAGGTGAGCCAGAGTTTCGGCAACTGCCCCAAGTACATCCAGGCGCGTGAGCCTGTCTATGCTGACCAGGCGCTATCGGCCAAACCGGTGGTACATGAATCCCCCCAGCTGAACGACGCAGCACGCCGCATGATCGAATTGGCCGACACCCTTTTCATCGCCACCGCTTACAAGGGCGATGATGAACAGGCCGGCCGTGCCGGCGGTGTGGATGTGTCGCACCGCGGCGGCAAGCCTGGCTTTGTGCGGGTGGATGCCGACGGCACGCTCACCATGCCGGACTTTTTCGGTAATTTTTTCTTCAACACGCTGGGCAATATCGCGGTGAACCCGCGCGCCGGCTTGCTGTTTGCCGACTTCGACAACGGAGACCTGCTGTACCTGGCCGTCACGGCCGAAATTATCTGGGACGGCCCGGAGGTCGAGGTCTTCACCGGCGCGCAGCGCCTGCTGCGCTTCAAGGTGCAGTCCATGCGGCTGGTGGAAAATTCGCTGCCTTTGCGTTGGGGTGAAGCGGAACTCTCACCGGTACTCGAGACCACGGGCGCTTGGACTGTTTGATCTTCCGGTAGCTCCGAACACCACACCGTTCGGGCTGACCCTTCGACAGGCTCAGGACAGGGTACGCCTGACGGCGTATCGAAGCCACTGTGGCACACCAGCCCTTCGATGCCTCAGGGCGAGCGGTCGTGGGGACTGGTGATGATCTGGCAGCGCTCAGTAGTTTTTACGCAATTGCCTCAGCCGATGGCTTCGAGGGCGAGTTCGCGCTCCAGCCAGGCACGAAATTTCTGTACCGCCGGCCGTTCAGCGCTGTGCGCCGAGATGACGATGCGGTAACCGAGGCCCGGGACCGTCTCGCCGGGCAGGACCACCTCAAGCTGGCCACTGCGCAGCAGCGGCAACACCAACGGCGTGCGTCCTATGGCAATGCCGGCGCCCTGCACGGCGGCGGTCAGAACGTGCTCGTACTGCGAAAAATAGAGGCACGGTTGCTGCGCCGATTGCTGCAGGCCCAGGCGCTCGTACCAGGCCGGCCATGACATCCACGGAAAGCGCGTGGCCGGGTCGTAGTACACCAGCAGTGAGGTGCGCAGGATGCCGTCAGCCGTTTTGATGCGCGCCGCAAGGGCCGGTGTTGCGACCAGCAGGGCCTGCTCCTGCAACAGGAACGGCGGCCCGGGCTCACCGGGCTGCACCGGGCTCAGGCGCACAGCCATATCCAGGCCTTCGCGCTCCAGGTTGGCCCGCGCTTCCGAGGCGTCGACGCGCACGTCGATGGCGGGCTCCAGTTGTTGAAATTGCGCGAGCTTGGGCGCCAGCCACAGCGCGGCAAATGACGGCGTTGTCGAGACTGAAACTGACACCCTGTCTGCCGCCAGCAAGCGGTCCACCGCCGAAGCCAGCTGCGCCAGCGAGGCACGGGCCGCCTCAAACAGCTGGCGGCCCTCGGGCGTAAGGCTCAGCCCTTTTCCGCCGCGCAGGAACAAGGCCGTGCCCAGCGCGTCTTCCAGGCTTTTGACCTGTTTGCTCACCGCGGATTGCGTGATGCACAGCTCTTCGGCGGCCGCTGTAAAGCTTAAGTGGCGCGCAGCCGATTCAAAGCCGCGTATGGCGTCGAGCGACATGGCACGCAGGGCGTGGGAGGAGGAAGGACTCAGCATGGCATGAACGATTGGAATACCCCGGATGACAAACCATCCGGCCACGCGGGCCGGCTCCGTTGAAGAATCAAACCACACTTTTCAAGGAGTCCGCCATGCACGCCCCACAAACCCCATTGAAGCTCGGGCCCATCCCGAAACGCTTTCGCCTGCCGCGCGGCCAGGCCCTGACCTGCGCCCAAGGCACGCTCTGGATCACCAGCGATGCGCTGGCCGGGCTGGGCCCCGACAGCGACGTTGTGCTGGAGAGCGGCCAGTCTTTTGTCACGCCGCAGGCCGCGACCTACTTTGTGGGCGCCCCGCGCGGTTGCGGCGTGCTGTCACTTTCATCATCCGGCGCTTTTCCCCGGAGTCTTCTGGAGGCCGCATGCTGATAGAAACCGAACGCCATGGCCAGCACGTGGTGCTCACCCTGAATCGTCCCGAAAAACTGAATGCACTCAGTTATGAATTGATCGACGAATTGATGGACCGGCTGAACGCACTGGAGCGCGACGACAGTGTGCGTTGCCTGGTGCTGACGGGGCGGGGCGACAAGGCCTTCAGCGCCGGTGCCGATATTGCCGGCTTCGCGCCTGATATCGCCGCGTCGCCCGAAGCGGCGTACCGCAACTTCGTCATGCGCGGCCAGGCCATGACGCGCCGCATCGAGAACTATTCCAAACCCATCATCGCGGCCGTCAACGGCATGGCTTTCGGCGGCGGGTGCGAAACCATGGAGGCGTGCAGCCTGGCGATCGCGGCGGAGCATGCCCGCTTTGCCAAGCCCGAAATCCGCCTCGGCTTTCCGCCGCCTTTTGGCGGCACGCAGCGCCTGCCGCGGCACATCGGCCGCAAGCGCGCCAATGAAATGATCCTGACCGGAGAGGCCATCAGTGCAGAAGAGGCCTTGCTGATCGGCCTCATCAACCACGTAGTGCCCGCCCCTGACTTGCTGCCGGCGTGTTTGCGTATGGCAGACCTGATCGCCGCCAACTCCGCCGTGGCGGTGACGGCCTCGCTGCGCGCGGTGACGCGCGGCCTCAACGTATCTATCGACGAAGGCCTGGCGATCGAGGCTGCGCAGTTCATGATCGCGGCGGCGTCGCAGGATGCGCGTGAGGGTACGGCGGCCTTTGTGGAGAAGCGCCGGCCGGTGTTTAACCATCGCTGAAACCCCCCTTTTAGAGGCGAAGCCGATAATGGGGGATGAGTTCCCCTTCCTCCCCTTCCTCCGCCGGCAGCACCGACTTCGCCAGCCTGCCCCTGACGCCCGCTGTGCTGGCCAACCTCAAGCAGCTCGGCTACCTCAGCATGACGCCCATCCAGGCAGCCAGCCTGCCTGTCGCGCTGCTGGGTAAAGACCTGATCGCCCAGGCCAAAACCGGGAGCGGCAAGACTGCCGCCTTTGCCATCCCGCTGTTGGCCAACCTCAATGCGCGCCGCTTTGCCGTGCAGGCCATGGTGCTGTGCCCCACGCGCGAGCTGGCCGACCAGGTAGCGACCGAGATCCGCCGCCTGGCGCGGGCCGAAGAAAACACCAAGGTCGTGGTGCTGTGCGGCGGTGTGCCGCTGCGCAACCAGACCGCCAGCCTGGAAAACGGCGCGCACATCGTGGTGGGCACGCCCGGCCGCATCATGGACCATCTGGCCCGCGGCAATCTGACGCTGGAAGCGCTGAACACCCTGGTGCTGGATGAAGCCGACCGCATGCTGGACATGGGCTTCTTCGAGGACATCGTCACCGTCGCCAAGCAGTGCCCGAAAGAGCGGCAAACCCTGCTGTTCTCGGCCACCTATCCCGAAGGCATCGCCAAGCTGAGCCAGCAGTTCATGAAGACGCCGCAAACCATCACGGTGCAGGCCCAGCATGAAAAAACCAAGATCCAGCAGCGCTGGTACCAGGTGCCCGACAGCGACCACGATGAAGCCCGCCTGGGCGCCGTCGCGCAAGTACTGCGGCACTTCCGCCCGGCCAGCACGCTGGCGTTTTGCAACACCAAGTCACAGTGCCGCGCACTGGTGGCCTATTTAAAAGAGCAGGGCTTCAGCGCGCTGGCGCTCTTCGGTGAGCTGGAGCAGCGCGAGCGCGACCAGGTGCTGGTGCAGTTCTCCAACCGCAGCTGCTCCGTATTGGTGGCGACCGACGTGGCCGCGCGCGGGCTGGACATTGCGCAACTGGCGATGGTCATCAACGTCGATGTGACGCCGGACGCCGAAGTACACATCCACCGCATCGGCCGCACCGGCCGCGCCGATGAAGAGGGCTGGGCCATCAGCCTGGCCAGCATGGACGAGATGGGCTACGTCGGGAAAATCGAGGTGCTGCAGAAGGCCGAATCCGACTGGCACAAGCTGAGCGAACTGACGCCCGCCAGCAATGAGCCCCTGTTGCCGCCCATGGTGACGCTGCAGATCGTCGGCGGCCGCAAGGAAAAAATCCGCGCGGGCGACGTGCTGGGCGCGCTGACCGGCGATGCCGGTTTCACCCGCGAGCAGGTCGGCAAGATCAACGTCAACGAGTTCTCCACCTATGTCGCGGTGGACCGCCGCATCGCGGCCGATGCGCTGCACAAGCTTTCCACCGGCCGCGTCAAGGGCAAGAGCGTGAAGGTGCGCTTGCTGGAGGACTAAGCTCCTACGCCCTCAGCGCGCGGCCACCGCCGCGTGGTTCGACGCGAGCACATTGTTCTTCTCCAGCCGGCCGCCGGCCTGGATGGCGGTGATCCATGCATCGGTGGAGCCGGCGGCGGCAAAGCGCGAGTGGAAGACGACGCTGAACACGCGGTGGATTTCTTCGGCGCTGGCCTGGCCGGCTTCATTGGCATAGGGCAGGGCGCCGGTGGCGTCCTGTAAAAACTCCACATGCAGGCCGCGGTGCGTGGCTTCGAAAATCGTGGATGCATCGCAGTTGTGCGTCATGTAGCCGATCACGGTGAGCGTGTCGATGCCGCGTTGCTCCAGCCACTGCGCAAAGTCGGTGCCGGTGTAGACGCTGGGCCAGGCTTTTTCGATGTAATGGTCGCGCGGGCGGCTGGCCACGGTGTCGTGCAGCGCCCAGGTGGCCGAGCCCTTGGCAAACACCGGCGCGGCGGCGGATTCGCTGTGCTGCACCACCACCACCGGAATGCCGGCCGCGCGGGCGGCGTCCATGGCGCGGCCGATGTTGGGCAGGGTCTGGGCCACGGGCGGGTATTCGATCAGCAGGCCGCCGTTGAAATATTCCATCTGGACGTCGATCACGACAAGGGCGCGGCGCGGGGCTTTGGCATCGGTGCGGGTCATAAAAAGCTTTCTGAAAGTTAAAGCGTTGCTCGGTGCCTGAATTGTTGTGCCGGGCGGGTTTTTTAGACAGTGGCCCGAATGTCAATACTCGATAGAATCGGGTCATGTCGCCACGCGCCCTCAAATCAACCCGGAACGCTTCTTCTACCGCCGGCCAGGACCACTCGGTGGCCGTGGTCGCGTTTGATGGCATCAGCCCCTTTCACCTGTCGGTGCCCTGCATGGTGTTCGGCAATGATTTTTCCGCCGCTGACCAGCCGCGCTTCAGGCTGGTGGTGTGCGCTGAAAAGCCCGGCACGCTGCGCACCACCTCGGGCTTCGGCATCCAGGTGCAAAAAGGCCTGGGTGCGCTGGCAAAGGCGCAGACCATCGTGGTGCCGTCCTGGCGCGACCCGAGGGAGCGCCCGCCCGAGGCCTTGCTCAAAGCCTTGCAAGCCGCGCACCGGCGCGGCGCGCGCATCGTGGGCCTGTGTCTGGGCGCGTTTGTGCTGGCTGAAGCTGGCTTGCTCGACGGCCGGCCGGCGACCACGCACTGGGCGCTGGCCACCGAGTTTGCCGCGCGCTACCCGCAGGTGCGCCTGCAGCCCGATGTGCTGTATGTGGACGACGGCGATGTGCTGACGTCTGCCGGCACGGCGGCCGGCATCGATTGCTGCCTGCATGTGCTGCGCCTGGACTACGGCGCCGAGGTGGCCAACCGTGTGGCGCGCCGCATGGTGGTGGCGCCACAGCGCCAGGGCGGGCAGGCGCAGTATGTCGAGCAGCCTGTGCCGGCCACGGGCGCCGACCACCGGCTGTCGGCCATCCTCGCGTGGGTGCAGAAAAACCTGGGCCAGCCGCACAGCCTGGATGCGCTGGCGGCGCGGGCCTTGATGAGCCGGCGCACCTTCACGCGGCATTTCCGGCAGGTCACGGGCACCACGGTGGGCCAGTGGCTCACCAGCCAGCGCCTGGGGCTGGCGCAGCGCCAGCTTGAAACGACAGACCGCTCGATGGAGCAGATCGCCGTTGATGCGGGCTTTGGCTCGGCGGTGTCGCTGCGCCAGCATTTCGCGGCGACGCTCGGGACGTCTCCTTCCGCCTACCGGCGCGAGTTTCGTGTGCCTGGGAATTTATAAGAAATCGGCCTCCAGCCCTTTGTGTATCTAGGCCGGTAGCTATAAAAAGCATAGCGGATACAAAAAACTGGCAGACCCCTTGCCGCTGTAGGTGCAGACGACGCCGCAATGTCGGCCCCGGTGGGCAGGCACGCCCGGGAAATTTCGCCAACGACAAATGCAGGCTTTTTTTACGCGCCTAATGGAAGTTGATGGCAGGCGGTTTCCGCCGCTACAGACATACGGCCCTTTTCGGGGCCAATCCCCTCAACGCAAAAGGCATAAGGCATCGTATGGTCAGGCTAGAGTTTTCCACCGTGCTAAGTTACGAGGTGATGGCGCCGGGCGCCGATTTCATCTTCAACCTCCAGGCCGCTTACACACCGCGGCAGATCGTCGTGCAGGAGTCCCTGGGCCTGAGCCAGCCAGTCCTCACCAGCGGCTACACCGACCCGGCCACACAAAGCCGGCTTCTGCGCGTGCACGCCCAGCCCGGCAACTTCACGCTGAGCTATACGGCCGTGGTGGAGCTTATTCACTATGAGGCGCAACCGGCGTCGCTGCCTGAGCTGGGCCCGCTCGCCCTGCCCGGCGAGGTGCTGCCTTACCTGTATCCCAGCCGTTATTGCCAGTCGGACCGGCTCCTCACGCTCGCCAATAGCCAGTTCGGCCATTTGCCGCTGGGCTACAGCCGCGCGCAGGCGATTTGCGACTGGGTGCAGCAGCATGTGAGCTTTCAGGGCAACACCAGCAACAGCACCACCTCGGCGATCGACACCCTGATTGAACGGGTCGGTGTGTGCCGCGATTTTGCGCATTTGATGATCGCGCTGTGCCGCGCCGCCAGCCTGCCGGCGCGCATGGCCAGCGGCATGGACTACGGCGCCGACCCGGTGCTGGGCCCGCCGGATTTCCACGCGTATGTGGAGGTCTACCTGGGTGAGCGCTGGTACATCTTCGACCCCTCGGGCACAGCCATTCCCATGGGTTTTGTGCGTTTCGCCACAGGGCGTGATGCGGCCGACATTGCGTTTGCCACTATCTTCGGCAGCGTGACCGCGGCGCAGCCGCAGATCCATATCGAGGCGGTGCCCAACAGCCAGGGGCAGCTGGTCGTGCCGCAGCATGTGAACTACGCGCTGTCGACCGACGGCCCCTGATCGTTTGACCACCTAATAAAAAAGCGCGCAAATCTTGCGCGCTTTTTTTGTGGGCGGTAGTCGCTGCTCAGGTTTGCTGCGATGCCGCCTTGGCGGCGTTGCGGCGGCGCTCCAGGAAGGCCTGCAACTCGCCGATCACGCCCTTGCGGAAGGCCAGCACGCACAGCACAAAGATCACGCCGATGATCACGGTGACCCACGAGCCGACTTTATCGGCCAGCAGGTTCTGCAGCGCAATGACGATGCCCGAGCCCATGACGGGGCCGAAGAAAGTGCCGACGCCGCCCAGCAGCGTCATCAGGATGACCTCGCCGGACATGGACCAGTGCACATCCGACAGCGTGGCAAAACCCATGACCAGCGTTTTCATCGAGCCGGCGAGACCCGCCAGCGAGGCTGACAGCACAAAAGCCAGCAGCTTGTAGCGATCGACGTTGTAGCCCAGCGAAATGGCGCGCGGCTCGTTCTCGCGGATCATCTTGAGCACCTGGCCGAAGGGCGAATGCACGATGCGCGAGATGAACAGGAAGCAGGCCACAAACACCGCCAGCACCACGTAATACAGCGAGATGTCGGATTCGAGCGGCAGCACGCCGAACAGCTTGCCGCGCGGCACGCCCTGCAGGCCGTCTTCACCGCCGGTAAAGCTCGCTTGCAGGCAGACGAAGTAGACCATCTGCGCAATCGCCAGCGTGATCATGGCGAAGTAAATGCCCTGGCGGCGTATCGCCACCAGGCCGACCAGCAGGCCGATCAGCCCGGCCGCCACCGCGCCGGCCAGCAGGCCGAGCTCGGGCGTCCAGTTTTGCGACTTGATGAACCAGCCGGTGACATACGCCGCCGAGCCGAAGAAGGCCGCATGGCCGAAAGACAGCAGGCCGGTAAAACCCAGCAGCAGGTTGAAGGCACAGGCAAACAGCGCGAAGCACAGCAGCTTCATCACAAACACCGGATACAGGCCCAGGAAGGGCGCAGCCAGTGCAAAAGCCAGCAGGACGAGGTAGGTGATGCGCAGCATGTTGGCGGCTTTAGTGGAGAGGGCGCTCATGATTACGCTTCCTTTCCGAAGAGGCCGGCGGGCCGGAACATCAACACGATGACCATGATGACAAACACCACGATGTTGGAAGCCTCAGGGTAAAACACGCGGGTGAGGCCCTCGACGATGCCCAGGCCCAGGCCGGTGATGACCGAGCCGAGGATGGAGCCCATGCCGCCGATCACGACGACGGCGAACACCACGATGATCAGGTTGGAGCCCATCAGCGGGTTGACCTGGATGATGGGCGCGGCCAGCACGCCGGCCAGGCCTGCCAGTGCGGCGCCTGCACCGTAGGTCAGCATGACCATCATGGGCACGTTGACGCCAAAGGCCTGCACCAGCGGCGCGTTTTCGGTGCCGGCGCGCAGGTAGGCGCCCAGCCGTGTGCGCTCGATCAGGAACCAGGTGCCCAGGCAGACCACCAGCGAGATCACCACCACCCAGGCGCGGTAGATCGGCAGGCGCATGAAGCCGAGGTCCATGGAGCCGGCCAGCAGGTCGGGGACGTTGTAGTTCTGGCCGGAGACGCCGTAAATTTCGCGGAACACGCCTTCGAGCACCAGCGCCAGGCCGAAGGTCAGCAGCAGGCCGTAGAGCGGGTCCAGCTTGTACAGGTGTTTGAGGAAGAGCCGCTCAATGATGACGCCGAGAATGCCGACCGTCAGCGGCGCCAGCACCAGCGCGAACCAGTAGTTCATGCCGAACTGGTCCAGCATGATCCAGGCGGCGAACGCGCCCAGCATGTAGAGCGCGCCGTGCGCAAAGTTGACGATGCCCAGCAGGCCGAAAATCACCGCCAGCCCCAGGCTCAGCATGGCGTAGAACGCGCCATTGACCAGGCCCAGCATCAGCTGGCCCATAAACGCTTGCAGGGGAATACCGAAAATTTCCATGGGAACCTGTCAGGACACCAATACCGTTAATTGTGGCGGGAGCGGGAGGCCGTTCAAGGAAGCAGCCGGCCATTCCTGCATTTCTGCGTGAATGACCGGCTGGACCGAACCCCTCGCTCTTCTCCGTCTTTTTTGTCGTCAGTTACCGGCTTACTTCTTGACGGCCGCGCACTTGGATTCGGCCACCGTGGTGAAGGCCTGGTCGCCCGGCACCTTGGCGATGGTCTTGTAGTAGTCCCATGGCGTGCTGGAGTTCTTGGAGCTCTTGACTTCATACAGGTACATGTCGTGGATCATGCGGCCGTCGGCGCGGATCTGGCCCTTGTTATAGAAGTCGTCGATCTTCATGCCCTTGAGCGTGCTCATGACCTTGTCGGAGTCAGTGGTGCCGGCAGTTTGCACGGCCTTCAGGTAGTTCATCGTGGCCGAGTAGTCGGCGGCCTGCAGGCTGGAAGGCATGCGTTTGTACTTGTCAAAGAAGCGCTTGGCGAACTTGCGCGAAGCGTCGTCCTGGTTCCAGTACCAGCTGTCGGCCAGCTGCAGGCCCTCGGTGTTGGCCAGGCCCAGGGAGTGCACGTCGTTGATGAACACCAGCAGGCCGGCGACCTTCATGGTCTTGCCGATGCCGAATTCCTTGGCGGCCTTCATGGCGTTGGTGAAGTCGCCGCCGGCATTGGCCAGCGCCAGGATCTGTGCCTTGGAAGACTGCGCCTGCAGCAGGAAGGACGAGAAGTCGGACGCGTTCAGCGGGTGGCGGACGGCGCCGGTCACGGTGCCGCCGTTGGCTTTGACCACGTTGGAAGCATCGCCTTCGAGCGAGTAGCCGAAGGCATAGTCGGCGGTCAGGAAGTACCAGCTCTTGTTGCCGGCCTTGACCAGGGCGGATCCGGCCACCTTGGCCAGCGACACCGTGTCATAGGCGTAGTGCACGGTGTAAGGCGAGCAGTCTTCATTGGTCAGGCGGGCCGAGCCGGCGCCGATGGCGATGAAGGGTTTTTTCTTTTCGGTGGTGACCTTGGACATGGCCAGCGCCGTGCCGGAGTTGGTGCCGCCGATCAGCATCTGAAGGCCATCCTTGTCGATCCACTCGCGGGCCTTGGACGATGCGACGTCGGCCTTGTTCTGGTGGTCGGCGCTCAGCACTTCGATAGGACGGTTCAGCACCTTGCCGCCGAAGTCCTGCACGGCCCACCTCAGCATTTCCGCGCCGGCCGGGCCGTCGATGTCGGCATACAGGCTGGACATGTCGGTGATGATGCCGATCTTGATCGGGCCGGTGTTTTGCGCGAAGGCGGCGCCGGTGAGGCCGACGGCGAGTGCGGCAACGAGTGTTTTGAGTTTCATGGTGTCTCCTGTTATGGATGGGGGTGAACCGGGGTGGGGAAATCGAAAAAACGGTAAAAAGGCTGGTCGTGTTTCAGCGTCAGACGCCGAGGTATTCCTGCAGCATGCCCATGTTGCCGGCCAGCTCGCTTTGCGCAAACTGCTTGACGATGCGGCCGTGCTCCATCACGTAGAAGCGGTCGGCCAGCGGTGCGGCAAAGCGGAAGTTCTGCTCGACCAGCACGATGGTGTAGCCCTTGGCCTTGAGTGTGAGGATCATCTCGGCGAGCTTTTGCACGATGACGGGCGCCAGGCCTTCGGAAATCTCATCGAGCAGGAGCAGGCGCGCACCGGTGCGCAGGATGCGCGCTACCGCCAGCATTTGCTGCTCGCCACCCGACAGGCGCGTGCCGGGGCTGCTGGCGCGTTCCTTCAGGTTGGGGAACATCGCGTAAATCTCGTCCAGGCTCATGCCGCCCGGGCCGATGGTGGGCGGCAGCATCAGGTTTTCTTCGGCCGTCAGGCTGGCGAAAATGCCGCGCTCTTCGGGGCAGTAGCCCACGCCCAGGCGTGCCACCCTGTGCGGCGCCAGCTTGATGGCTTCTTCGCCGTTGATCTTGATGGAGCCTTTGCGCGCGCCCGTCATGCCGACGATGGCGCGCATGGTGGTGGTGCGGCCTGCGCCGTTGCGGCCCAGCAGGGTCACGACTTCACCTTCGTTCACCGAGAGGTTCACGCCGTGCAGGATGTGCGACTCGCCGTACCAGGCGTTGAGGTCTTCTAATTTGAGGAGCTCCTTCGACATCAGTGGGCTCCTTGCAACTCGGTATTCGCCGTGCCCATGTACGCCTCGATCACCAGCGGGTTTTTCGAGACCTCGCCGTAGGGGCCGTCGGCAATGATGGCGCCGCGCTGCAGCACCGTGATGCGGTCGGCGATCGACGACACCACGTTCATGTTGTGCTCGACCATCAGGATGGTGCGGCCGACCGAGACTTTCTTGATCAGTTGCGTCACGCGGTCCACGTCTTCGTGGCCCATGCCCTGGGTGGGCTCGTCCAGCAGCATCAGCTCAGGCTTCAGCGCCAGCGTGGTGGCGAGCTCCAGGGCGCGCTTGCGGCCGTAGGGCAGGTTCACCGTCAGCTCGTCGGCGAAGCCGCCCAGGTCGACTTCGGCCAGCAGTTCACGGGCGCGGTCGTGCAGGTGGAACAGGCTGTCTTCGGGTTTCCAGAAATGGAAGGAGGTGCCCAGGTTGCGCTGAAGCGCAGCGCGCACGTTCTCCAGCACCGTCATGTGCGGGAAAACGGCGGAAATCTGGAACGAACGCACGATGCCGCGGCGCGCGGTCTGTGCGGGCTGCTCGGCCGTGATGTCGTTGCCGTTGTAAACAATGCTGCCGCGCGTCGGCGTCAGGAACTTGGTCAGCAGGTTGAAGAAGGTGGTCTTGCCGGCGCCGTTGGGGCCGATCAGCGCATGGATATGCCCGCGCTGGACTTTGAGGTCCACGTTGTTGACGGCCACGAAACCCTTGAATTCCTTGGTCAGCCCTCGTGTTTCGAGAATGAACTCCACTGACAAATTAGTCTCCGGCGGGTAGGGGTTGACGTCACGGGGCGTTCAGGCGGCCCGGCATATGCAGCAGCAGGCATAGGCCCGTGAACACAAGGTGGTCATCCTAGCTATCCGCTTACGGGGGCGATACCGGGCAGACCCTTAGGTAGTTTTGCGTGATCGGCAACCCTAGCGGGCGCTCGCAAAAGCCCGCCTGGCGTTGTTGCGCCGCCTTGCCGTGCTGGTGCACTGTCTGCGGCTGGCGCGCCTAGCCAGACGGGCTTTTGCGAACGCCCGCAGTGGCAACGGTTTGCCCTAACGTGGGTAACCGCTTCCGCTGCCTGGCTTGGGGGTGCCCGCGCCGCCGGACCTGCGCTGTGCTTCCTGCCGGAAGCGCTCGTTCTCGCGCTCCGTCTGCGCCTGCTCCCTCAGGGCGCGCTGGCCGATGGGTTCTTCGCCTTGCCGGCGCTGCAGTTCGAGTTGCGGGCCCTGAAGTATTTCCTGCTGCCGGCGCTGTTGCTGGCGCTGAACCCATTCGTCATGGCGCTCGCGGTTGTACTGGCTGTCTCTGTTGTACTGGGGCTGGATCTGGCGAGACTGGAAGTCACGTTGTGCCTGCTCCCGCAACGCGCGCTGGCCGGGGGATTCGTCCCACGGGCGGCCTTGCAGGTCGCGCTGCACGGGCTGATGGGTGTCAGACCAGGTGCGCTCGGGAAAGGTGATGACGGAATCCTGCGCGCTGGCGGGGTGCTGCAGCAGGAAGGCAACAGCCAGGGCTGCCGGTCCCCCACGCAGGCCAGCCAGGCCAGGCAGGGCACGAAGGCCAATCCGCTGCAATGGGTTTTTCAACGAGGGTGTCATGGTGATGCTCTCTTCCTGCATGGGGTCGCTGGCTTGCCTGGATTGGCCTCGGGCGTAAGGGGCACTTTACCGCCCGCTTGGGTCCACAGGTAGATGGACTCCTGCCGGCCGGAAAAATTGCACCGGGGTGGGGGTGTGATGCAACAGCGTGTAAGCAGCCCGTGGCGGGCCGGTGCGGGAGATCTAAAGCAAAAATTGCCTGTAGCCATTACTGGTTAAAGGTGTATAGCTATCAAAAATATAGCAATTGTCGGGGCGAAACCTTTTCCGGTGCGGTATGAGACGATTGCGCCCATGCAAAACCCATGGCCCCAAGGCAGTTTTTACCAGCCCCTGCGCAACGAACGCGGCTGGCTGCAGCCGAGCGACGATTACCTGCGGCTTTTCCTGGCGCGGCCCGAGCTGGCGCTGGTGCCGGAATCATGCGAAGCCGAGCGCGCCCTGCATGCCGCGCTGGTGGCCTCTCCGTCCCGGCCGGTGGCGGCGCCTGAATTGCAGGCCTTCAAGGACGCCGACGCGCGGGACAACTACACGCTGTTCCTGCGCTTTCGCGACGGCCTGCTGGCCGCCGGCACCCTGGAGGCGTATTACCTCGGGCTCTTTCCGCGCGACGGCACGGGCCATATCAACATACCGCCGCTCTTTATCGACCTGGTGGCGCAGGCCATCCTCCACAACATGCTGGACGGCTCCACCGATGCCTATGAAATGCGCGCGGCCGAGATGCTGTTTCGCCCCCAGCGCATCAGCACGCAGGACGGCCAGGTGCTGAGCGGCGACCTGGAAGTGATCGACATGTTCCATGAAACCGGCGGCGTGGGGGACTTCGGGCGCTTTCTGGCCGAGGCGGGTGCACCCGTGGCGGCCGTGCAGTTGCAGGTGCTGAACGACGGCAATGCCGTGGACTACTGGCAGCAGGCGGGGCGCCACCGCTTCCTGCTGGACCTCACCCACGAAGTCAGCAACGACCTCAGCCACGGCCTGGTGCTCACCATGGTGCGCGCGCGTTCGGGCCTCAAGGCGCTGGCTGGTGTCTTGCAAAAATGGGTGAGTCACTTCCTGGGTGTCACGGTGACCATCCGGCCGGTGCAAAAGGTGGACGACGAAGCCTGGCGCTGGCATGTGGGCCTGGACGTCGAGGCGACGGCGCTGCTCAACGATTTGTACGAAGGCCGCGAGGTGGAGCCCGCGCGCCTTCAGCGCCTGGTGAGTTTGTTCCGCCTGGACTTTGCCGACCCGCGCGAGATGCGCGCCGATGTGGCGGGCAAGCCGGTGTACCTGGGGCTCATGATGAACGCCGACGGTGTGGTCCGGTTGAAGCCGCAAAACCTGCTGGTCAATTTGCCGCTGCCGGCGGCGGCTTCGTAAAGTTTGCCAGGGAACGGGCTTCAGTCGCTGCCTTCCACTTCCACCACCAGCACGCGGGCTTCGCCCACCGGCGAGGCGATGTGCTCCGTTCCGGCGCTGGCAAAAAAGATGTCGCCGGTCTCCAGCATCACCGAGCACTGGCCGCAGTTGTCGCGGTAGCGCATCTCGACGCGGCCGTCGAGCACGGCAAACACTTCTTCGCCCTCATTGATGTGCCACTTGTAGGGTTTGTCGGTCCAGTGCAGCCGTGTGGTGATGCCCTGCATATTGGCCACCGTCATCGCGCCCCAGGCGCGTTCGGCGGTGAAATCCTTGCTGCGAATGATCTTCATGTCTGTCTCCATCAGGTGAGCGCGTGGCGCAGTGAAAGCCCCGCCATGCTACGTCTCGCAGCCACTCGAAACATGAATTCTTCGGGCTGGATTGATTCCATACGCGCATCAGTGAAATGCACTCCGTCCTGGGGTGAACCGGCATGAACAGCTCTAAGATGGCCTTCATGAAAACCGTATTGCTGCCTTGCGGCGAAGCCGTCCCCGCCCTGGGCATGGGCACCTGGAACATGGGCGATGCGCGGGCGAGCCGCGCGGATGAACTGGCGACCTTGCGCTTGGGCCTGGACCTGGGCTGCACGCTGGTCGACACCGCGGAAATGTATGGCGAGGGCCTGTCCGAAGAACTGGTGGGCGAGGCCTTGCAGGGGCGGCGCGACGAAGCCTTTATCGTGACCAAGGTGTATCCGCACAATGCCTCGAAGGCGGGCACGGTGGCGGCGTGCGAGCGCAGCCTGCGGCGGCTGCGCACCGACCGCATCGATCTTTACCTGTTGCACTGGCGCGGCTCGGTGCCGCTGGCCGAAACCATGCAGGCGCTCATGGCCTTGCAAAAGGCCGGGAAGATCCGGCATTACGGCGTGAGCAACCTCGACCTCGCCGACATGCAGGAACTGTGGAACGTGCCGGGCGGGCAGGGCGTGCAAACCAACCAGCTGCTTTACAACCTGACGCGGCGCGGCATCGAGTGGGACTTGCTGCCCTGGTTGCGCGAACGCGGCGTGCCCGTCATGGCGTATTCACCCATCGAGCAGGCGCGCCTGCTGCACCACAACGGTCTTGCGCACTTTGCCGGGCGTCACGACATACCGCCCGCGCAGGCTGCGCTGGCCTGGCTGCTGGCGCAGGACGGCGTGATCGCGATTCCCAAGACCGGCCACCCCGACCGGCTGCGGGAGAACGTGGCGGCCGCGCAGGTTCAGCTCAGCGGTGAACAGCTGGCCGAACTGGACGCGCTGTTCCGGCCGCCGTCTCGCGCCACCCCGCTGGAGATGATTTAACAGGCATCCGGCCCATCGCCAAACGAGACGCCGGCCCCCGCGGATCACGGTCTGGCCGGCGGTCGTCCTCATGTTGTATAGACAGGCCGGCGAATAAAATCGAAGGTCAAACCGGCTGCAGGCGGGCGCGTCTATTTCATTCGCCTTATGCTTGCAAGCCCCATAAGGAGACCTTCCCCCATGCTTCGCAAAATCTTGTCCTTCATTGCCCTGGCGCTCATGCTGTGCGCCGCGCAGGCCCAAACCTACCCGGCCAAGCCGATCCGCCTGATCGTTCCGTTCCCGCCCGGCGGCGGCACCGACATCCTGTCGCGCCTGGTCGCCACCAAGCTGACGGAGTCCGCCAAGTGGACCGTGGTGCCCGACAACCGCGGCGGCGCCGGCGGCACCATCGGCATTGCCGAGGCCGTTCGCGCAGCGCCCACCGGCTACGACATGGTGATGGGCCAGAAAGACAACCTGGTGGTGGCGCCCTGGCTGTACAAAAACCTGAGCTACGACCCGACCAAAGACCTGGTGGCCGTGGCCCATGTGGCCTACACGCCCGTCGTGATCGTCACCGGTGTGCAGTCACGCTTCAAGACGCTTGCCGATGTGGTGGCCGCCGCCAAGGCAGCGCCTGACTCCATCACCTATGGCTCACCCGGCAACGGCACCACCATCCACCTGGCCGGTGAAATCTTCAACAGCGCCGCCAACATCAAGCTGCGCCATGTGCCTTACAAGGGCTCCAACCCCGCCATGATGGATGTGCTGGCCGGCAATGTGGACCTGATGGTGTCGTCGCTGCCGTCGGCCATCGCCCAGATCAAATCGGGCAAGCTGCGCCCGCTGGCCGTCACCTCGGCCCGCCGCAGCACCTCGCTGCCGGACATTCCGACCGTGGCCGAACTGGGCTACAAGGACTTTGACGTCAGCACCTGGTATGGCCTCTTCATGCCGGCGGCCACGCCCAAAGAGATCGTGGCCACGGTCAATGCCGAGGTCAACAAGCTGCTGGCCACCAACGACATGAAAGCTGCCATCCATGCACAAGGCGCCGAAGTGCAGAACATGACGCCCGAGCAGTTCTCCACCCTGCTGAAAACCGACTACCAGAAGTGGAAGGGCATCGTGCAGGCTTCCGGCGCGACGATCGAGTAAGGCCTTGGGGCCTGCGGCCCTCCCAGGCGCCGCTTTGCTTTGTAACTGGCCCTGTTGCATGCCTGATGGGGCATTCCAGGGCAAAAGGCGCGCAGTAGCTTAAAATCACGGGCTACGCCATTTTTAACCGGAGTCTTCCATGCCCAAGAAAATCAGAGTCGAAGCCGACATCTGCGCCCCCAAGCCAGTCCCGCCAAAGGGCTACACGATCACGACCGGCCGCGGCCAGAAAATCAGCCTGGAGCGCGGTTCGCACACCCGCAGCAAAAAGAACCCAGGCAAGCGCCCGCACCAGGGTTAAGCCGGTTTTGCCGATGCGGCCCAAGGGCTGCATCCAAAAAAAGCGCCTTCAGGGCGCTTTTTTTATGCCGGCGCCCGCTGCTGGCCGATGGTTCCCGTTGCTATCAATTCGATAGCTGATACCCAAGGTATTGATTGGGCCCAAGCCACTTTGCATTAAGAAAATCTGGCCGTTGATGCCGGGCCTGCCTGCCCGCGGGGATAAGCACCAACAGCCCCGGCGCCGCCTGGTCAACGCCAGGTTCTGGCACGTCCTTTGCGTGGTGCCCATCGTCACGACGATTCACGACGGGAGGTTTCAGATGCTGGTCTTTATCTTGCGCCCCCTTGCGTGGGTCGGCCTCGCGACCGCCTTCGCAACCACGGGTCTGCACGCGTCAGACGCTGCCGGCGACCGTCCAGCCCCTGCCGCCAGCCAGACACAAACCCCGCGTGTGCCCGCCCCCAAGGCCAAGCCGGCAAAAACCCGGCCCATGGCAAAACGCACAGTTGGAACGAACCCGGCCATGCCGCTCTGGGAAGGCCCGTGGGGTCCTCACCATTGAGCCGGACGGCGACCTGCTCAGGCCCGCTTCTTGAACATGGCTGACGCACCGCTCGCCGCGCGGATCTCTCCGGCCGTGTGCAGCAAGGCTTCCGACAACTCCTCCATGCGCGCCTCGGTCAGGCGCACCAGCGGGCCGGCGATGGTGACCACGCCGATCGCGCCCGTGGGTGACATCACCGGTGCGGCCATGGCCGTCATCTGCGGCGCAAACACTTCACTGATCATGCTGAAGCCGCGCTTGCGTGCTGCCTGCACATAGGCCAGCAATGCCTTGACGGTGGTGGGGGCTCTGGGGCCGAAGTCCTTGGGCAGGCCGAAGCCCTGTTTGGCCACCAGGCGCATGGCTTCTTCGTCGCTCAGGGTTGACAGCCAGGCGTGGCCGGCCGAGCTGCATGACAGGCGCACCGACAGGCCCATGTCCGGGTCATAACGCAGGCCGCGGCGCGCGCCCTGGGCCTTGGCGACAAAGGTGAGGTCATCACCATCGACAACGGCAAGCCGCACCAGCTCGCCCGATTCTTCGGCCAGGCTGTCGAGCAGCGGCTGCGCCACATCGACCACCCCCGAGGCGCTCAAAAAGCTCAGGCCCAGCGACACGAGCTTGATGGTGAGCACGTATTCGCCCTGCTCGCGCACCTGGCGCACATAGCCGCAGCGGCACAGCTCGGCCAGCAGCCGGTGGGTGGCGCTGAGCGGCATGTCGAGCGTCGCGGCAATCATGGACACGGTCTGCCCCTCGGGGTGCGCGGCCAGCTGCTCCAGGGTTTTAAAGCTTCGTTCGAGAAGGGTGCTCATGGGGAAACGGCGTTTTTAGGCGGGGGCATAGGCATATTGGGCCATGCCTTGAGCCCGGATGAACCAGAAAATGCTAATGGTTTTCCATAGTGGAAAGACTTTCCACTTTAACCGATGATCCAGCCTGCCTCGATGGTGGCGCGCGTGTTGGCGCTGCCGGTCGCCCGTTTTTCCACTATCCAAATCCGAGACAAAGGACCCTTCCATGACGTCGATGCCTTCCATCCGTTTCACCCGCCGTACCCTCGCCCTGGCCGCAGCCGCCCTGCTGGGCCTGTCAAACGCGGCCCTGGCCCAGGACATCCAGGAACGCACCATCAAGTTCGGCCACCTGAACAACCCCGACCACCCGACCAGCCTGGGCGTGCGCAAATTCGCCGAGATCGTCGCCGCCAAGAGCGGCGGCAAGATCAAGGTGCAGGAATTCGCGGCCTCGCAGCTCGGCAACGAACTGCAGCAGCAGTCCGCGGTGCAGGGCGGTGTGCAGGAAATGCTGGTGGCCTCGACGACGTCGCTGAACGGCATCGTCAAGGAGTTCGGGCTGCTCGACTTTCCCTTCCTTTTCGCCAATGCGAAACAGGCTGACGCGCTGGTCGACGGCCCCCTGGGCAAGATGCTCACTGCCAAACTGCCTGAAAAAGGCGTGATCGTGCTGGGCTTCTTCGACCTGGGCTTTCGCAACGTCACCAACAGCAAGCGCCCCATCATGAAGGGCGCCGACCTGGAAGGCCTGAAACTGCGCGTGATCCCGAACCCGGTGTTCCTGGAGACCTTCAAGACCTTCAAGGCCAACCCGGTGCCGATGCCCTTTGCCGAGCTGTACGGCGCGCTCGAAAGCAAGGCTGTGGATGGCGAGGAAAACCCCTTCGCGGTAATCGCCTCGAGCAAGTTTTATGAAGTGCAGAAGTACGTGAGCGGCACCAACCACGTCTACGCCACCAACCCGATCCAGATCAGCAAGCGCTTCTGGGACAAGCTCTCGGCGACGGAACACAAGATCCTGCAGGACGCCGCCATCGAAGCGCAAAACTGGCAGCGTGTGGTCAGCCGTGAGGTCTCGGCCAAGGCCCTGGGCGAACTGACGGCCAAGGGCATGCTCTACAACGACGTGCCGCCCGCCGAGCTGGCCAAAATGCGCGCCGAAGTGCGTCCTGTGTACGACAAGTTTTCCGCCGCCTATGACCCGGCCATCGTGACGCTCTTCAAGTCCGAACTGGAACGCGTGTCGAAGTTCTGAGTTCCAGGTTCTGATCCCATGAAAATACTTGTCCTCCACGGGCCCAACCTGAACCTGTTCGGCCGCCGCGAACCCCACATCTACGGCACCACCACGCTCGCACAGATCAATGACATGCTGGCCAAACTGGCCGGCGAACTGGGCGTGACGTTAGAGACCATCCAGTCCAACCATGAAGGGGCGCTGATCGATTTCCTGCACCAGAACATCGACGCGGCGCAGGGCGCACTGGTCAATCCCGCCGGGCTCACGCAGCATGGCGTGCCGCTGCATGACGCGATCAAGGCCATGCCCTTCCCGGTGATTGAGGTGCACATGTCCAACCTCGCGACACGTGAGCCATGGCGCCACCACTCGATCATCTCGCCGGCCGTGAAGGGCACGATCCAGGGGTTCGGCCCGCGCTCCTACCTGCAGGGCCTTCGGGTCGTGACCGACATCGCGCGCGAAGCGCAGGCTCTTGCCGCGCAAAACTGAGATGGAAAAGTTTGTCGACAAGGCCTGCAGAGGCATCGAGTTCCTCATCGCCCTCGGCCTGGCCCTCATGGTCGTGCTGGTGTTCGGCAATGTCGTGCTGCGCTACGGCTTTAACTCGGGCATCACGGTGTCCGAAGAGCTGTCGCGCTGGCTCTTCATCTGGGGCACCTTTCTCGGAGCGCTGGTCGCGCTGCGTGAACACGGCCACCTCGGCATCGACATGGTGGTCGGGCGGCTGCCGGTCACCGGCAAAAAGATCTGCCTCATCATCGGCCACGTGCTGATGATCTTCATCGTGGTGCTGCTGGCCATGGGCAGCTGGGAGCAGGTCAAGATCAACTGGGACGTCACGGCGCCGACGACGGGCTGGTCCATGTCCATCGTTTACCTCTCGGGCCTCGTGTTCGGCGTGCTTGCGTGCGGCCTGCTGTTGCTGGATTTGTGGAAGGTCCTCACCGGCCGGCTGTCAGAGGATGAACTGGTCATGGTGCAGGAGTCGGAAGAGGCCGTGCAGCTCAAGCAGGTCCTGGACGACGCGCGAGAGTCAGACAAAATTGCCGGAGCGCGCCCATGACCATCGCCATCTTCATTGGCTCGCTGCTGGCCGCCATGGCCCTGGGCATCCCGATCGCGTTTGCGCTGCTGGCCAGCGGTGTGGCCCTGATGTGGCACCTGCAATTGTTCGACGCGCAGATCCTCGCGCAGAACCTGGTCGGCGGCGCCGACAGCTTTCCGCTGCTGGCTGTGCCCTTCTTCATGCTGGCCGGCGAGATCATGAACGTCGGCGGCCTGTCGCGCCGCATCGTCGACCTGGCGCTGGCGCTGGTCGGCCACGTCAAGGGCGGGCTGGGCTACGTGACCATCATGGCCGGTTGCCTGCTGTCGGCGCTGTCGGGTTCGGCCGTGGCGGACGCGGCCGCGCTCACCGCGCTGCTGCTGCCGATGATGGTCAAGGCAGGGCACAACAAGGTGCGCGCAGGCGGCCTGATCGCATCCGTGGGCGTGATCGGCCCGGTGATCCCGCCCAGCATCGGGCTGGTGATCTTCGGTGTGGCGGCCAATGTGTCGATCTCCAAGCTTTTCCTCGCGGCCATCGTGCCGGGCCTGCTGATCGGCGGCGCGCTCTGGATCACCTGGGCCTGGCTGGTGCGCAGCGAGAAGATCGTGCCGCCGCCGCGCAAGTCGGCTGCAGAGATCATGAAGGCGTTCCGCGATGCCACCTGGGCGCTGGTCCTGCCGGTCATCATCCTGGTCGGCCTGCGCATGGGCGTGTTCACGCCCACCGAGGCGGCCGTGGTGGCGGCCGTCTACGCCCTGTTCGTATCCACCGTCATCTACCGCGAACTCAAGCTCCCGCAGCTGTACGGCGTGTTCGTCGCATCGGCCAAGACCAGTGCCGTCGTGATGTTCCTGATCGCCGCAGCCATGGTCAGCGCCTGGCTGATCACGGTGGCCAATCTGCCGGCGATGGTGGTCAGCCTGCTCAAGCCCTTCATGGACAGCCCGATCTTGCTGATGGTCGCCATCATGGTGCTGGTCATGGCCGTCGGCACGGCCATGGACATGACGCCCACCATCCTGATCCTGACGCCTGTGTTGATGCCCGTGGTCAAGGCCGCGGGCATAGACCCGGTCTACTTCGGCGTGCTGTTCATCATCAACAACTCGATCGGGCTGGTGACGCCGCCGGTCGGCACGGTGCTCAATGTGGTGGCGGGTGTCGGCAAGATCAGCATGGACGACATCACCAAGGGGGTAGTCCCGTTCATGATCGCCGAGTTCGCGGTGATGTTCCTGATGGTGGCTTTCCCCAAACTGGTCACCGTTCCGGCAAGCTGGTTTTACTGAGGTTCGACGATATGGCACTTTTAGGCAAGGCTGCAGTTGCCATGTGGTGGGATATCCTGCCCGCACAACGCGAGGAGTTCCAGGAGTGGCACTCCCGCGAACACTTTCCGGAGCGCATGGGCATAGACGGCTTTCTGCGCGGCTCACGCTGGTCCAACATCGATGGAGGAACAGGGTTTTTTGTGATGTATGAGCTGGCATCGTATGAAACCCTCACCTCTGCGGGATACCTGCAGAGCCTGAATAACCCGTCACCATGGTCGACGAAGATGATGCCGCACCACCTGCACATGGTGCGCAGCCAGTGCCAGCTGCTCAGCAGTTTTGGCGCCGGACTGGGCCGGGCGATGCTGACGATTCGCCTGTCACCTGCCGATGGACAGGCAGGGACTTTGCGGGCCTGGCTGGACAAGCTGCTGGCGCGCCTGGCAGAAAGCAGGGGCATCGTCGGGGCGCACCTGCTGCAAACCCGAACGCCGCAGGCCGCCATGACGAAAGAACAAAAAATCCGCGGCGGGGATGCCGCCGCTGACTGGATTGTCTTGCTGTCGTCCTATGAAACGGAAGCCCTGCAACATGCCCTGGCCGAAGAGCTGTCGCCGCAGCATCTCCAGGCTGCAGGCGCCCTTGCGGGCATGACACACGGCATTTACGCGCTTTCCTATTCGATGGGCAAGCATGACTTGCAGCCTGCCGCGCAGGACGGGGCGACGGGTTAAACCGGGCTATACGAGCCGGCTACATATTCCGCCGGTACTGCCCACCCACCTCAAACAGCGCATTGGTGATCTGCCCCAGTGAGCAGACGCGCACGGCCTCCATCAGCACTTCGAACACGTTGAGGTTTTCAATCACGGCCTGCTGAAGGCGTTTGAGCATGGCCGGTGATTCGGCGGCGTGGCGGCGGTGGAAGTCGTCCAGGCGCTTGAGCTGGTTCTGCTTTTCTTCTTCGGTAGAGCGCGCGAGCTCCAGCTTGTCCTGCACCGCATCGCCGTGCGGATTGCGGAAGGTGTTGACGCCGATGATGGGCAACTCACCGGTGTGCTTGAGCATCTCGTAGTGCATGGACTCGTCCTGGATGCGCCCGCGCTGGTAGCCGGTTTCCATGGCGCCCAGCACGCCGCCGCGCTCGGCAATGCGCTCGAACTCCAGCAGCACGGCTTCTTCGAGCAACTCGGTCAACTCTTCGATGATGAAGGCGCCCTGTGACGGATTCTCGTTCTTGGCCAGGCCCCATTCGCGGTTGATGATGAGCTGGATTGCCATGGCGCGGCGCACCGATTCTTCGGTCGGCGTGGTGATGGCTTCGTCAAATGCGTTGGTGTGCAGCGAGTTGCAGTTGTCGTAGATGGCGATCAACGCCTGCAGGGTGGTGCGGATGTCGTTGAACTGGATTTCCTGCGCATGCAGGCTGCGGCCCGAGGTCTGGATGTGGTACTTGAGCTTCTGGCTGCGTTCGTTGGCGCCGTATTTCTCCTTCATGGCCACGGCCCAGATGCGGCGCGCGACGCGGCCCATCACGGTGTATTCCGGGTCCATGCCGTTGCTGAAGAAGAAACTCAGGTTGGGTGCGAAGTCGTCGATGTGCATGCCGCGCGCCAGGTAGGCTTCGACGAAGGTGAAACCGTTCGACAGCGTGAAGGCCAGCTGGCTGATCGGGT
The DNA here is from genome assembly GCF_003711205.1 of Polaromonas sp. SP1. Taxonomy (NCBI): domain Bacteria; kingdom Pseudomonadati; phylum Pseudomonadota; class Betaproteobacteria; order Burkholderiales; family Comamonadaceae; genus Polaromonas; species Polaromonas sp. SP1. Next base: position 853,698 of record NZ_CP031013.1, on the reverse strand, counting down.
TGGCCCCCGCCTCGGCGATGTGATAGCCGCTGATGGAGACGCTGTAGAAGTTGCGCACCCGGTTGTGCACGAAGTACTGGGCGATGTCGCCCATCACTTTCAGGCTGAACTCGGTCGAGAAGATGCAGGTGTTCTGGCCCTGGTCTTCTTTCAGGATGTCGGCCTGCACGGTGCCGCGCACGTTTTCCTGCACCCATTCACGAATCTTCGCGGCCTCGGTCGCTGTGGGGTCGCGGCCGTTGTCTTTTTTGAATTTCTCCAGGTTCTGGTCGATCGCCGTGTTCATGAACATCGCCAGAATCGTTGGCGCCGGGCCGTTGATGGTCATGGAGACGGAGGTCGACGGGTTGCACAAATCGAACCCGTCGTACAGCACCTTCATGTCGTCCAGCGTGGCGATCGACACGCCCGAGTTGCCGACCTTTCCGTAGATGTCGGGACGCAGGGCCGGGTCGTTGCCGTAAAGCGTGACCGAGTCAAACGCGGTGGACAGGCGCTTGGCCGCCATGCCTTCGCTGAGCAGCTTGAAGCGGGTGTTGGTGCGGAAGGGGTCGCCCTCGCCCGCGAACATGCGGGTCGGGTCTTCGCCTTCGCGCTTGAAGGCAAAGGTGCCGGCGGTGTAGGGGTAGCTGCCGGGCACGTTGTCCAGCATCAGCCATTTGAGGATTTCGCCGTGGTCTTCATACTGCGGCAGCGCCACCTTGCGAATGGTGGTGCCCGAGAGGGACTTGGTGGTCAGCGCCGTGCGGATTTCCTTGTCGCGGATTTTCACCACGTACTCGTCGCCCCCATAAGCGGCCTGCATGTCGGGCCATTGGGCGAGCAGGGCGCGCGCGTCGGCGTCCATGCGGGCCTTGCGATGGCCGGCCAGGTCCAGCGCGGCTTCTGCGGCGGGCGCGCGGTCGGGCTTGTCGATCTTGAGCATGCTGGCAGCCGCCTTGAGCTGCTGCACTTCGCGCGCCAGCTGGGCTTGTGCGCGGGCGCGCTTTTTGTAGCCGCGCACCGTGTCGCTGATCTCGGCCAGGTAGCGCGTGCGTGCGGCCGGCACCACGGGCGTCTGGTTGGTGCTGTGGCGCACTTCGGCCGCGGGCAGCACACCAGCTTCCAGCGCCAGGCCCAGTGCAGCCAGGCGTGGCTTGAGGGCTTGATAGAGGGCGGTCACGCCGTCGTCGTTGAAGCGCGCGGCCATGGTGCCGAAGACCGGCATTTTGTCGGCCGGCGTGCTCCAGGCTTCCTTGTTGCGCTGCACCTGTTTGGAGACATCGCGCAGGGCATCGAGCGAACCCTTGCGGTCGAACTTGTTGATGGCGATAAATTCGGCGAAGTCCAGCATGTCGATTTTTTCGAGCTGGCTGGCCGCGCCGAACTCGGGCGTCATCACGTACATGGGCACATCCACATGCGGCACGATGGCGGCGTCGCCCTGGCCTATGCCCGAGGTCTCGACCACGATGAGGTCAAAGCCGGCGCATTTGCAGGCGGCGATCACGTCGGGCAGGGCCTGGCTGATTTCGGAGCCGAAGTCGCGTGTGGCCAGCGAACGCATGAACACGCGTTGGCCGCTGTCGGCGTTCTTCTGCCCGGCGAGTGGAACAGTCCACGGATTGATGGCGTTCATGCGGATGCGGTCGCCCAGCAACGCGCCGCCACTCTTGCGGCGTGAGGGGTCGATACTGATGACGGCCACACGCAATTTGTCGTTTTGATCCAGGCGGAGGCGGCGTATCAACTCGTCGGTCAGTGACGACTTGCCGGCGCCGCCCGTGCCTGTAATGCCGAGCACGGGAATCTTGCGGGTGGCGGCCTGCGTGCGTACCTTGTCGACCAAGGCCGCGTCCGCCTTGCCGTTTTCCAGCGCCGTGATCAGCTGGGCCAGGGCCCGCCAGTTCATCTCGCCGTGGCCTTCAATCGCCTTGACGGTTTTGGGCGCAAAGCCGGTCAGATCCTTGTCGCAGCGCATGACCATCTCGCCGATCATGCCGGCCAGGCCCATCTTCTGACCGTCTTCGGGGCTGTAGATGCGGGTGACGCCGTAGGCGTGCAACTCGCGGATTTCGGGCGGCACGATCACGCCGCCTCCGCCGCCGAACACCTGGATGTGCTCGCCGCCTCGGCTTTTGAGCAGGTCGACCATGTACTTGAAATACTCGACATGCCCGCCCTGGTAGGAGCTGATGGCAATGCCCTGCGCGTCTTCCTGCAGGGCGGCCGTCACCACCTCGTCCACGCTGCGGTTGTGGCCCAGGTGAACCACCTCCGCGCCCATGCTTTGGAGAATGCGCCGCATGATGTTGATGGCCGCGTCATGGCCGTCGAACAGGCTGGCCGCCGTGATGAAGCGCACCTTGTGGGTGGGGCGGTAGCTGGCGAGCGCTTTGTATTCAGCGGACATGTCGGTCATGGTTGTCTCCGGGCGGGCGGCGGGCCGCCGATCTGTGATCTGTTTAGTTGACGTTTACGTAAACGTCAATCTTAGCCGGTAAGCCGGCGCCGATCAAGTGTGCGCCCCGCAGCGGCGCCGGCCATAAAAAAGGGCGCCGAAGCGCCCTTTTTTTGTCAGGACAGGAGCCTGGCGGCCCCTGGGCTGTTTAACCGTACAGGTACTTCGGCAGCCAGAGCGTGAGGCCCGGCCAGATGTACATGAAGACCATGCACAGGATGACGATCAGCATGTAAGGCATCATGCCGGCGAAGATCTGGTTGATGGTCACGTGTGCCGGTGACACCCCCTTCAGGTAGAAGGCGGACATCGCCACCGGCGGCGACAGGAAGGCCGCCTGCAGGTTCACGAAAACCAGCACGCCCCACAGGATCGGGTCGATCTGGAAATGCTGCAGCAGCGGCAGGAAGATGGGCACGAAGATCACGATGATCTCCGTCCACTCCAGCGGCCAGCCCAGGATGAAGATGATGGCCTGCGACAGCAGCAGGAACTGCAGCGGTGTCAGGTTCATCGAGAGCACCCACTCCTCCACCACGCGCTGGCCGCCCAGCAGGGCGAACACGGCCGAGAAGAGCGCCGATCCCACAAACAGCCAGCACACCATGGAGGTGGTTTTGATGGTGAGGAACACCGCCTCCTTGATGCGCTGGAAGTTCAGGGTTTTGGCGTGCCATGCCATCAGGAAGGCCCCTGCCGCACCGACCGCCGCGGATTCCGTCGCCGTGGTGATGCCGAACAGGATGACCGCCAGCACCATGAAGGTCAGGATCGCCAGCGGCATGACCGAGGACACCAGCATGCGCAGGATTTCAAACTGCTCCGCATCGAACTTGCGGTAGTACCAGAGCAGCAACAGCAGCGTGACGCCGCAGGCGACCCAGAAACCGGTGTAGAAGGCGGCGGGCACCGCGGCGGTCTGCGGGCCGTGGGCCGTCGGATCGCCAAACTGCTGCATGGGTTCGTCTTTGGCGGTGGCGGCGGCCGGCTCTTCAGCGGCGCCCGGCGGTGCGGACAACTCCTGAAGGCCGCCCGTTTCTGCGGGTGGCTCCTGAACGCCGGTGGATGACGGCGGCTCCTGCAAACCCGACGACGCGGCGGGCGGTTCGGCCAGGCCGCCGGTGGCAGCTGCGGCCGGCGCCTGCGCTTGCTGGGTGACCTGCGCCGCGGCGCTGGCGTCGTTGTCTTCCTGCGAATGGATCACGACATACCACCACACGGCACCCAGCGTGACGACGGCCAGCGCGAGCGGCACCAGCGCCAGGCTCAGGCTTTTCACCAGCAATCCCCTGGTGATCTTCATGCCTTCCACGGTGGCCTGCAGCGCTCGTCCGGGTGACAGCGCGGCCGCGGTCAGCGCAGGCAGCATGCGGCGCGAATAGGTCTCGCTGATCAGTTGCACCCAGGGCTGCACCGGTACTTTTTGCTGCTCGGGCGGCAGCTTGGGCGCGATTTTCGGGTTGATCAGCACCCAGCCGATGATGTAGACGAGGTACAGCAGGGCCAGGAAAAAGCCTGGAAACATCGCCGCGGCGTAGAGCTTGACGACCGACTGACCGGCGACGGCCGCATACACAATGATCATCACCGACGGCGGGATCAGAATGCCCAGCGTGCCGCCGGCAGTGATCACGCCGGCTGCCAGCCGGGTGTCGTAGCCCGCGTTCAGCATGGGCCGCATCGCAATCACACCCATCAACACCACCACGGCGCCCACCAGCCCGCTGGCGATGCCCCAGAAGGTGCAGATGATCAGCGTGGTGACGGCCAGCGAGCCGGGCACGCTGCGAAAGGCGAGCTGCACGCTGTGGAACATCTTGTCCACCAGCGCGCCGCGCTCCATCACATACCCCATTAATACAAAGAGCGGGATGGATAGCAGGGTTTCATTGGTCATGGCCCCGAAGGCACGTTGCACCATCAGGTCGAAGATCTTGTTGTCGAGCCAGTGCGCCGAGGGGTCGTAAAACGCGACGAAGCCGAACATCATGCCCAGCCCCATCAGGGTAAAGGCGGTCGGGAAGCCCATCATGATCACGACCACGATGAGGCAGAGCATGGTCATGCCGAGTGCTGCATTGCTCATGGCTTAACCTTTCATGCCGATGGATTTTTCGATGGCCAGGCGCTTGGCCTCTTCATCGACGAATTCGCTGCCCGCCAGTTGCTGGGCCACGACATCGGACTCCTCTGCGTCTTTGATCCGCGGTGTCCACACACCGGTTTTGATGCACACCACACAGCGCAGCATTTCAGCGAGGCCCTGCATCAGCACGATGGCGCCGGCCACCGGGATCACGAACTTGAAGGGGTACAGCGGAATGGGCGTGGCGTTGAAGGTCTGTTCGTGCATGGCCAAAGATTCGTTGAAGTAGGTCCAGCCGGCCCAGGTAAGTGCGGCGATCCCCGGCAGAAAAAACAGGAAATACAGCACCAAGTCCAGCGAGGCCTGGGTGCGCGGTTTCAGGCCGCCGTAGAAGAAGTCTCCGCGCACATGGCCGTCATGCGCCAGCGTGTAGGCGCCGCCCATCATGAAGAGCGTGCCGTAAAGCATGTTGTTGGCGTCGAAGATCCAGGCCGTCGGGGCGTTGAGCGCGTAGCGTTTGAAAACCTCGGCACAGACCAGGAGCATCAGCACCACGATGAGCCAGGCAAAAGCCTTGCCCACCCAGGTGCTGATCTGGTCAGCCGTGTGAAGGATTCGTTGAACGTTCATGAGAAGTTACCGTTGCGGACTGGACAAAATAAAACCAGCCATCCAGAAGGTACCGGATGGCTGGTGTGCTTTAGGTGCGGGTATGTCAGGCCTTCTTGCCGCCGAAGTAGTGGTTGTAAGCCATCTTGAAGTCGACCGTGTAGTCGTTGTGCCACTGGCCGGCGCGCTGGGCGAAGACCTTTTGCGAATCCAGCACCTTCTTGAAGAGGGCGTTCTCACCGGCCTTCTTGGCGACGGTTTTGTCCCATGCGGCCAACTGGGCGCGCAGCACGGCATCCGGCGTCTTGTAGAACTTGATGCCCTGCTTTTTCATCTCTTCATAGTCTTTGGAATTGCGGTCAACGGCCTTCCAGCTCATGTCGGCGCTGGCGGCCTGCACGGCGTAGTCGATGATGGAGCGCAGCTCCTGCGGCAGCGCGGCGTACTTGCCCTTGTTGAAGAGGATTTCGAACTGCTCGCCGCTTTGGTGGAAGCTTTGCAGCATGCAGTTCTTCACCACATCGGGGAAGCCGAGCACGCGGTCGCTCGAGGCATTGTTGAACTCGGCCGCGTCGATCAGGCCGCGGTCCAGTGCCGGCACAATTTCGCCACCGGGCAGCGGATTCACCGCGGTGCCCATTTCGGTGAACATGTCCACCGCCAGGCCGACGGTGCGGAACTTCAGGCCCTTCATGTCGTCGACCTTGGCCACAGGCTTTTTGAACCAGCCCAGCGGCTGCGTGGTCATGGGACCGTAGAGGTAGGACACCACATCCATGTTGATGGCTTTGTAGATTTCATCCAGCAGGGCCTTGCCGCCGCCGTAGTTGTGCCAGGCCAGGACCATGTTGGCGTCCATGCCGTAGCCCGGGCCCGAACCCCACAGGGCCAGCGCCGAATTCTTGCCGTAGTGGTAGGCCACGACACCGTGGCCGCCGTCCAGGGTGCCCTTGTTTACGGCTTCCAGCAGCTGGAACGCCGGCACCACGGCGCCGGAAGGAAGCACTTCAATCTTCAGGCGGCCGCCGGCCATGTCATTGACTTTCTTCGCAAAGTCGTTGGCGTACTCATGGAAGATATCCTTGGCCGGCCAGGTGCTCTGGAAGCGGAAAGACGTTGTCTGCGCCATGGCAACCATAGGGGCGGACATGGCGCCGGCGGCAATCGCGGCACCTTTTAGAAGGCCGCGCCTGCGGGGGCTCTTGTTCTCAGTCATGACTTGTCTCCTGTTGTGTGAAAGAAGGTAAGAACACTCATCATTCCGCCTTGCCCATTCCTGACAAAGAGGGTTTCCACCAACGCAGAAAAATGATTACCCTTTTGATTACCCCTTATCCGGGTGAAACAGTTTTTGCACCACAGGCAGGAATCGGCAAAACGTTCAAGTGACCTTCAAGCCTTTGAGTGCCGGATCGCCCGGCGGAAAGCGCAGGCCCAATTGGGCCATCGTGGCGCGCACCATGGTGGCGATCATCAGATTGCGATGGGTTTTGGAATTCGCGGGCACCACGGTCCATGGGGCCCAGGGCGTGCTGGTGGCGCCCAGCAGGTTCTCGTAAGCCTTTTGGTACTGCGTCCAGTGCTTGCGCGCCTCCAGGTCGTCCATGTTGAACTTCCAGTTTTTGGTGGGGTCGTCCAGCCGGGCCTGGAGGCGTTCGCGCTGCTCTTCCAGGCTGATGTGCAGCATGAACTTGAGCACCACCGTCCCGGTTTGCGACAGCATTCGCTCGAAGTCATTGATCTGCCGGTAACGCTCGGCTGTCTGCGCCGGCGTGATCCAGCCTTTGACGGGCGGCACCAGCACGTCCTCGTAGTGGCTGCGGTTGAAGATCGTGAGTTCCCCGGCGGCCGGCATTTTCTGGTGAATGCGCCACAGGTAGTCGTGTGCGCGCTCTTCCTCGTTCGGCGCTTTCCAGCTGACGGTGTGCACGCCCAGGGGGCTGATGCGCCCGAAAACGCCGCGCAAGGTGCCGTCCTTGCCGGAGGTATCGGTGCCCTGCAGGATGACGAGGAGCTTGAAGCGCTTGTCGGCATAGAGCAGGTTCTGCAACTCGTCCAGTTCCACGGCAAGTGCTTCCACCAGTGTCTTGTCGTGCGCCTTGTCGCCGCTGGAAAACGGCTTGGCGCCAGGGTTGAAATCGGCCAGCGACCAGGTTTTGCGCGCTTTCCCTTTCTTGCCTGCCGGGACATTTGCCTCTGCACCGGTTGGAGGTGGCTGCCACTGCGCCAGCATTTTTGCCAGGGCCTTCAAGCCGGCCTTGCCGGTTGATAGATCCGGGAATGAAGGGGGGTCGCTGCGTGTTGAGGGCATGTGGGTCTCCTGGGGTGGCTCAAGCTTTTTTGCATTGTGCATGCCGCGCGGCAACGGAATAAACTTGTTTCGCGGCACCCCGGCCCGGGGTGCACCGGCTGCCGTGGTGAATAGTGCCCATGTAAATAAGGCGCCGCATTGATTTGAACCCCCCGAAATATGACAGGCCCCGACATGAAAACCCTTGACCCTTCAGATCCATCTCTCCAGGTGCGGCCCGCCGCCGGTTATGCGGGCGACGTCTCCGCGCGCCTTGCCTATCAGTGGATGCAATCCGGCGAGGCCGTACTGGTGGATGTCCGCACGGACGCCGAACGTGAATGGGTGGGCCATGTGCCCGGCGCAGTCCCCCTCGCGTGGAAGCAATGGCCCGGCATGGCGATGAATGCAGGCTTCGATGAGGGCCTGAAAGCCGCAGTGCCTGCGGGCAAGAAGGCCGTGCTGCTTTGCCGCAGCGGTGTGCGGTCCGTGGCCGCGGCCAAACGCGCTGCGGAACTCGGTGTTGAGGCCTACAACATCCTTGAAGGTTTTGAGGGTGATGCAGACGAGCAGGGCCAGCGCGGGCATCGCGGCGGCTGGCGTTTGCAGGGGCTGCCCTGGAAGCAGGGATAAAAATCGCCGCGCCTGGAAGCTGTACCTTTTGTGACACAAATATGTAAGCGGATGGTGCATGCCCTTGGATGAAATGAGGCTGATAGTTCACATATCGCCGACGAGAATTCAGGGTAAATAGATACCCCCTGTCAGAACTGACAGGGGTAGAGCCGTATCAATTTGTATGAGCGCTTTCAATGGGACTCCACTCAATCAAACGGAGCTCCCTCATGCAAGTACTTGAACGCGAAATTTCCCCCGATGCCAAGGCATTTCACAACCCGGCCCTTGGCAAGCGGCTGCAAGAGCGCATCGCGCACGAATTTGCGCCGCGCTGGGCAGAGCAATGGGGTGACAAGTTCATCCTGCATGGCCGCGCCCCGGGCGCGGGCGCAGTGCGGCTGGACGGCAATGACTACCTCAACGTCACCGGACATCCGGAAATTGTTCAGGCCCAGATTTCCGCGCTGACACACGACAGGGAGAACGTCGTTCAGTCCGGCGTCTTCCTTTTGGGCTCGCACCCGGCGCATGCGCTGGAGAAGTCGCTGGCAAACTGGGTCGGCAAGGAGGACGGTTTCCTCTGCCAGTCAGGCTATACCGCCAACATGGGGCTGTTGCAGATCATTGCGGATGCCCAGACGCCGATCTACCTCGACTCGCTGGCGCACGCTTCGCTGTGGGAAGGCGCCCATGCCGCGCGTGCGCCCGCATATGCCTTTCGCCACAACAGCCCCGAGCACCTTGCGCGGATGATGAAGACCCACGGCCCCGGCGTGGTGGTGGTCGACTCGGTCTACAGCACCACCGGCGCTGTGTGCCGGCTGCACGAAATCCTGGAAGTGACGGAGCAGAACGACAGCATGATCGTGGTCGATGAATCCCATTCGCTGGGAACCCATGGCCCGAAGGGTGCGGGACTGTGCGCGGAACTGGGCGTGACCGACAGGGTGCACTTCATCACGGCCAGCCTGGCCAAGGCCGTCGCCGGGCGCGCAGGCTTTTTCTCGGCGCCCGCCAGCATGCGCTACTACATCATGATCTCAAGCTTCCCGAATATCTTCAGCTCTTCGCTGCTGCCCCACGAGATCGCCGGGCTGGCGGCCACCGTGGGCGTTTTGCAGCGCAGCGACGACGCCCGCCGCCGCCTGCACGCCAACACACGCCGGCTGCGCGCAACCTTCTCCGATATCGGTTTTCCCATCCACCAGGGCACCGAGCAGATCATTTCGCTGGAGGCGGGCACCGAGCCGGCTGCCATGGTCTTGCGTGATGAACTGGAGGCGCGTGATGTGATTGGTTCGATCTTTTGTGCCCCGGCCACCAGCCGCAACCGCGCCATGGTCCGGCTGACCTTGAGCTCCGCCTTGACCGAGGCGGAAATGTCGCATGTGGAGGCGGTGGCGCGGGAGATCGCGCCCATCGTCAAGCCCTGGGACTGGCCGATTGCGCGGCGCGCCCGCAGCGCAAAGATCGACGGCTAGTGTGGTGTTGCATGCTTGACGGTACAAATAAAACCAATGGATTTTTGTTCAGGGCAAGGCGCAAACCACAGCAATAGCCCTGCTATTGCGCGGATTTGCAACGCCGCCATGGGCAAAAAGACGCGGTTTTATGTACCGGATAGCGTGCAACACCACACCAGGGTCAATCTTGCACATCCCGATCGCCATGGGTGGCGATGAAGCGCTCGTGGCCCGCCATGAAACCGGGGCAAAAGGATTCGTGGATGGCGAAGATGGCGCCATGCAGCGGCGCAGGTTCGGCGGCGATGGTGAATGCCTGGCGCGGCTGGGATTTGTGCACGGCGCCCAGCGCCAGTTGAAGGTCGAGGTCGATAAGCTTTTTGCCCGCCCGGACATCCTGCACGGTGGGTGCGTCCCACCCTTGCGACTCGGCCATCTCTGCCAGCTCCGGCAGGTTGGCGGCCGGCTCCAGCTGCAGCCAGCTGGCGCGCCCCTTGTTGTCGAGCGCCAGCACGCCAAAGGGCGCACCGATGGCCACCCGCTCTATCCAGCCCTGCTGCAGTGCGAGGCTCTCCAGCGCCTGCGCCACCGGCGGGCTGCACAGAAGCTCGTGCTGCTCTCGCGACAGCGTGGCGCGCCAGGTCTGCTCATGCCGGGCGTCTGCCAGGTGCAGCAGGCCCTGGATGGCGTTGGTCAGCCGCAGCCGGATGTCGGGCGCCTGCTTGGGAATGAATTGCTCGATCAGGTTGCGGTTAAAGGCCGACACGGCCAGCTGCTCGTCGGCGCGGCCCGTGAGCAGCACGCGCGAGCCCGACCAGCCCGTGAGCTCGCTCAGTACGCGCAAGCCGCTCATCGCCGGCATGGAGTAGTCCACCACGCAGACCTGCGTCAGGGCAAAACGCGCCGTGCCGTCGTCGCGCCAGTACTTGAGGATCTGCGGGATCAGGGACTCGCCTTCGCGCCAGCGGTTGATGATCTCCTGCTGCCGCCATGCATCGGCCTCCCAGCGTGCCGGCTCCTCGAGCAGCGACTCGATGCAGGCCACCGGCCGCAGGAAGAGGCGCACATACCAGTCCAGCGGCATGACCTGGGCCAGCATTTCGAGGTAGTCCGGATCGTCATCCAGAAAGACCACGCCTCCCGGGCGGCGATAGAGTGCAAAGGACATGGTTGTCGTTCTATTGAAGAGTGTCAAAAGCAGTCACGTGCAAGGCTAGCAGGCTATCAGGTCGCAAGGGGCAGCTCAATTGTAAAAACGGCGCCCACGGCGGACTCCGATTTCACATGAATGCTGCCGCCCGCACTTTGTATCACTTGCTGGCAAAAAGCCAAACCCAGGCCGTGGCCCGTGCCGCGGTTGCTGGAAAAAAACGGCTTGAAGATCTGCGGCAGCAAGGCGGGGTCGACTCCCAGGCCTTCGTCGGCCACGATGATGCGGCCGTGCCCCTGAGCCTGCCCCACTTCAATGCGCAGGGCGCCCGGCGGGTACTTCGAGTCGGCGGCCATCAGCGAGTGCATGGCGTTCTTGATCAGGTTGTCCAGCACCTGGGAAAACTGGGTGGCGGAAGAGCGGAAGGTGAAGTCCTCATGGACCAGGACCTGCACGCAATCGCGCTGGCGCATCGACTGGAAGGGGTAGGCGGCCACCACGTCGTTGACCAGCCCGCCGGCCGGCACCAGCTCGGTGTGGCGCGGCAGCTGAAGCAGCCTGGCATTGGCGATCTGCGTGTCGATCTGGTGGTTCATGTTGCGCACCAGGATGTGCAGCCGCTGGGCGAGCTTGTCGAGCTGGGCCGCGCGCGGGTTGTCGGGCTGGCGTTGCACTTCCAGCTGGATCGCGTCGCCCAGCAGCGCGGCGGTCGACAGCGGCGTGCGCAGCTCGTGCGCCATGATCCCCATCGTCGTGAGGGTGTTGGAGAGTTGTTCGCGCCGCAGGTTGGCGGAAGAAAGCCCCAACAGCAGGCCCATGTTCATGCAAAAGGCAATGACCATCATGTTGGTGGTGAACTGCTGGCCCTCCAGCACCGGCACCTCGGGCCCGAACACCTGGAACAGGGCCCACGCGGAGAGCGCGCCGGCGACCAGGCCGATGGTGGCGATGCGCCAGTCGGTGACGAAGTAATAAATCAGGATCATGCCCGACACGCTGGCCAGCCAGACCGTATTGCCGCTGTTGCAAAAATACATCCAGCTGAACAGAAAAGGCAGCTCGAACCAGAACACGCAGGTGAAAACGGCGCCGGCGAGCGGGCTGGACGGATACTGGCTGACGGGTTTCCAGATCAGCAGGCAGCCCAGCAGGCTGGTGAAGCAACGCAGCCAAAGGTTCTCATAAGGCTGCGGCAGCCACCAGGCCCACACCAGGTAAAAAAGCGGATGCCCCACCAGGGTGAAAATCCCCAGGCCCTTCATGCGCAGCGGCGTGGGGTGCAACACCGGCACCAGCGGCGCGAGTATCAGTTCCTCGCGCAGCCACTGCAACAGGGGCCGTTGCGCGAACCACGAATTGAAACGAGCGCTTTTCACTTTAAAGTCTTCCCTGAACGTGCGGTCCTGGCGGATGATGCGGATGGCGCATTTGGCGCTATTGTCCTTGTACCGTCCCAATCGGGCCACCAACGATTTCACACTTCATGATGCAACATCGTTTGAGTTGACCTTGCCGGAGTTTCCGGGCAACCCGAGGGGGCGGATATTTGCGCCCCCACCATGAATTATGAAAGTGCCAGCAATGCAATTACCCGCCAACTTCGACAGCGTGAGCCTTGACGGTGTCGTCAGCGACTGGTTGGGGGTATTGCGCGAGTTTTCCGTCGAGGCGCTGATGGTGCTGGGCCCGGACCCTTTTGGCGGCCAGGAAGACCGCCTGGTGCTGGCCATCCACCCGCCGCGCCTGCTGGACGCGGCGGAGGCGCTGGCCGAGAGCCGCGACTTCGGTGCGCCCTGGCGGGACTCCGACGCGCCCCTGGTGGCCTGGCAGGACATCTCCAAGTCCGCCTTCGAGAATTTGGGCCGCTGGCGCCGGCTCTGGCTGGCGCACGGCTACCAGAGCGTGGTCCGCATCGCCTTCCCCCTGACGGTGGGGCGCGCCTTTGAGTGCTACCTCTTCAGCCCGCGCCAGTGGCACGACCGCAGCGAGGCGGCGCTGCTGGCCTGGTCGGCCCTGAACATCTGGCCGCTGCTCAAGCGCGCGCTGGCCGAGGCGCGCAGCCCGCTCAGCCCGCGCGAGCTCGAATGCCTGAGCCTGGCCTTCCAGGGCATGACGGCGCGTGAAAGCGGCGAGCGCCTGGCCTGCAGTGAGCGCACCGTCAACTTTCACCTCTCCAATGCCATGACCAAGCTCAAGGTCGACAACAAGCTGGCCGCCATCCAGCGCGCCTGCTGGTTTGGCCTGATCTGAGCGCGGGCAGCAACGGGCGGGCCCTACTGGAAAACCTGTAGACCCCTGTGCAAGGGCAGGCTTCAAACCTGTTCATAATCCGCCAAATGACCTTTCTAGCGCTTGACGTGGGTAATACCCGCCTGAAATGGGCCCAGTACGAAGCCCCTGTACCCGGGGCCAAGCTGCTGGCGTCTGGCGCGGTGTTCCTTGAGAACATCGACAAGCTGGCGGAAGAAGAGTGGGGCACCATGGCCCCGCCGTCACGCATCCTGGGCTGCATCGTCGCCGCCGACGCCATCAAGCGGCGCGTGGCCGAGCAGATGGAGCTCTGGGACGTGGCGCCGCGCTGGGTGGTGCCCAGCCCCCAGGAGGCGGGCCTGACCAACGGCTACGACCATCCGGCCCGGCTGGGCGCCGACCGCTGGGTCGCCATCATCGGTGCGCGCCACCGGCTGCTGGCGCGCGGCGTCAGCAAGCCCTGCGTGGTGGTCATGGTGGGCACGGCAGTGACCGTCGAGGCCATTGATGCCACCGGCAGGTTTTTGGGCGGCTTTATCCTGCCGGGCCACGGCATCATGCTGCGCGCACTCGAGTCCGGCACCGCCGGCCTGCATGTCCCGACCGGCGAGGTGCGCGACTTTCCCACCAACACCAGCGACGCTTTGACCAGCGGCGGCACCTTTGCCATTGCCGGCGCCATCCACCGCATGGTCGAGAACGTCACCCGCCACTGCGGTGAAACCCCCGAATGCATCATGACCGGCGGCGCCGGCTGGAAGATGGCGCCCAGCATGTCGGTGAAGTTTGAGCTGGTGGAAAGTCTGATCTTCGACGGCCTGCTGGCCATCGCCTCCCGGCGCTTCGCTGCCTGAACCTGCGGCCTCATATGTTTAAGCGTTTGAGGCCTCTAGCCAGGGCGGTTCCTTGGCTGGTAGCTATCAATTTAATAGCAATCTAGGTAAAACATCCCTTCCAGCAGGGGCCGCGGTCCGGCTTTGCCGGCCGCAAGGCGCCTGTCCCCTGCAAGGGGAGAGGGGGCTACACGAAGTGAGCCCCAACAGGGGTGTGCAGATTATTCTCCCCAGGGGAGCATCAGCGTCACGATAGAGAGCTTGGCGAATTCCGGCACAAACTCGTCAATGATGCGCTGCGGTTCCGGGCACAGCGTGCTGTCGGTGATCACGCCGAACTGCACGCCGCCGCCGTAACTCAGGATGGACACACCCAGGCCCACGTCGCCCGACTGCGGCACCCAGAACAGGCTTTGCTCCAGCGTCGATCCGCAGAACTTCAGCTTCTCGCGCGGGCCCGGCACATTGGTCATGACCGCCGTGGTCTTCTTGGCAAAGAGGTTGAGCATCACGTCCTGCGCCGGCTTGATCAACAGACCCGCCACCGCCAGCAGGCTGAAGGCCAGCAGCGGCTGGTAGCTGCCCTTGAGCGCGGCCATGCGCCGGCGCACCTCGTACACGCGCTCGATCGGGTTGTCGACGCCGATGGGCAGCACCAGCGGCACCAGGCCGAAGCGGTTGCCCAGCTTGTGCGCCTGGTCCATGGGGCGCAGGTTCACCGGCACCATGGCGCGGATCTCCTGGCCCGCCACATCGTCGCCGAAGGTTTTTAAATATTCGCCCAGGGCCCCGGCCACGCAGCTGAGCAGCACGTCATTGATCGAGCAGTTCAGCGCCTTGCCCACCGCCTTGACCTCGTCCAGCGGGATCGGCTGGCACCAGGCCACCTTTTTGGCGCCGCCGGGTTTGCCCTTGAGGCGGGTCTTGGAATCGTCGGGCATCAGCGCCAGCGCCGCCGAGTCAGACAGCAGCTGGAACAACACCTTGGCCATGTCGAAGGAGCCGCTCACGCCTTGCTCCATGCCCTTTTTCGGGTCGCCCAGCATGCCCAGCGAACGCGCCGCGCCTTCGCCCACGGCGCCCAGCGCCTTGACGGTGATGTCGGTAAACGGCTTGAGCAGCGTGTCGGCAATCCAGTCTTCCGCGCCCGCGGCGGGTTCCTTTTTGCGCCGCACGGGCGGCGGCGCACCGCCATCGACCAGCGACATGGTCACCGAAATCAGCGCAATGCCGTCGGCGATGCAGTGGTGGATGCGCACAATCATGGCGCTGCCCTTGACCCCGTCAGGCCCGGTGTAGTCCTCGATCAGGTGGATTTGCCACAGCGGGCGTTTCGGGTCCAGGCGCTGGGTGGCGAGCTCGGCCACGCGGTCCTGCAGGGCCTGCTCCTGGTTCGCCGACTTCGGCAGCTTTTCCGGCACCACATGGTTGGCCAGGTCGAAGTTGCGGTCCATCACCCAGGTAGCGCCGGCCGCGTCTTCCATCACGCGCTGCTTGAAGCGGTCGTACTTGAGCAGGCTGTTTTCAATGCGTTCGCACACCGCCGCGTGCTTGACGCCCGGCGCCAGCTGCCACACGCCCACGATCATCATGAGGTTGGCGTCGTTGTCCATGCGCAGCCAGGCCGTGTCGACCTTGCTCATTCGCTCGCCTGAAATACCCAGGGTTCCCGAGACGGCCCGCTTGACGTTCTTCTGGACGTTTTTTGCCACTTTGCGGCCTGCGGCCTGGGCGGTAACGCGTGTAACCATGAGCACTCCCGATGCAAAACTGATGCGAACTCACCCCGGATGGGGTAAGTTCCCTATTTTGAACGGAACGGTCTGGCTAAGATACCGGGCAGTTACCCCAAGCACCCTCATTGGTGACCCACTTCTAAAACGGAGATTCCACATGTCAGACCTGAAAGCCGCCTTCGACAAAGCCATGGCCGATTCGAAAAACCTCAGCGAGCGCCCCGACAACGCGACGCTGCTGAAGATTTACGCGCTCTACAAGCAGGGCAGCAGCGGCGACAACACCGACAAGAAACCCGGCTTCGGCGACATGGTGGCCCGCGCCAAGTGGGACGCCTGGAACAACCTCAAAGGCACTTCGCAGGACGATGCGATGCAGCAGTACATCGACCTGATTGCTGACCTGAGCTAAAACGCTCCTCCACAAAAAAGCGGCACAGTCCCGGCGCAATTTGCGCCGGACTGTGCCGCTTTTTTTGTCTTTAGAGGTAGTGGTGCAAGGAGAGTTTTCTCGAACCAAGCAGGGGCCGCGGAACCGGCTTTGCCGGGCCGCAGGCGCAGCGCCCCCTCGGGGGGCAGCGCAGCACACGAAGTGGCAAGCGTGGGGGCTCTATTTAGTCAGCCTTGATATTGGCCAACTTGACGATCCGGCCCCACATCTTGCGTTCGTTATCGCCCAGGGTGGCCAACTCGGCGCCGCTCATGACGACCGCTTTCGCGCCTTGCTCTTCGGCGCGTTTCTTGAAGCCTTCGGACTCCACCACCTGTTTGATCGCCAGCGAGAGGCGGCTTTGCAGGTCGGCGGACAAGCCCGTCGGCCCGTAGACCGCGAACCACGACGACGCCACCAGCGGCACGCCGGCTTCGGTCGCCGTCGGTACGTTGGGTTGTGCAGCCAGGCGGGTGCGGCCGGTCACCATCAAGGCCTTGAGCTTGCCCGCGCGGATGTGCGGCAGCAACGGCGGCGGTGTGGTGATGGTGAAGTCCACCGTGCCGGCCAGCAGGTCGTTCAGTGCCGGGCCGGTGCCGCGGTAAGGGATGTGCACCATGAAAGTCTTGGTCAGGTCCTTGAGCAGCTCGGTCGTCACATGCTGCAGCGAGCCGTTGCCACTGGAGGCGTAGTTGACCTTGCCGGGGTTGGCCTTGACGTACTTGATGAAGTCCGCGAAGTTGTCGGCCGGGAAGTTGCCGCGCACCACCAGCAGTTGCGGCGCGTCGATCAAATGGCCGAGCGGCTTGAGGTTGGTCGCCGGGTCAAAGCCGGGGACCGGCTGGATCAACGGCGTGATGCACTGGTAGCCGGAGTACTGCACCAGCAGGCTGGTGCCGTCTGCCGGGCCGCGCGCCACCATCTGGCCGGCGATGTTGCCGTTGCCGCCGCCGCGGTTATCCACGACCACCGAGGTCTGCAAAATCCTGCCGAGCGGTTCGGCCAGCATGCGCGCGGCGATGTCGGTGGTGCCGCCGGCGGCGGTAGGCACGATCAGCGTGATGGGTTTGCCGGCGAGCTGCGCGCGCACCGGGTTGAGCCAGGCGGCGGTGCTGAGCCCGGCAACGGTGAGCAGTGTTCTGCGGGAAATGAAAGTCATGGTCTTGTCTCCAGTCGTAGTTTTAGGGTTGCTTTTAAGGGTTGCGATTTCAGGCGGGTTCGGAAATCTCTATCAAATTCAGGTCGGGGTCGCGCACATAGACCGAGCGGATTTTTTGCGTGGCGCCGGTGCGCAGCACGGGGCCTTCGATGATGGGCCAGCGCTCTCGCTCAAGGCGGGTGATCACTTCGGCAAGGGGGCTGCTTGCCAGAAAGCACAAGTCCAGCGAACCCGGCACCGGCAGGTGGGCCTTGGGTTCAAACTCGCGGCCCTTGATGTGCAGGTTGATTTTTTGCTGGCCGAACTTGAAGGCCTTGCGTTCCACGGGCGGCGTGCCGCCGGTGAAAGTTTCCAGCGTCATGCCCAGCACGCGGGTGTAGAAGTCCACGCAGGCTTTTTCGTCCGATGTTGTCAACACCAGATGATCGAGATGCCTGATCACGCTGACAGTTCCCGCAGTTCCGCCACGTACGGCGGCGGTGCATGCAGGTCCGTGATGCGGCCGGCTTTGGCCACCTGGCCGGGCACTTCATGGCCGACGATGCCGGGCATTTGCCGCGCCACCGCCAGCAGTTTTCCGATGTCCATGCCGGTGTCGTAACCCATGGCGTCCAGCATGTGCACCGCGTCTTCGCTGCTGATGTTGCCGCTGGCGCCGGGCGCATAAGGGCAGCCGCCCAGGCCGCCCAGCGAGCCGTCAAAGCGTGTGATGCCGCCCTGCACGGCCGCCAGCACATTGGCCAGGCCCATGCCGCGTGTGTTGTGAAAGTGCAGGGTCAATTGCAAGCCCTCAAAGCGCCGCTGTAGCACTTCCACCATGCGGCTGACTTGCGCGGGGTGCGCCATGCCGGTGGTGTCGCAGAGGGTGAGGCCGCGCACGCGGTCTGCGCCAAAGGCCGCAAAACGGTCGCTCCAGCGCAGCACTTCTTCCTCGGCCACGTCGCCTTCCATCGGGCAGCCGAAGCAGCATGAGAGGGAAATATTGATGGGCGTGCGGCCATCGACGTGGCGGATCACGTCCGAGAGCGCGGCGAAACTTTTGTCGCGCGGCATGCGCAGGTTGGCCAGGTTGTGCGTCTCCGACACCGACATCACGAGGTTCAGCTCGTCGGCGCGCGACTCCAGCGCGCGCTCGGCGCCGCGCAGGTTGGGCACCAGCACGGTGTATTCCACACCGGGCACGCGGCGTATGCGGCCCATCACCTCTTCGGCATCGCGCAGCATGGGGATGGCCTTGGGCGAGGTGAACGAGGTCACCTCGATCTTGGCGTAACCGCATTCGCTCAGCGCATCGACCAGCGCGACCTTGTCGCCGGTCGGGATAAACGCCGGTTCGATCTGGAAGCCGTCGCGCGTGGCGACCTCATTGAAGAAAATCCGCTTCATGGTGTTCCTGAATCCTTGCCGGCCACGATGCCTTTGTCTTTCAGCGCCTGAATCTGTTCGGCCGAGAGCCCAATCTCGCGCAGCACCGCATCCGTGTCCTGCCCGACCTGCGGCGCATTGCGGCGGTGCCCGCCTGGCGTGCGCGACAGCTTGGGCACGATGCCGGGCACGGCCAGCAGGCTGCCGTCATCCATCTGCACTTCATCGAGCATGCCGCGCGCCGCGTAGTGCGGGTCTGCGGCGATGTCGGCCACGGTGTAGATGCGGCCCGCCGGCACCGAGACTTTGTCGAGCGCCGCCAGCACCTCGTCCACTGTGAGGCCCAGGGTCCACTCGCCAATCGCCGCATCAATTTCGGCCACGCGCGCCACGCGGCCTGCGTTGTCAGCCAGCGCCGGGTCGCTGCCCAGGTCATTGCGGCCAATGGTGGCCATCAGCCGTTTGAAGATGCTGTCGCCGTTGCCGGCCACCAGGGCATAGCCGCCGTCCTTGCACAGGTAGGCATTGCTGGGCGCGATGCCGGGCAGGGCGCTGCCGGCCGCGCCGCGCACCGCGCCGAACGCGCTGTATTCAGGCAGCAGGCTTTCCATGCAGTTGAAGACCGCTTCATACAGAGCTACGTCAATCACCTGGCCCTTGCCCGAGCGCTGGCGCTCCTGCATCGCCAGCAGGATGCCGATCACGCCGTGCAGCGCGGCCAGCGTGTCGCCGATGCTCACGCCGACCCGCACCGGCACGCGGCCCGGTTCGGCCGTCAGGTGGCGCAGGCCGCTCATGGCCTCGGCCACCACGCCAAAGCCCGGCTTGTCGCGGTAGGGGCCGGTCTGGCCGTAGCCGCTGATGCGCAGCATGATGAGGCGCGGGTTCAGCGCCAGCAAGTCGTCAGGGCCCAGGCCCCAGCCTTCCATGGCGCCGGGGCGGAAGTTCTCGATCAGCACATCGGCATCGACCGCGAGCTGGCGCACGATGGCCTGCGCCTCGGGGCTCTTCAAATCCAGCGCCACCGAGCGTTTGTTGCGCGACTGCACCTGCCACCAGACCGAGGTGCCGTCTTTGAGCAAACGCCATTTGCGCAGCGGGTCGCCCGCGCCCGGCGTTTCGATCTTGATGATGTCGGCGCCGAAGTCTGCCAGCGTCTTGGCGGCGAAGGGGCCGGCAATCAGCTGGCCGAGCTCCAGCACTTTCAGCCCGGCGAGCGGGCCTGGCGCGGGAGGGACGGTAGACGCCGGAAGGGATTTTTCAGGGGAGGGCATGGGCGGCAGTGTGCCGCCGCCGGCTGGCCCCGTCTATTTGCGCTTTGAGGCCCTGGGTTTCGCGTTTTGCGAAGGCGGGGACAAAAAATCCACTAACGAGGCAACGCCCGCATCCGGCTGGCCCGCCATGGTGGCCGTCAGCAGGCGGCGGCTGGCCCAGGCGTCGGCCAGTGGCCGCCAGCTGAGCTTCATGCTTTTGACCATGGGCAGTGTCGCGGCCTTGGGCAGGATGGCCACGCCCAGGCCCGAGGCCACCATGTGGCACACGGCGTCAAAGCTGCGCACCTGCATGCGCAGCTTGAGCGGCCGGTTGGCGGCCAGTGCGGCTTGTTGCTGTTTTTGCAGCATGGCGGCGCCGGCGGTCAGGCTGATCCATTCTTCATCGAGCGCATCGACAAAGGCCAGCGGCGTCTTGCCCGCCAGCATGTGGCCTGCCGGCAGGATCAGCACGAGCTCGTCTTCGCGAAAGAGCCGTGTATCCAGCCCCGTGGTGTCGGGCCCTTCCACAAACACCGCCACGTCGGCCCGGCCTTCGCGCAGCGTGGCCGCCACGGCTTCCGACACCTGCTCTTCCAGGTCGATGTGCACCTGCGGATGCAGCTCGCCATAGCGCGCCAGCAGCGGCGGCAAGAACTGGCTGATGGCGGCGCTGCTGGCACACAGGCGGATGTGGCGCGCGATGCCGCGCCGCAGGTCGGCCAGCTCGCCGCCCAGTTGCTCCATGGTCTGCAGCAGCGTAAGGCCGTGCTTGACGAACACGCGCCCGGCCGCGGTGGGCAACAGGCCGCGCGGGTGGCGCTCAAACAGCGCTTCGCCCAGCGCGTCTTCCAGCTCGCGGATGCGCCGGCTGGCCGCGGCCAGCGCCAGGTGCGAACCGCGCGCCGCGGCGGTCAGGCTGCCGGTTTGCGCGCAAGCGACCGCCAGGCGCACCGACACCAGGTCAAAACGGGCGAGGTTGTAGCTCACGGGCGGCACCCCCGAACGTCAGCGGCTTTTCAGGCGGCCTTCTTTTTGGCGGCGGCTTTTTTGGCCGCGGGCTTTTTCGCAATCAGCGTGTCCAGGTTCTTCACGATCTCGCCTTCGATCTTGTCCTTGAAGGCGCCCAGCAGGAAGCCGAGTTTGGCGTTGAGGTCGAAGCTGTCCTTGGTGACCGCCAGCGTGCCGCTGACGCCCGAGCGGCTGAAGCTCACCAGGTCTTCGGTCTTGCCCTCTTCATACGTGCACTCCATGTCGAACTTTTCTTCGACCTGCTCGGCCCACTTGAAGGCGATCTTGCGTGCTTCAAGAAGGCCCAGGGTGTGTTCGCGCTGGATGTGGATGTCAGCCATTCGGTGTCTCCGTGTTGTTGTCGGTGTTGTTGGTGTTGGTCGTTTGCAGTGCCTTGCGCCGCTCTTCCCTGGGCAGGCCGGCCAGTCTTTTCACCGCATCATAAAACCGTTGCCAGTCGCGGCCTTCGCGCTCGAACAGCGCCTCAAAGCCGGGCACCAGTTCATCATAGGCGGCCTGCGCGCCAAAGGCCGCGTTGTTGGCGCGCGCCACCCAGGGGTCGTAGCCGGCAAAGCCGCCCCACGAGGCCTTGAGCTTCGCGTACTCGTCGCGAAACCGCTGCATTGCTATCGATTTCATAGCTGCTTGCCCAGGAATTGCCTGGGCTGGAGCCGTATTTTGTTCATAAACCGCGGCCAGCTCGCGCCGCGTGGCCAGCGCCAGTGCGCGGAACTGCCGGCGCCGCCCGTCGAACACGGCGTAGTCCTGGCGGGCCTTTTCGTTGCCGCGCAAGGCCTCGCTGTCCAGCCAGCGCTGGCCGCCCAGGCGTTCAACGGCGGTGGCGAAGGACTCGTTGAACATGGTGTCGTCCTTGACGTAGACCACCTGGTGCGAGAGCTCATGAAAGATCAGCCGCGCCAGCTCGCCCTCGGGGTAGCCGATGAAGGTGCTGAGCAGCGGGTCGCCGCCGGCCCAGTTCATCCAGCCCAGCGTGGAATAGGCCGGCACGCCGTAGACGCTGACTTCCAGGCCATCGGCCTTGAGTTGCTCAGCCTCGGCGCGCGCCTCGGCTTCGTTGAAGTAGCCGCGGTAGCCGACGCAGCCGGTGACGGGAAAACACCAGGTCTTGAGCGTGAGCGAAAACTCGGGCGCGGCCACCACGTTCCACACCACGGCGCTGCGCTGCAGGTCGGCGTAACGGCGGTAGCTGGGGTTGTCGGGCAGCTTGAGCTCCGTCACCGCAAAGTTGCGGATGCGCTGCGCCAGCGCCAGCCGGGCCTTGAGCTGCCCGGATGCGTGGGCGTCGCCCAGCAACTCATCGACCGGGCGCGCCGCGTTGATCATCTGCAGGTGGCCGCTGACGGACTGCCAGTAGTAGCCCAGGTCCGCACAGCCGCCCAGGCCCAGCATGGCGGCCAGGGCCACGGCAAGGGTTCGTTTGGCCGTGGCGGGCTTCACGTCGGCCCTCAGGCAGCCCCGGCTTCGCGCTGCACTTGCACCAGGCAGTCATAAAACACCGGGCCGCGGCCCATGTCGGTCAGGTGCTGGCTGGTGAGTTCGTTGACGTTGGTGCCGTCCAGGCCCAGCTTGCGCCACCAGATGCCCATGCCGTGGACCACACCCGGGCGCGCCCGCGCCGAGACCTCGGCCTTGACCCGGTATTCGCCGCGTTCATTGAACACCTTGACGATGGCGCCGCTGGTGATGCCGCGCAGCGCGGCATCGTCGCTGTGGATTTCCAGCAGCGGCTCGGTTTCGATGTCGCGCAGGCTTTTCACGTTGACGAAGGTGGAGTTGAGGAAATTGCGCGCCGGCGGCGAGATCATGGCCAGCGGGAATTTCGCCGACGTGCCGGCCGCCTCATGGTTGGGCAGGTGGTCGGGCAGGCCGCCCATGCCGGCCGCGGCCAGGCGCTCGCTGAAGAACTCGCAGCGGCCGGAGGCAGTCGGGAAGTTGCCGTCGGCAAACGGCGCATCGGGCAGCGCCAGCGTGGTAAAGCCGGTGTCCAGCAGTTGCTGGAAGTTGACCTTGTCGCCAAAGGTCGCGCGGCACAGCTGCTCGTCGCTGTCGGCAAAGCAGGGCTCGGTGTAGCCCATGTGGGCAGCGAGCTCGCGGAAGATCTGCGTGTTGGTCTTGGCATTGCCCATGGGCGCGATGGCCGGGCGATTCAGCAGCACGTCAGTGTGGCCGTAGGCGCTGTGAATATCCCAGTGCTCCAGCTGGGTGGTGGCCGGCAGGATGTAGTCCGCGTAGTCGGCCGTGTCGGTCTGGAAATGCTCCAGCACCACGGTGAAAAGGTCTTCGCGCGCAAAGCCCTTCACCACCTTGCCCGATTCAGGCGCGACGGCCACCGGGTTGCTGTTGTAGACGATCACCGCTTCGATCTTGGGGCCGAACTGCTTCGATGCCGGCTCCAGCAGGGCGTTGCCGATGGTGCTCATGTTGATGGTGCGCGGCTGGCGGCCCTTGAGCAGGTCAGGCCGCTGCAGCGCGGCCCGGTCGACCGGGAACAGGCCTGAGCTGCTGAGCAGCACGCCGCCGGCGCGGTGCCGCCACGCGCCCGTCAGCGCCGGCAGGCAGGCGATGGCGCGCGCCGCGTTGCCGCCGCCGCGCACGCGTTGCATGCCGTAGTTCAGGCGAATGGCGGCGGGCTGTTTGTTGACCATGCATTCGCCGTATTCGCGGGCCAGCGCGCGGATTTGCTCCGCCGGCACGCCGCAGACACCAGCGGCGCGCTCGGGGCTCCACTGCAGCGCGCGTTCGCGCAGGCCGCCTTCGGGGCCCTGCCAGCCCAGCGTGTGCTGCGCGATGTAGTCGTGGTCCAGCCAGTCGTGGGTGATCAGCTCGTGCATCAGCGCCAGCGCCAGCGCCGCGTCGGTGCCGGGCAGCAGGGCGATGTGTTCATGGCATTTTTCGGCGGTCTCGCTTTTGCGCGGGTCTATGCAGATCAGCCGGGCGCCGTTGCGTTTGGCCTGCTGCGCATAGCGCCAGAAGTGCAGGTTGCTGCCGATGGAGTTGCTGCCCCAGATGATGATGAGCTTGGACTCGGCAAAAAACTCGACCCGCATGCCGACCTTGCCGCCCAGCGTTTGCGTCAGCGCCTCGCCGCCGGCCGACGAGCAGATCGTGCGGTCGAGAAAGGAGGCGCCCAGCTTGTTGAAAAAACGCCCCGCCATGCTTTCGCCCTGCACCTGGCCCATGGTGCCGGCATAGCTGTAGGGCAGGACGGCTTCGGGGTCGCGCGCGGCGATGGTTTTGAGGCGCGCCGCGATGTCGGCCAGCGCCGCCTCCCAGCTCACCGGCTCGAACTTCCCGCTGCCTTTGGGGCCGCTGCGCTTGAGCGGCTGCAGCAGGCGCTCGGGGTGGTAGGTGCGTTCGGTGTAGCGCGAGACCTTGTTGCACAGCACGCCGCCGGTATGGGGGTGGTCCGGGTTGCCCTGCACGCGGGTGGCGACGCCGCCTTCCACCGTGGTCAGCAGCGAGCAGGTGTCGGGGCAGTCGTGGGGGCAGGCGCCAAGCACCTGTGTGGGGCTTGATCCCTGACTATCAGGGTTAGCGATAGGGGAGATGCTGATGGTATTGCTCATGGTTCAACTCTATATTGACAGTCATCGGGGCATCCCGGGGGAGACACATCATGACAACAACAAAACGTGGAATGCGCGCAGTCCGGGCCGCCGCCAAAATCACCATGGTAGCGGCCCTGGCCGTCCTGGCGGCAACAGGGGTCAAGGCGCAGGACGGCATCAGCAAGACGGCCATCACGCTGGGGCAATCGCTGGCCGTCACCGGGCCCGGCACCACGCTGGCCACGCCGTTTGGGCAGGGTGCGCGCCTGTATTTCGACCGCGTCAATGCCGGCGGCGGCATCAACGGCCGCAAGATCGAGCTGACCACGCTGGACGACGCCGGCAACCCTGAAACTACCGCGGCCAACACCAAAAAGCTGCTCGACCAGAAGGTGTTTGCCCTTTTTGGCTACTACGGCTCGCCGCAGGTCACCGCCGCGAATCCGCTGCTCAAAGACACCGATGTGCTGCTGTTTGCCCCCATGGCGGGCGCCGACGAGCTGCGCGGCTCGCTCTACCCCAATGTGTATTCAGTGCGGCCCGGCTATTCGGAAGAAGCCGCGGTCATCACGCGCCACGCCGAGACCTTGGGCATGCGCAAGCTGGCCATCCTGCACGGCAAAGACCTGGAGTCGCTGGCGGCGCTGGACTCGGCCGAGCGCACCATGGGCGGCCTGGGCGCCAATCTGGTGGCCAAGTCGCCGCTGACAGGCGGCAGCATCGCCACCAGCGTCGACCAGGTTCTGGCCAAAAAACCTGAGTCGGTGCTGGTGATCAGCGACGCCTCGGGCGCCGCCAGCGCCATACGCGACCTGCGGACCAAGGGCTTTCGCGGGCCGATCTACGGCTTTTCCACCACCGGCGAAAGCCTGCTGGCCGAGCAGTTGGGCGCGGCCGGCGCCGGTGTGGTGGTGGCGCGGGTCACGCCCAAGTCGGACAACGCCAAAAGCGTCCTGGTGCGCGAGTTGCAGGCAGACGCCGCGGCCGCCAAACTCAAATCCAATGTCTACATGCTCGAAGGCTATATCGCCGCCTGGACTTTCACCGAAGCCCTGCGCAAGGCCGGCAAGGACCCGACCCGCGCCAAGCTGCGCAAGGCGCTGGACACCATGCAGGACCTGAACCTGGGTGGTTTTCGCCTTCACTTTGACGGTGACCGCGTGGGCTCCAAGCTGGTCGAACTCAGCCTCATTGATGCGACAGGGCGGGTGCGGGAGTAAGCGAAGGCTGGCGGCACTGTTGGCTAAATGCCGCAAAAGCTGGCAATTTGCTGGCAATATGGCCGTTTGGGCCGCCAAAACAGTGATAAATCTTACGAATACGCTTTCGGTTGGTGATGATGAACACACAAGCGCAAGCTGCATTGGGAGAATCACCGCATGAAACTTACTCGCAGAACCTTCTCCACCGCCGTCGGCGCGTCCATGCTGGGCGCTTTTAACATCGCCCACGCACAGACTGACAAGATCATCCTGGGCCAGTCGGCGCCCTTTACCGGGCCGGCCGCACAGCTGGGCATCCAGTTCTACCAGGGCGCGAAAGTCTATTTCGACCAGGTCAACGCGCAAGGCGGCGTCGGCAAGCGACTGATCGAAATCCGCAACCTCGATGACGGCTATGAGCCTGACCGCTGCGCTGAAAACACCCGCAAGCTGATCGCCGACGATGTATTTGCGCTCTTTGGCTACATCGGTACGCCCACCAGCGTTGTTGCGCTGCCGCTGGCGACGAAGGACAAGGTTCCCTTCATCGCCCCGTTCACCGGCGCCATGGCGCTGCGCGAGCCGTTCAACAAGTACGCCTTCCATGTGCGCGCTTCCTACAACGATGAGACAGGCCTGATCGTCAAGCAGCTGACCGCCCTGGGGCTGAAAAAAATCGCCGTGTTCCACCAGAACGATGCCTACGGCAAAGCCGGCCTGGACGGCGTGGTGCTGGCGCTGGGCGCGCAGAACCTCAAGCCGGTGGCGACGGCGACCGTCGAGCGCAATTCGGTCGATGTGGCCAAGGCCGTGAGCACGCTGGTCGCCGCCGGCCCTGATGCGGTGGTGCAGATCGGCGCCTACAAGGCCTGCGCGGCGTTCATCCGCGAGGCCCGCAAGGCCGGTTACGGCGGCACTTTCTACAACGTCTCTTTTGTCGGCACGCAGGCGCTGGCTGACGAGCTGGGCAAAGACGGCGCAGGCGTGGTGGTGTCGCAGGTTATGCCTTCGCCCTACAACACGGCCCGCCCGATTGCGCGCGAGTTTGTCGACGCCGTGAAGGCCGCGGGCAAGGACGCGCAGATCAACTTCTCCAGCATGGAAGGTTATGTGGCCGCCCGGGTGCTGGTGGACGGCCTCAAGCGAGGCGGCGCCAAGATCAGCCGCGAGTCGCTGATTTCCGGCCTCGAAGGCATGGGCACCCAGTCGCTCGGCGGGTTCTCGGTGTCGTTTTCGCCGACGGACCATGTGGCGTCGAGTTTTGTGGAGCTGTCGATGCTCACAGGTGACGGCCGGGTCAGGACCTGATCGCGAGGCGGTACATCCTCGTCAAAAAAGCCCGGCTTGCCCGGGCTTTTTTGATTCAGGCGATCTGCCGCGTGGCGATCAGCCCACGCATGAAGTCCTGGCAACGCGCCAATTGCTCCAGGCTGACAAATTCATCAGGCTGGTGCGCCTGGTTGATGCTGCCGGGGCCGCACACCACGGTCGGAATGCCGGCGTCCTTGAAGAGGCCGGCCTCGGTGCCGAAGGCGACCAGCGTGGTCTCTTTGGTGCCGGCCAGGCGCTGCGCCAGTTGCGTCACCGCGTCGCCGGCCGAGCCCAAAAAGGCGGGCACCTCACAAATCGTCTCAAAACTGAAGCCGGCGTCGGGCGCTATCTTTTTCATAGCGGGCTGTGCACGCTCCGCGTAGGCTACGACCTCTTTTTGCATTGAATGCGCGTCGGCGGTGGGCAGGTTGCGGAACTCATAACGGAACTCGGCGTCGCGCGGCACCACGTTGTCGGCAATGCCGCCGTGGAACTGCCCGACGCTGGTGGTGCTGAAGGGCACGTCAAAGCCTTCGTAACGCGGCTCGTTGGCCTCAAACCCCTCGCCCATGTCGCGCAGCTTGCCGATGACGCGGGCCGCCATCTCGATGGCGTTAACGGACTGCGGCGTGAGTGAGGAGTGCGCCTCCTTGCCGCGCACGCAGCATTTGTAGCGGTACACGCCCTTGTGCGCCGTGGCCGGCACCATGCTGGTGGGCTCGCCGACGATGCAGGCCAGCGGCTTGATGCCGGCGTCTTTCATGTCGGCAATCAGCTCGCGCACGCCCAGGCAACCGACTTCCTCGTCATAGCTGAGTGCCAGGTGCACCGCAAACGGCGCCTGGCTGTGGATGAAATCCCCGGCGTGCGCCAGCGCCATGCCGATAAAACCCTTCATGTCGCAGCTGCCGCGGCCGTAAAGCCGGCCGTCCTTCACGGTTGCCGACAGCGGGTCCAGCGTCCAGTCCTGCCCGTCCCAGGGCACGGTGTCGGTGTGGCCTGACAGGATGACGCCGCCCGGTTTGCCCTCGCCCAGCGTGGCGAAGAGGTTGGCCTTGGTTTTGCCGGCATTGGTGGTGATGCGGCTGGCCACTCCGAGTTTTTTGAGCTCGTCCCGCACAAAATGGATCAGCTCAAGGTTGCTGTTGTCGCTGACCGTGTTCATGCGCACCAGGGCCTGGATCAAGGCCAGGGCGTGGGGTGAAACGGCGGGCAGGGTTGAGGGCGTGGGGTTGAGGGTGGGGGAGGGTGCGAAAGACATGCCCTCATTCTGGCCGTATTCGGGGATGTCCGTTGCCTGCCCGTCAGTTATGCTTGAAGCCCGCTTCCCCACGGGGTGTTTTCCCCCTTCCCGATGACATCTTCGTCCTCCTCACCGCTGGCCTTGATCCGGCTCATGCGGCCGCACCAGTGGCTGAAAAACGCCTTCGTGTTTGCCGGCCTGGTCTTCAGCCAGAACTGGCAGGACACCGCACTGGACCTGCGCGTTTTCTACGCCTTTGCCGCGTTTTGCTGCCTCTCAAGCATGGTCTACATCATCAACGACTGGCACGACCGTGCGAACGACGCGTTGCACCCCACCAAACGCCACCGGCCGCTGGCCAGCGGCGCGGTGTCTGTACCGGTGGCGCTGGTGCTGGCCGCGCTGCTGCTGTTCGCGGGCCTGCTGCTGGCCGCGGGCAACCGAACGCTGCTGGCGCTGCTCGGCGTGTATGCGGTGCTGAATCTCGCCTACTCGTGGCGGCTCAAGCAGGTGCCGGTGGTCGATGTGTCCATCATCGCCTCGGGTTTCATGCTGCGGCTGCTGGCCGGCACTGTGGCCGTTGGCATCCCGCCGTCGCGCTGGCTGCTGCTCACCGGCATTTTTGTGGCGCTGTTCCTCGGGTTTTCCAAACGCAAGGCCGAGAGCTTTCATGAAGAGGCCAGCCAGCGCGCCGTGATGGCGCACTACCCGCCGGCCCTGCTGGACACCTTCATGGCCGTCACCATGACCGCCACGCTGGCCACCTACAGCCTGTTTGCCACCAGCCCCGAGGCGCAGCTGCAGCACGGCGAGCGTTTGCTCTACACCGTGCCGGTGGTGATCTTCGGCATGCTGCGCTACACCTACCAGGTGCACCGCGGCCGTGGCGAAGACGTCGCGCGCGACATGCTGCGCGACCCCTGGATCCTGGCCGCCGGCGTGCTGTGGCTGGCCATCTTCCTGAGCCGCCGTTTGTGAGTTCCGGCGACCATCCCGCCAACACCGTGGCCGCAGCGCCCGCAGCAGGCGGCCTGCCGTTCAAGCGGCTTTTGCTGGTGCTCGGCGTAGTGGCCACGGCGTACGCAGCCGTGCTGCTGGTCTGGGGCGACAGCCCGCAAACCTCACTCGCCTTGCTCTGGTCGGCCACCGGCGCGCAGGCCGCGGGCCTGTGCCTGCTCAATTACCTGCTGCGCGGCCTGCGCTGGCGATTCTGGATGGCGCACTACGGGCGCCACTTCGGCGCGGTGCAGGGCCTGCGCCTTTACCTGGCCGGCTATGCGTTTACGCCTACGCCCGGCAATGTCGGCGAGGCGGTGCGCGGCCTGATGCTGGCGCGCCAGCCGCTGGGCGCGGCGCAAAGCCTGGCCATCTTCGGCGCCGAGCGCCTGGCCGATCTGCTGTGCCTGCTGCTGCTGTGCCTGCCGGCGCTGGCCTGGTTGCTGCGCCACGGCGCGGTGCAGTCGGCGCCCGCCTTGCTGGTGGGGTTGCTGGCGGCCGGTGCTCTGCTGGTGATCCTGGCCGTCGCCTTGCTCTTTCTCTACCGTGAGAAGCTTTTTGCCCGCTTTGCCTGGCTGCGCGAGGCCTGGCATTGCCTGGCGGTGCGGCCCTGGTTGTGGTTCGGCCTCACGCTGCTGGCCTGGGCCGCGCAGGGCCTGGCCGTATGGCTGGTGTGCCGCGCCATGAATGTGCACATGGAGTTGCTGACGGCCACCGGTTTTTATGCCGTGGCCATGGTGGCCGGCGCGCTGTCGGCCTTGCCGGCCGGCCTGGGCGGCACCGAGGCCGTGCTCACGGGCCTGCTGGTGGCGCAGGGCGCCACGCCGGCGGTGGCCTTGTCCGTCACCGTGCTGGTGCGGCTGCTGACGCTGTGGCTGGCCGTGGGCATTGGCGTGGTGGCCTTGCTTTATAGTGCGGCCATCCGCAAGGAAATCAGCTTTCGCTAGGCCCCTCTTTCCCGCCTTTGCTGCCTTCGCCCCTCTTGCCGGGGCCGCCCACGATTCCCCCAGTTTCCAGTTTCATGCCCCAGAACCACGACACCGCCGCCTTTCCTGTTTCACTGAGCCGCTGGCTGCTGGCCGCCGGCCTGCTCTCTTTGCTGCTGCGGTTCTGGATCGCCGTCACTTTTCCGGTCACCGGCGACGAGGCCTTCTTTTACTGGTGGGGCGTGTACCCGGATTGGGGCTATTCGGACCATCCGCCCATGGTGGGCTGGCTGATCGCGCTGATGCGCGCCACGCTGGGCGACAGCCTGTGGTCCATACGACTGCCGATCGTGCTGCTGCCGCTGGCGCTGGGCGCGGCGCTGTGGTGGGCATTGAAGCCGGTCGATAAAGTACGCGCCGCCTGGGCGGTGCTGTTTTTCTGGCTCGCCCCGCTCAACTGGCTCAACACCCTGATCACCACCGACACGCCGCTGATTCTCTGGTCGGTGCTGTCGGTCGCCGCGCTGATGCGCGCCGAGCGCCGCGCGCAGGCCGACCGCGCCGCCTACGGCCTTTATGCCCTGTCGGGTTTCTTTTTAGGTTGCGCGTTTCTTTCGAAGTATTTCTCGGTGGTGCTGGGCTTCACCTACTTTGTGTACTTCATGCTGTACCGCCGCGACCGGCTCGCCGGCTTTGCGCTGCTGGTGCTGTGCGCCTTGCCGGGTCCGGCCATCAACATCGCCTACAACATGTCGCACGGCTGGTCCAACATCATGTTCAACGTGTACAACCGCAATGAAGATGCGGTGTTTGAATGGCGCAAGCCGCTCACCTACATCGGCATGATGGTCTACCTCATCACGCCCGTAGCGGTGTGGATGGCCTTCAGGTATCGCCAGGCGCTGGCGGCTACGGCGCGCTCGCAGCGCCTGCTGGCCTGCCTGGTGGTGGTGCCGCTGGTTTTCTTTGCGCTGCTGTCGGCCAAAAAAGTGATCGGCCTGCACTGGGTGCTGTCGTTCTACCCCTTCGGTTTTGTGTTCCTGGCGTTTGCCCTGCCTGCCGACAGGCTCAAGGCCTGCGCCAAGGGCCTGGCCGTGTTTGCCGGCCTGCATGTGCTGGTGGTCGCGGGGCTGTACATGACCTCGCTCGACAACTGGCGCAGCACCAAGCTCTATCCGCAAATCATCCGCAGCTACAAAACCGCCGAGATGCTGCAGCAGGTGACCGTGCCCGGTGCGGTGCTGATGGCCGAGGCCTACACGCCCGCGTCGATTTTCGGTTTTGAGCGCCGCCAGTACATGCCGGTCTTCGGCTCCGGCAAGTTCCATGCGCGGCAAGACGACATGCTGGTCGACTTCTCGCTCTACCAGGGCAAAACGATCCGCATCATCGTGGCCGACCCGCCGAAGCTGGAAGAATTTGCGCCTTACTTCGAGTCGGTAAGTGCGCTGAGCTTTGAGCAAAGCGGCGTGCCTTTTTACGCGGTGGAAGGCAAGGGCTTTAACTACCCCGCCTACCGCGAAGGCGTGCTGGGCGTGGCCTTCAAGCGCTACTTCAATATTCCGAGCTGGCTGCCCATGACGGGCTGCCCCTTCTGTGAGCGTTACTGCGGCCAGGTGCGATGCCCGAGGTAAGCACCCCAGACGCACCGGTGATTGCTGCCTTTGACTTCGACGGCACGCTGACCCGGCGCGACACGCTCATTCCATTTCTCGTGCGCGGCCTCGGTTGGCCGCGTTTCTTGGGGGCTCTGCTGCGCTGCTCGCCCTGGCTGGCCGGCTACGCGCTGCGCCTGCTGCCCAACAACATCGCCAAGGCAAAGCTGCTGCAGGCCACGCTGGCCGGCCGCAGTGTGAAGGAGATGGACGACTGGGCCACGCGCTGGTTCGCGCAAGACTTCCCCGGCCAGTTGCGCGATGACGCCATGGCGCGGCTGGCCTGGCACCAGCAGGCCGGGCATTGCTGCGTGATGGTGAGCGCCTCGCCCGATGTTTACCTGCCGCGTGTGGCGCAGCAACTGGGTTTTGATGCGCTGATCTGCACGGAGATGGAAGTTGAAGGCAGCCGCCTCACCGGCCGCATGAAGACACCGAACTGCCATGGTGAGCAGAAAGTGGTGCGCTTGCGCGCCTGGGCGGCTGAACGCTTTGGCGCGGCGGGGCTGGAGGGCGCCACGCTCTATGCCTATGGCGACACCTCCGGCGACAAGCCCATGCTGCGGCTGGCGCAGCACGCCTGGTACCGGGGTGTGCCGTGGCCGGGTGGCTGATGTCTTGAATGAAATCGGCCTCCAGCCCAATCAGGGTATAGGCATGTTGCTCCTGAATTCATAGCAAAACCGTACGGCGCGTGACAAGTGCCCGGCTTGCCGCCGCGATAGCCAGCGAACAGGCGATCAGCGCCGCCGCCACGCCAAACGTCACTCCCATGCCGGTGGCCACCGCTTCAGGTTCCGCCGCCGCAATGTCCACCGCGCGCGAGGCCCACGCAAACACCGCGCCCATGACGGACGCCCCGGTGATCAGTCCCAGGTTGCGCGACAGGTTGAGCAGGCCCGAGACCACGCCCCGCTGGTCCGCCGCGACATCGCCCATCACGGCGGTGTTGTTCGCCGTCTGGAACAGCGAATAGCCGACGGTCATCACCACAAGCGGGGCAACATAGCCTGCAACGCCCAGCGATGCCGGCAGCATGGACAGCACCAGCGCGCCGGCCGCAATCCCGACCAGCCCGGCGATCGTCATGCGCTGCGCACCAAAACGGTCGGCCATGCGGCCCGCAGGCATGGCGGCCAGCGCGGCGGCCAGCGGCCCGGCCGACAGGGCCAGTCCCACCACCGCAGCGTTGAGCCCCAGCGCACGCGAAAGGTAAAACGGCCCCACCACCAGCGTCGCCATCATCACGGTGGAGACCAGTGCGCTGATCACCAGGCTGGCGCTCAAGTCAGGCTGGCGGAACATCGCCAGCTTGACCAGCGGCGTTGCGACCTTTGATTCGGCCAGCACAAAGAGGCCGGCGCCCAGGGCAGCCGCCGCCAGCAAGGCCAGGTTGAGCGCGCCGAAGTGGCCGCGACCCGTCGTCACCGCCAGCGCATAGGCCGCCAGCGTCATTGCGAGCAGCCCCGTGCCCAGCGGGTCGAAGCCGGCGCGGCGTGTGTCGGGCCGCGGGCCATCCACGGGCAGGCAGCGCTGCGCCAACCCAAAAGCCGCGACGCCCAGCGGCACATTGACCAGGAAGAGGGCGCGCCAGCCGGGCCCGGCCACCAGCAGGCCGCCCAGCGAGGGGCCGAGCGCGGTGCCCATGGCCGACATGGTCCCCAGCAAACCCATCGCGCTGCCGGTCCTGGCCTTGGGCACCGTCTCGCCGACAAACGCCATGGTCAGCGCCATCATCAAGGCCGCCCCCGCGCCCTGCAGCGCGCGCGCAACAAGCAGCCAGCCGAGTGTGGGCGCTAACCCGCACAGCACTGACGCCGCCGTGAACAGCGCGATGCCGGCCAGCAGCACACGCCGTCGGCCCATCAGGTCGCCCAGCCGCCCGGCGCTGACGATCAGCGTGGTGATGGCCAGCAGGTAGGCCAGCACGATCCACTGCACCTGCTGGAAGCTGGCGCTGAAGGCCTCGGCCAGGGCCGGCAGGCCCACATTGGCGATGCTGGTGCCCAGCGAGGACAGCAGCATGGACAGCGACAGGCTGGCAAGCGCCCAGCGGGCGACGGGGGTGAGCGGTGGGTCGTTTTCGCCAGTTTTTGTGTTGAGTGAGGTCACTTGAATTCCCTTCCTGGAGCCCCGAAAAGGAGCTGCTTCAAGCGTAGTTCTTTGGCTGGAATGGCGGAAGGCGCAGCATTTGCAGCTTATTCATGCGTTTGACGCCATGCCAGGCGCAATTGCGGTATGGTCGGCCCATGGCAATGCCCGATTTCAACCTGCTGGTGACCCTGGACGTACTGCTGGCCGAAGGCAGCGTGGCGCGCGCCGCCGAGCGCCTGCGGCTCAGCCCCTCGGCGATGAGCCGGGCGCTGGCGCGCCTGCGTGAAACGACGGGCGACCCGTTATTGGTCAGGGCCGGGCGCGGCCTGGTGCCCACGCCGCGTGCGATTGAACTGCGCGAGCGGACCCGCCAGCTGGTGGAAGACGCCGAGGCGGTGTTGCGCCCCGCCGGCAAGCTCAATTTAAAACGGCTGGTGCGCACCTTCACGCT
Source organism: Polaromonas sp. SP1 (assembly GCF_003711205.1). Lineage (NCBI taxonomy): Bacteria > Pseudomonadati > Pseudomonadota > Betaproteobacteria > Burkholderiales > Comamonadaceae > Polaromonas > Polaromonas sp. SP1. Next base: position 819,561 of record NZ_CP031013.1, on the reverse strand, counting down.
GCGAACCCGCGAGGGTTTTGTCGAGAACTTCGGGCCGGCGCTGATCGCCCGCGCCGGCAAAGAGGCGCCCGGCGTGACGCTGTGTTTTGTGCAAAAGACCGACAAGGACAGCACGCCGCTGCGGGACGGCGCCGTCGACCTGGAAACCGGCGTGGTGGGGCAGGGCGCCAGCCCGGAGCTGCGCGCGCAGGCACTGTTTCGCGACCGTTTTATCGGCGTGGTGCGCACGGGGCATGCGCTTAGCGAAGGCGAGATCACGCCCGCGCGTTACGCCGCGGGCCGGCATGTCGCGGTGTCGCGCCGCAGCGAAAGCCAGGGGCCGGTGGATGTGGCGCTGCAGGAAACGAACGCCGGGCTGCAGCGTCAGATCGCCACCGTCGTGTCCGGCTTTTCAGCCGCCCTCGCGCTGGCTCGCGCGTCGGACCTGATTGCGACCGTGCCCGAGCGCCACACCGGCAACCTGCGCGGCGGCATGCACAGCTTTGCCTTGCCGTTCCCGATGCCGGAGATCACGGTGTCCTTGCTGTGGCACCCGCGGCTGCACGCCGACCTGGCGCACCGCTGGCTGCGCGAGTGCGTGCGGGATGTTTGCGCGGACTGAAACTTAGCCGGCAAATCCGCCCGCACCCTCGATTGCTATATTTTTAATAGCTACCAGCCAAGGCGGCGATTGGGCTGGAGGCCGATTTGCCTTTAATTCGCCGCGGTGAAGCGGCGGCGGATATGTCGGGCCTGCTCGATCTCGTCCACGATGGCAACGGCCAGGTCGGCGACCGAGATGCCGGCGGGTTTGTCGCCCTGGCCGGGCAGCAGGTCGTCGGCGCCCAGGCGGTATTTGCCGGTGCGCTCACCGGGCGCCAGGCCGATGGGGGGCGAGACAAAACTCCAGTCCAGCGAGGTTTCCAGCTTGAGCTGGTTGAGAGCTTCACGTGCGGCCAGTGCGCCCTGTTTGTACTGCGGCGGAAATTCCGGCGTGTCCACCAGCTGCAGGCCCGGCGCCACATAGAGGCTGCCCGCGCCGCCCACCACCAGCAGGCGCTTCACGCCGGCTTGCTTCACACCGTCGACGATGGCTTTGCTGGCCTGCAAATGCACGTCGTGAATTTTCGGTTCGCTCCAGCCCGGGTTGTAGGCGCTGATGAGGGCGTCATGCCCGGCTGCGGCTTTGGCGACCTGCTTCGCGTCCAGCGCATCAGCGGCGACCACGGTCAGGCCCGGCTGCGCGGCAAGCTTGCCAGGGTTGCGGGCCAGCACGGTGACCTTGTGGCCGCGGCTCAGCAGTTCGGAAAGGATGGGGGCGCCGACAAAACCGGTGGCGCCAATGAGTGCGATGTTCATGGAATTTCCCTTGGTGGATTGAAGAAGCCTTTAGTTTGATTACTTCACAAGAAGTTGAATAGACTGCAAAATTGGCTAACACTGTGAAGTAGAGCTAATCAATAGGCGAATGAATAGGGCGGGCAATGAGCGACAAATCTATGGACCAACTCAAGCGCATGGCCATCTTTGCCGAGGTGGTGGCGGCCGGCTCGCTCACCGCGGCGGCGCGCCGGCTGGGTATGACGCCCTCGGCCGTGAGCCAGCATTTGCGCCAGCTTGAGCAGGCGCTGGGCCTGGCGCTGCTGCACCGCTCCACCCGGCGCCTGACGCTGACCGAAGCCGGCGAGCGTTACCACGCCGGTTGCGCCGCCATGGTGTCGGCCGCGCGTTCGGCCGAGCAGGCCCTGGTGCGCCTGCGCGATGAGCCCGAGGGCGAGCTGCGCCTGGCCGCGCCCATCGGTTTTGGCGGCTTGCTGGCTTCGGCGCTCGCACCACTGCGCGGCCATCCCAAACTCAGCCTGCGCCTGCTGCTGGACGACACCGTCATCGACCTGATCGAGCAGCGCGTCGACATCGCCTTGCGGGTCGGGCAGCTGCCCGACTCCTCGCTGGTGGCGCGCAAGCTGGGCAGCATGACGCGCCTGCTGTGCGCGTCGCCGGCCTACCTGGCCGAGCGAGGCTGGCCCGCGCACCCGCAGGATTTGCTGCAGCACGACTGGCTGACCAGCCGGCCGCAAAGCCCGGGCGTAGAGATGCTGGAGCTGGAAGGCCCCGCCGGCGAACGCGAAACCTTGCGGCTGGCGCCCCGGGTGCAGGCCTCGCAGGTGACGGCGGTGCACGCGCTGTGTGTGGCCGGCTGGGGGATCAGCATGGCGGTGAGTGAAGACGACCGCCAGGCGCTGGCCGACGGCAGGCTGCTGCCGGTGCTGCCCGGCTGGCGCATGAGCGACATGCCGCTCTACGCCGTGACGCCGCGGCGCGGCGAGCAGCCGGCGAAAGTGCGTCACACGCTGGACTTGCTGGCGGCCTGGTTTGCCCGTTCGGGGGGTAGCGCTAGCGCCGCTTGATCAGCCCGCCCAGCATCACGCAGGCCAGCGCACCCACCACCAGCGCAATGCCGGCCCACTGCCAGGGCGTGATCACTTCACCCAGCACCAGCATGCCGGTGGCCAGGCCCACCACCGGCACCCCCAGGCTGAAGGGTGCGACGCGATTGGCCGGGTGGCGCTTGAGCAGGTTGGTCCACAAGCCGTAGCCCAGAATCGTGGCCGCCCAGCCCAGGTAAGCCACGGCCGCCCAGCTGGACGCGCGTGCTTCCACCCACTGCCAGCGCACGGCCTCCGGGTCAAACGCCCACGACAGCGCGGCAAACGGCAGCACCGCCACCAGGCTGCTCCACACCACAAAGGCCAGCGGCGAATAGTCCTTGTACGTCTGCTGCACGCGGCGCGCCACGATGTTGGACATGGCCCACATGGCGGCCGCGCACAGCGTCAGCACAAAGCCCAGCGGCGTCGTGGCGCCGGCGCCATCAGTGCCCACATAGTTGAGCGCAAAACACGCCAGGCCCAGCGCCGCGAGCACCAGGCCGGCCTGCAGCGGCCGGCTGGCGCGCTCTTGCAGCAACACAAAACCAAAGAGCGCCGTCCAGAACACTTGCGTTTGTTGCAGCACCGAAGCCAGCGCGGCCGTCATGCCGACCTTGAGCGCCAGAAACAAAATGCCGAACTGGCCAACGCCCTGGAACAGGCCGTAAAAAACAATCCACTTCCAGGCGATTTGCGGCGGGCGGATCAACAGTACCAGCGGCAATACGGCAAACACATAGCGGGCCGTGCCGAGCTGGAAGGGCGTGAAGTCGCGCAGGGCGAATTTCATCACCACAAAATTCACGCCCCACAGCACGACCACGGTGAGGGCGGCCGCCAGATCGCGGCCTGTCAGGGAATTAGCTTGCATCGACGGCCTGATCAGCCCGGCTGCATCGCGCGCGCAGCGTCCAGGTGCGCTTTCACCCGCTGGGCCAGGGCAATGTCGCCGGGCGTTTCGGGCCGCCATTGTTCGGCGGGCAGCGCCTTGCCATCCAGATCGACCGCGACAAACACCACCAGGCATTCGGTGATCACCTGCATCTGGCCGAGCTTCATGTCGCCGGCGCGCACTTCGACCGAGATGTTCAGGCTGGTCTTGCCGGTGTAGGCCAGGCGGGCTTCGACTTCGACCAGGTCGCCGATCATGATGGGGCGCTGAAAACGGATGCTGCCCACCGACACAGTGACGCAGTAGCGCTTGGCCCAGCTGGTGGCGCAGGCGTAACCGGCCTCGTCAATCCATTTCATGACGGTGCCGCCGTGTACTTTGCCGCCAAAGTTGACGGTGCTGGGTTCGGCCAGGAAGCGGAGGGTGATGGAGGACATGGGGAGATCCGAGGGACAGTTGAGGGGTTGAAGCTGAGCCCCTGAAGGATAAGCGCGGAACGGCTGCTTGCGGACGCGCCCTGCCGGTTCAAAAGCGGATTTTCTCGTAGGAAAACCGCTGTTTACGGTGGAAAACACCTATCAAAACGGCTGTTTCGGGGCTTGACCGGTATTTTGGTGTAACGATACAGTAAATCGTTCTACAAAGAACCCCGAGATTCCAGAGCGCACCCTAAAACACCATCAGGAGACAAAAAATGACTTCACTTTCACGCCGCCGCTTTGTCCAGACAACGTCCGCCGCCTCGGTTGCCATGGCGACGGGTTTTTCTGGGCTGGCCAATGCCCAGTCCACCGTCACGCTGCGCCTGTCGTCGGCGCATTTGCCCGACCTCAACTCCTCGCACTTCGCCTGGCAGCAGCTGATGGAAGCCAACCTCAAGAAGGCCGTGGGCGACAAGATCCGCATCGACTACTTCCCCAACAACCAGCTCGGCAAGGAAAGCGACGTGGTCCAGCAGGTCAAGGTCGGCTCCATCGACATGATGCTGACGGGCTCCTCCATCTGGGCCACGGTGACGCCGCAACTCGGCATGCTGGACCTGGGCTATTTGTTCGACAGCTATGAGCACGTGGCCAAGGCGCTGGACAGCGGCGTGGGAGCCAAGCTCAACGAGATGCTGCAAAAGGGCACGGGCTGCCAGGTCATCACCTGGAGCGCGCACTACGGCGCCCGCAATGTCTACACCAAGCAGCCGGTCAAGTCGCTGGCCGACATCAAGAACGTCAAGCTGCGCGTGTTGCCCACGCCGGCGTTTATCGAAACCTTCAAGATCATGGGCGCGATCCCCACGCCGATTTCTTTCGGCGAACTCTATATGGCGGCGCAGACCGGCGTGGTCGACGGCTTTGAGCATGACTCCGGCACGGTGCTGGCCAGCAAGCTCAACGAAGTCGTCAAGCACTGCTGGATGACCGAGCACCTCTTCAGCCCCATGGTCTGCATCATGGGCAAGCGCGGCATGGACAAGATCCCGGCCGACCTCAAGCCTGCCTTCCTGAAAGCCGCGCAGGACTCCACCGTGCAGTTGCGCACGACGGGCACGCAAAAAGGCCTGCAGGGCATCGAAGACCTGAAAAAACTCGGCATCACCTTCACGCCCATGGCCAAGAACGAGCGCGACCAGGTCCGCAAGGAAATGGAAGCCAAACTCTGGGCCGGCTTTGCCAGGCAATACCCTGAGACCGCGCCGCTCTTTACCGCAATCAACGCGGCGCGAGGCTGAGCATGGCAGGCAGCATGTCGGCGGCCCTGCCCGGGGCCGTACCCGGGGCGGTAGGGGAGACCTTGCCGGAAGCCCTGTCGCACAACCCGACGCAGGCGTCCGCACCGGGCTTCAGCGTCAACCACTCGTCCGGCCGCTGGCTGGCCTGGCTGATGCGCATGACCGAGTACGTCGCGGGCGTGGTGCTGGCTGTCGATGTGCTGGTGGTGTTTGTCTCGGTGGTGTTCCGCTACTTCCTGCACGAGCCCTTTGACTGGGCCGAGGAAATCGCGCGCGCGCTGATGATCGTGCTGGTGTTTTTCGGCGCCGCCACAGTGCTGGCGCGCAGCCAGCACGTGGGCGTTGATTTGTTCCGCGGTTTGCTGCCGGCGCGCTGGCAGCCGGCGCTGATCCAGTTCGCCAGCTGGATCATCGTGGCCGTGTCGGCCAGCCTGTGCGTGTCGTCCGTCGGCCTGCTGATCGATTCGTGGTCCAGCACCACGCCCATCGGCCTGCCGCAATGGATCTACACCTTCCCCGTCGTCATCGGCAGCCTCTTCATGACGCTGTTCGGCATTGCCAACGCAGTGAACGGCCCGCGGCGCGTGGTGTGGACCACGCTGGCCATCGGCATCGCCATGGTGGTGGCGGTGACGGGCTGGAACATGCTCATGCCGGGCATGGCCATCAAGCCCTGGATGCTGCTGACCATCGGTTTTGTCGGCGGCCTGCTGCTGGGTGTGCCGATTGCCTTTGTGCTGGGGCTGTCGTCGCTGGTGTTCTTCATGGCCGACCCTTCCCTGCCCATGCTGGTGTATTCGCAGCAGGTGATGGCCGGCACCGACCACTATGTGCTGCTGGCCATCCCCTTCTTTGTGCTGGCCGGTTTGCTGATGGAAGCCAACGGCATGTCGTCGCGCCTGATCGAGCTGCTGCTGCGCATGTTCGGCCGCGTGCGCGGCGGGCTGGGGCTGATCACCATCACCGCCACCGCGTTTTTCTCGGGTGTGTCGGGCTCCAAGCTGGCCGACATCGCGGCCGTGGGCGGCATCATCATGCCGGCCGTGCGCAAGACCAAGCAGGACCCGAATGAAACCGCCGGCCTGCTGGCCTGCACGGCCGTGATGGCCGAGACCATTCCGCCCTGCATCAACATGATCATCATGGGCTTCGTGGCCAACATCTCGATCGCCGGCCTCTTCATGGCCGGGCTGGTGCCGGCAGCCGTGCTGGCGCTGTCGCTCGCGGCAGTGACGGTGTACGTCGGCACGCGCATCAACCCCGACGAAGCCTTTGACGTGCGCACGCCGATGTTCCGCCTGCTGGGCGGCGCGATGGTGGCGCTGGTCATGGTCGCGATGATCGGCAAGGGCGTGACCTCCGGCGTGGCAACCTCCACCGAGGTGTCGGCCTTTGCGGTGGTGTACGCACTGGTGGTGGGGTGGATGGCGTTTCGCGAGTTGACCGTCAAGTCGGTGGCGCAGCTCTTTGTGCGATCCGCCTCCATGGCCGGCGGCATCCTCTTTATCGTGGCGGCGGCCTCCAGCGTGTCGTTTGCGCTGACCATCCAGCAGATCCCGCAATACCTGTCGACCTTCATGATCGGGTTTGCGGCCTCGTACGGCAGCACCATGTTCGTACTGCTGTCGGTGCTCATCATGATCATCTTCGGTGCGGTGCTGGAAGGCGCGCCCGCGCTTATCATCTTCGGCCCGTTGCTGACCCCGATTGCCTCGCAGCTCGGCGTCAATCCCTTACATTTCGGGACGGTCATGGTGATTGCGATGGGCCTGGGGCTCTTCGCGCCGCCGATAGGATTGGGGCTCTTTGCCACCTGTGCCATCACGGGCACCGAGCTCAAAAATGTCTGGCGGCCCATGATGAAATACCTGGCGGTGCTGTTCGTCACGCTGATCATCCTGGTGCTGGTGCCGCAGTTCTCGCTATGGCTGCCGACCCGCATGGGCCTGTGAAAATGCGAATAAATCTACTGCGCACCCCAATCCCGGCACTGCGGTCCTCACCGTACGCATGTACGGCTCCGGTCCTCCTACCGGCCTCGGGGTTGCTCGCTACGATTTCTTCACATTTTCACGCGCCACAACCGGCAGACGCATAAAAAGACAGGGAAAAAAACGTGAGCAAGATCCGAGATGTCGCCGCCCTGGCGGGTGTGTCCACCAGCACCGTGTCCAACGTGCTCAACGGCCGTGCCAACCGCATGGCCGCCGAGACGCTGGCACGGGTGGAGGCCGCGATTGCCGAGCTGAAGTACCGGCCCAACTCCACGGCGCGCCAGCTCAAGACCGGCTACACGCCGCTGATCGGTTTGCTGGTGCCGTCCATGGCCAACCCGATGTACGGTTTTATCGCGCGCGAGATCGAAACCCTGGCGCAGGAGCGCTACGGCTTTCGCATCATGATCGGCAACACCTACCGCGACAAGGACAAGGAGCTGCGCTTCTTCGACGACCTGCTGGCCCACGGTGTGCGCGGCGTGATCATCATTTCCTCATTGATCGACGAGCAGCACGTGGAGGCCGCCGCCGAGCGCGGCCTGGTGATGGTGAGCTACGACCGGCGCGCCACGCCGGGCATGACCTCCATCATCGATCACGTGACGGTCGACAGTTTTGAGTCCGCCCGCATTGCGACGCAGCACCTGATCGACATGGGCCACCGGCGCCTGGCGTTTGTCACGCCGGCCGGCCGCACCATGAGCCGTAATGAAAAAATCGCCGGCTTCACGGCCGCCGCCAAAGCCGCAGGGCTGGAGGCGACCGCCCGCGTGGTCGAAGGCACGCCGGTCGACGAATACGGCGACTCGATGATGAGCGAAGTGGGCCGCGCGCAGGCAGGTTTGCTGGCCCAGCTGGCTGACCGGCCCACCGGCGTGATCGGCGTCAACGACCTGATGGCCTTCGGCCTGATGGCGGGCTTTCGCGATGCCGGTTTGGCCGTGCCCGAAGATGTGTCGGTGATCGGCATCGACAACGTGTTTCTTTCCACGCTGATGCACCCGGCCATGACCAGCGTGCGCCTGCCGGTGCCCGAGATGGCGCAGGTAATGGTCGAGCGCGTGATGAGCCGGCTGGCCGACCCGGCCATCGCCACGCAGGAGTTCATCTTCCAGCCCACGCTGATGGCGCGTGATTCGGTCGCGAAATACACGCCCGGCAAGCGCTGACTTTTTATATTGAACAAGGTTTTTGAATGACAACGGTTTTCGTCAGCCACCCCAAAGACAAACTCGCGCATTACTTCGGCGACCGCGCCATCGCTGCGCTCAAAGCGATTGCCGACGTGCGCTTTAACGGCGGCGACACCGATCTCTCGTCCGCCGAGCTGGCGGCGCTGGCCGGCGATTGCGACGTGATCATTTCCTACCGCCAGACGGTGGGTGACGAGGCGCTTTTTGCCGCGCTGCCGCGCCTGCTGGCCTTTGTGCGCTGCGCCATCGACATCCGCAACATCGACGTGCCGGCCGCCAGCCGCCACGGCGTGCTGGTCACGCAGGCCAGCGCGGGCTTTATCCCGTCGGTGAGCGAATGGATCATCGGCGTGATGATCGACCTGAGCCGCCACATCAGCGCAACCACGGCGCTGTACCACGCAGGCCAGCCCGTGACCGCCACCATGGGCCGAGAGCTGCGCGGCGCCACGCTGGGCGTGATCGGCTATGGCCAGATCAGCCAGTATTTGTGCGACGTGGCGCTGGCGTTCGGCATGCGCATCGTGGTGCACGACCCCTACACGCCCACCGGCCGCAAGGAACTGGAGCAGGTCGAGCTGCTGCCGCTGCTGCAGCAGTCCGACTACGTGGTCTGCCTGGCCGCCGCGACCGAGGCCACCGAGAACCTGATGAACGCGACCACCTTTGCCGCGATGAAGCCCCGCGCGTTTTTCATCAACGCCTCGCGCGGCAACCTGGTCGATGAAGACGCGTTGATTGCCGCGCTGGACGCCGGCGTGATCGCCGGCTGCGCCGTCGACGTGGGCCGCGCGCCCGACCAGATGCCGTCGCCCCGCGTGGCCGCACATCCGCGCGTGGTCGCTTCCCCGCACATCGGCGGCCTCACCCCGCCGGCGGTGGAACACCAGGCCATGGAAACCGTGGCGCAGGTGGCCGAGCTGATGCAGGGCCGCGCGCCCAAGGGCGCTGTCAATGCGCAGCAGGCCACGCGCTGGCGGCAGGCCACGCGCGCCCCTCAGGCTGCCTGAACCCGCCCTCCTTTATTCTTTCTTTTCGCGAAAGCTTTTATGCAAGCCACCCAGAACACGACCTACGCCGGCGCGTGCGACTGCCACGTCCACATCTACGAAGACAAATACCCCATGGTGCCCAACGTCGCCTGGGTGCCGCCCCATTTGCCGGTGTCGACGTACCGCGAAGTGCAAAAGGCCCTGGGCCTGAGCCGCGCCGTCATCGTGCAGCCTTCGGCCTATGGTTTTGACAACAGCTGCACGCTGGATGCGGTGGCGCAACTGGGCGAGGCCGGCCGCGGCATCGCGCTGGTGCAGCCGGATGTGCCGGACGCCGAACTCAAGCGGCTGGACGACGGCGGCATCTGCGGCGTGCGCTACATGATGATCAACCCGGTGCTGGGCTGGGAGTCGCTTGAGCCCATGGCCGCGCGCCTGGCGGTGATGGACTGGATGATCAACCTGCAGCTCGATGGCCGCAATTTCCCCGAGCATGAAGAGGTGCTCAAGCGCCTGCCCTGCAAGCTGGTGATCGACCACAACGGCAAGTTCCTCGAACCCGTCAAACCCGACCATCCTTCGTTCCAGTCGCTGCTGCGGGTGCTGGACACGGGCAATGTGTGGATCAAGTTGTCGGCGCCGTATGAGACCTCCAAGGTCGGTGCGCCCGGGTACGACGACGTGAGCCTGATCGCCCGCACCCTGGCGGAGAAATTTCCCGAACGCTGCCTCTGGGCGAGCAACTGGCCGCATCCGGGCCGCAACCCGCCACCGTCGGAAGTGGATTTGTACGATTTGCTGTTTTCGTGGGTGTCGTCGGATGCGGTGCGGCGCAAGATTCTTGTCGACAACCCGGCGGGGTTGTACGGGTTTTGAGGTCTTGCCTGGAGTTGTAGGTGTTTTTGGCCTCTAGCCCAGGTGTTGTCTTGGGTTTTAGCTCCTGAATTGATAGCGTTCATCGCACACCGTACACCGCACACCGCATCCCGTACCCGTACCCGTACCCGTACCCGTACCCGTACCCGCACCCCGCACCCCGCACCCCGCACCCGTTCGGGCTGAGCCTGTCGAAGCATTCTCCCCTCCCGTTCGGGCCGAGGTATCGAAGCCTGGCGGTGCTCCGACGATGTGTTTTTTGCTGAGGCTTCCTGGCCGGGGGTTGCCCGGCAGCAAGTAACTTTCTTTTGCTTCGCCAAAAGAAAGTCACCAAAGAAAAGGCGACCCTGGTTCCTGCGTCCCTTCGCTTCGCTACGGGCAACCTGCGGTGCTCGGCCCAGCCGGGGTCAAAAACAACTCGCTTCGCTCAAACAAGTTTTTGCCCTGATCCGTCTGGTCCTCCGCTCCTCGGCGCATCCACAAGGGGCAATCGGGAACGGGAGCGGGGACCAAAGACAAATAACCAATGCAAATACAACAAGGACTCGCCACGGCGAGTCCTTGTTTCTTCAGGTATTCGGTTTTGGTATTCGGCTGTTGGGTGTTCCTGTCTCCACCCCCTTCTGGATGCGCCGAGGAGCGGAGATTCAGGCGGATCAGGGATCGCGTTGTTTGAGCGAAGCGAGTTTAGCGAGACCCCACCTGAATCGAGCACCGCAGGTTGCCCGTAGCGAAGCGGAGGGACGCAGCCAGCAGGGTCGCCTTTCTTTTGCTTACTTTTCTTTGGCGAAGCAAAGAAAAGTAAGTTGCCGCCGGCAACCCCGGCCAGGAAGCCTCAGCAAAAAACACATCGTCGGAGCACCGCCAGGCTTCGATACCTCAGCCCGAACGGGAGGGGAGAAGGCTTCGATACCTCGGCCCGAACGGGAGGGGAGAATGCTTCGACAGGCTCAGCCCGAACGGGGGACGGGGGACGGGGAACGGAGGGAGACGGGAAATGGTGACCGCTATCAATTCAGGAGCTAAAACCCAAGACACCACCTGGGCTAGAGGCCAAAGAGAGCCTCAACCCGCAACCTTCTCCTCCTTCGTCACCAACCAGATCCCATAACAAACCAGCAACAAGGCCAAGCCGTTCTTCCACTCCAGAAAACTCTCCTCCAGGAACACCGCCGACAGCAGCGTCCCGAAAATCGGCACCATGAAGTTGAACACCGTGATCATGCTCACCCGGTTGTATTTCAGCAAAATCGTCCACAGTGAAAACGCTGCCGACGACAACACCACCAGGTAGACCATCAGCAAGGTCGACTTCAGCGTGAAGCCCGTCAGCGTGCCGCCAGTGGCAAAGCCGATCAGCAACAAGGCCAGGCCGCCAATCGCCAGTTGCCAGCCCGTCAGCACCACCGAGTCCACGCGCTGCGACACCTTCTTTCCGTAGATGCTGGCGGCCGACAGCACAAAGGCGGCGATCACCACAAAGCCCTCGCCCAGCAGCGTGAAGTCGAAGGTCAGCAAACCTTCGCTGAAGTTCACCACCATCACGCCGGCAAAACCGACCACGCAGCCCAGCACCTTGTTAAAACTGAGCCGGTCGTTCTTGTAGATGTAGTGCGCCAGCAGCACGCTGAAAAAAGTGCCCGTCGCATTCATGATCGAACTCTTCACACCCGTGGCATACGCCAGGCCGATGTAGAAGAACACGTATTGCAGGCTCGTCTGCGTCAGGCCCACCAGCGTCACCTGCCCGAAGGTGCGGCGGTCCAGCTTGAACACCGGCTTTTTGCTGAGTGCGGCAAACACCAGCAGCACCAGGCCGGCAAATACAAAACGCCAGCCGGCAAACACCAGCTTGGACGGAATGTCGTTGGCGGCGATATGGAACAGCGCGTAGCCGTTCTTGATGGCCGGGTAGGCGCTGCCCCAGAGCAGGCAGCACAGCGAGGCCAGCAGGAAAACGACTTTGCGCTGGGTGAAAAAGGTGGAGCTGTTCAAAACCGGGATTCCATGAAAGAAAGGGAAAACAAAAAGGCGCGGCCCGGGCGCGGCGCGCGCCCTGACGCATCAACAACAAAAAATTACAGCAGGCGGGCCAGGTAGCGGCCGGTGTGGCTGGCCGGGTTGGCGGCGATGTCTTCGGGTGTGCCCACGCCCACCACCGTGCCGCCACCGGCCCCGCCTTCGGGGCCCATGTCGACCAGCCAGTCGGCGGTCTTGATGACGTCCAGGTTGTGCTCGATCACCACAATCGTGTTGCCGGCATCGCGCAGCTGGTGCAGCACCTTGAGCAGCAGGTCGATGTCGGCAAAGTGCAGGCCGGTGGTCGGCTCGTCCAGGATGTAGAGCGTGCGGCCGGTGTCGCGTTTGCTCAGCTCCAGCGCGAGCTTGACGCGTTGCGCCTCGCCGCCCGACAGCGTCGTCGCGGCCTGGCCCAGCTTGATGTAAGACAGGCCCACATCCAGCAGCGTGTGCAGCTTGCGCGAGATGGTGGGCACGGCCTTGAAGAACTCGGCGGCCACCTCGACGGTCAAATCGAGGATCTGCGCGATGTTTTTGCCCTTGTATTGCACCTCGAGGGTTTCGCGGTTGTAGCGCATGCCCTTGCAGACATCGCAGGGCACATACACGTCGGGCAAAAAGTGCATTTCGACCTTCACCACGCCGTCGCCCTGGCAGGCTTCGCAGCGGCCGCCGGCCACGTTAAAGCTGAAGCGCCCGGCGCCGTAGCCGCGTTCGCGCGCGGTGTTCATCTCGGCCATCAGCTCGCGAATCGGCGTGAAGAGGCCGGTGTAGGTGGCCGGGTTGCTGCGCGGCGTGCGGCCGATGGGCGACTGGTCGACGTTGATGACCTTGTCGAAATGCTCGATGCCTTCAATCGCTTCGTGGGCCGCGGGCTCTTCATGCGCGCGGTACAGCGTGCGCGCCACTGCGGCGTACAGCGTGTCGTTGACCAGCGTGGACTTGCCGGAGCCGGAGACGCCGGTCACGCAGGTGAGCAGGCCCACCGGGAATTCGACACTCACGCCCTTGAGGTTGTGGCCGGTGGCGTTGATGACGCGCAGCGCCTGCATGTCGCCCAGCGTGGCCTGGTGCACGGCTTCGCGTGCGGCGCGGCGCTCGGCGGCCGGGCTTTGCGGAAAGCGCGAGACTTTTTTCTTCTCGGCCGCTTCCACCGCTTTGACCGTCGGCAGCCAGGGCGTGCGGCGTTGGGGCACGGCGATCTTCAGCGTCTGGGCCAGGTACTGGCCGGTCAGCGAGGCGGGGTTGTCCCGCACTTCTTCAAACGTGCCCTGCGCCATCACGCGCCCGCCGTGGATGCCGGCGCCCGGGCCCATGTCGATCACGTGGTCGGCGGCGCGGATCATGTCTTCGTCATGCTCGACCACCAGCACGCTGTTGCCGATGTCGCGCAAATGTTTGAGGGTACCGATCAGGCGGTCGTTGTCGCGCTGGTGCAGGCCGATGCTGGGCTCGTCGAGCACATACATCACGCCCGTCAGGCCCGAGCCGATTTGCGAGGCCAGGCGGATGCGCTGCGACTCGCCGCCCGAGAGTGTCTCGGCGCTGCGGTCCAGGCTCAGGTAATTGAGGCCGACGTCGTTGAGGAATTTCAGGCGCAGGCCGATCTCGCGCACCACCTTGGCGGCAATCTCGGCCTTGGCGCCCTGCATCTTCAGCGCGTTGAAATAGTCGAAGCTTTCGCGCAGCGTGGCGTGGCTGATTTCATAAATCGCCTTGCGGTGGCTGCGCGCCAGGGGATCGCTGCCGTCTTCCGGCGCGCCCACCAGGTACACGTGGCGCGCTTCGGTGCGCAGGCGCGTGCCTTCGCAATCGGGGCAGGGCTGCACGCTGCGGTAGCGGGCGAGTTCCTCGCGCACGGCAGCGGAGTCGGTGTCGCGGTAGCGGCGCTCGAAGTTGGTGATCACGCCTTCGAAGGGATGCTTCTTGGTGATCTTCTTGCCGGCGAAGTTGCCCGAGTCCATCACATAGCTGAACTTGATTTCTTCCTCGCCCGAACCGTGCAGCACCACTTGCTGCACGTTCTCGGGCAGGTCTTCAAAGGCCGTGTCGATGTCGAACTTGTAATGCTTGGCCAGGCTCTCGAGCATCGAGAAGTAATAGCCGTTGCGGCGGTCCCACCCCTTGACGGCGCCGCTGGCCAGGCTCAATGAGGGGAATGCCACCACGCGCGCCGGGTCGAAAAACTCCATGTGGCCCAGGCCGTCGCAGGTCGGGCAGGCGCCGACGGGCGAGTTGAACGAGAAGAGCCGCGGCTCCATCTCGCTGAGTGAGTAGTCGCATACCGGGCAGGAAAACCTGGCGCTGAAGAGATGCTCTTTGTCCGTGTCCATTTCCAGCGCAATCGCCTTGCCGTCGGCCAGGCGCAGCGCGGCTTCAAAGCTTTCGGCCAGGCGCTGCTGCATGTCGGCGCGCACCTTGATGCGGTCAATCACCACGTCGATGTTGTGCTTCTCGGTTTTCTTGAGCTTGGGCAGGTCGTCGTACTCATACGCCGTGCCGTCGACGCGAAAGCGCACATAACCTTGCGACTGCATCTCGGCAAACACGTCCACAAACTCGCCCTTGCGGTCGCGCGCCACCGGCGCCAGGATCATCAGCTTGGTGTCTTCGGGCAGGGCCAGCACGGTGTCGACCATCTCGCTGACGCTTTGCGCCTGCAGCGGCAAGTCGTGAATCGGGCAAAACGGCGTGCCGGCGCGGGCAAACAAGAGGCGCAGGTAGTCGTGGATCTCGGTCACCGTGCCGACGGTGGAGCGCGGGTTGTGCGAGGTCGCCTTTTGCTCGATGGAGATCGCGGGCGACAGGCCCTCGATCATGTCAACGTCGGGCTTGTCCATCAGCTGCAAAAACTGGCGGGCGTAGGTGGAGAGGCTTTCGACGTAGCGGCGCTGGCCTTCGGCGTACAGCGTGTCGAAGGCCAGGCTTGACTTGCCCGACCCGCTCAGCCCGGTGATGACCACCAGCTGGTTGCGCGGGATGTCCAGGTCAATGTTCTTGAGGTTGTGCGTGCGTGCCCCGCGAATGCTGATGCGTTGCGCCGCCAGGGCCTGCGCCAGATAACGGCCTGCAGGCTCAGCCACATGCCGGCCTTCTGCGGCCTGGGAAGCGAGGTATTTGCTGTCGTCGGGAGAGTTCAAGATGTGGCAGCCGCAAAACTCTCCATCATAGACCGAAGCACTGTTTCAAGCACAATAGCCGGTTGGGTACCGTCCGGACGGCCGGGTTTGCCGTGTCATACAGGCCGATTGCCCGTTTTCCCCTCTTTTTCAGCCCTTTTTGCCGCTTTTTACCCCTTGACCGCGCCGACTGCCCCTTTGTCCTTCCCGATGACCGCTACCGAGCGGCGCGCCAGCGCCTCGCTGGCGTCGATTTTTGCGCTGCGCATGCTGGGCCTTTTCCTGGTGCTGCCGGTGTTTGCGCTGGAGGCGGCCAAATACCCCGGCGGCGATGACCCGGCGCGGGTTGGGCTGGCCATGGGCATTTACGGCCTGACGCAAGGCCTTTTGCAGATTCCGTTCGGCATCGCCTCGGACTGGTGGGGCCGAAAACGCGTGATTATTTCCGGCCTGGTGGTTTTTGCGCTGGGCAGCCTGGTGGCGGCCTGGGCGCCCGACCTTCACTGGCTGATTGCCGGCCGCTCACTGCAGGGCGCGGGCGCCATTTCGGCCGCTGTCACCGCGCTGCTGGCCGACTCCACCCGGGACGAGGTGCGCACCAAGGCCATGGCCCTGGTGGGTGGCAGCATTGCCTTGATGTTTGCGCTCTCGCTGGTGGTGGCGCCGCTGCTGGGCGGCCTCATCGGCCTGCATGGCCTGTTTGCCCTGACCGGCGCCCTGGCGCTGGGTGGCATTGCCGTGGTGATCTGGTGGGTGCCGCCCGAGCCGGTGGAGCACGCCAACCGCCCGCGCGGCAGTGTGGCCGAAGTCCTGAAAGATGCGGCCCTGCTGCGGCTGGACTTTGGCGTTTTTATCCTCCACGCCGTGCAACTGGCCATGTGGGTCGCCATTCCGGCCCTGCTGGTGGGCGCCGGGCTGGACAAGGCCAGCCACTGGCAGGTGTACCTGCCGGCGGTGCTGGCCTCATTTGTGGTGATGGGCATGACGCTGTTTCCGCTGGAAAAGCGCGGCTACCTGCGGGCCGTGTTCCTGGGCGCGGTAGGCCTGATCGGGCTGGTGCAGCTGGGCCTGCTCTGGGTGGCTTCGGCGACACCCGGCCTGGGCTTGCTGGCGGGCTTGCTGTTCCTGTTTTTCTGCGGCTTCAATGTGCTGGAGGCCACGCAGCCCAGTCTTGCATCGCGCGTGGCGCCGGCGCATGCGCGCGGTGCGGCGCTGGGGGTCTACAACACCCTGCAGTCGCTGGGCTTTTTTGCCGGTGGGGCGGTCGGCGGCTGGATCACCAAGACGCACGGCGCCGAGGGGCTTTTTGCAGTCTGCGGCGGCCTGATGCTGCTGTGGCTCGCGGTGGCCTGGCCCATGAAGGCGCCCAGCCGGCATGGGGCTGCGTCTGTTACAGACAACCCTAATGCCGCACCGGGCCACCCAGTTAAACTCTAAAGTTCGATCCAGGTTAGATCAGGAGAACACCCCATGGCATCCGTCAATAAAGTCATCGTCGTCGGCAATCTCGGCCGCGACCCCGAAATGCGCACTTTCCCGAGCGGCGACCAGGTCGCCAACGTCACCATTGCCACCACCGACAAATGGAAAGACAAACAAAGCGGCGAAATGAAAGAAGCCACCGAATGGCACCGCGTGGTGTTCAACGGTCGCCTGGCCGAGATCGTCGGCCAGTACCTGCGCAAGGGCTCGCAGGTGTACGTTGAAGGCAGCCTGCGCACGCGCAAGTGGACCGACAAGGACGGCATCGAAAAATTCACCACTGAAATCCGCGCCGACCAGATGCAGATGCTGGGCAGCCGCCAGGGCATGGGCGGCCCCGGCGGTGACGACGGCGGCGGCTACGAAGCCCCGCGCCAGTCCGCACCGGCACGCGCACCTGCCGCAGCCGCACCCCGGCAGGCGCCAGCGGCCTCCAAGGCTGCCAGCGGTTTCGACGACATGGACGACGATATTCCGTTCTGATCCGCCGCTTCGGCGTTGCAAACAAGAGGCCCCAGGCGTTGACGCCTTGGGCCTTTTTTCTTTAGGGGCGCTGGCCTTTGAAGGCCGCAGGCTGCGCTGCACCGCCACGCTCCAGCGCGATGAACACCGCATGGCAGTCGCTGGTCTCGCGGCGGCCGCGCGCCCGGATGGCGCCCGCTGCGGCGCTGCGTCCCAGCGCCATGAAAGCGCGGGCCGCCAGCAGCGCAAGGAAGGCCGTGCCGTTCAGCGGCCCGGCGAGCAGGGCGCTGAAAACCCCTTGCCGGCAGGGCTCCCAGTGCAGGCTGGCGCCTTGCTGCTTTTGCCTTCCTGCTGATTCAACCACTGCGTTCTCGCCGGCGTCCAGCCACACGCGTTGCCCCGCTTCGATGAAGTGGTCGCCCAGGTCGTGGTTGCGCGTCAGCCAGAGCCGGCCGCGCAGCACCGTCAGTTCGCCGCCCGCGCGGGGCAGGCGCAGCGCCTGGCCGGGCGCCAGCAGCCGGGTTCCGCCGTGCAAGGTGTTTGTCTTCATCATCAGCCTCTTGAGGTATTGCGGCGGCGGTGTCAAAGCGCGGCCAGCGCGTGCAGCGCGGGGTTGTCGATCCGGCCTGCGAGCAGCCGCGCCGCGGCCCCGCTGGCGCTGTCGCCGAGTGCGGCGCGGTGCAGGCAGGCGCGCACCGTCAACTCGCGCATGCCGCTGCGCGCGGCCAGGCCCTGCATGTCGTTGATCCAGGCCGAGGCCTGGGGCATGGCGTGCGCCACGGCCACGCCGCACAGGGCGTCAAGCGCATAGGCCTTGCCCCACAGGTAGGCGTCCGGCAGGCGAGTACAGCGCGCGATGGCGTCAAGGAGGATTTCGACCGCGCGCTGCGGCTCACCGCGCGCGATGGCCACGCATCCCAGGCCCCGGCCGGCAATGCCTTCCCAGCAAGGGTCGCCGATCTGGCAGCCGAGCGCAAAAGCGTGTTCAAAGCGGCTCGCCGCGGCGTCCACGTCGCCGCGCACCAGGTCGACTTCGGCCCGCAGCGATTGCGGCCACGGCACAAACGCCGTCCAGCCTTGCTGGGCGAGGCCGACCGACCTGTCCAGGGCGCCGGCCGCGGCATCGGGATCCCCGTGCAGCAGCAGCGCACGCCCCAGCATCGACAGCGCGTAGGCGGTTTGCCGCCTGTCGCCGGCGGCCGCGGCCAGCGTTTCGGCCTCTTGCAACAGGCCGATGGCGGCCGTGTAGTGCGCGGTGTCGCTGAGCGCGGCGCCGTGCACGATGGCGATGCGCGCCTGCTCGGGGCGGTCGCCGGCGGCCAGCGGGGCGGCCTGCTCCAGCCACGCCAGCGTGCGCTCGTAACGCCCGCGCAGGAACTCCACATAGCCAAGTTCGCGGCAGGCCGCCGCGGCGAGCGCCGGTGAGGCGTCCCGGCCGACCGCCAGCGCTTCGTGGAGCGCCGTGGCGCCTTCCTCGTCGCGCCCCCGGGCGGCATGTACCAGTGCGCCGCCCAGCGCCACGCGGGCCCGGGTTCGCAGAACGGCGTCGCCGGTGGCGTCGGCTTCCACAATGGCGCGGCGCAGGCACTGCAGTCCGGCATCCAGCGCGCCGGCGCCGATGGCCGCCTCGCCGGCTTCCAGCTGCGCCAGCGCCGCGGCGCGCCCGGTGGCGGGCCCTGCAGTGGGCACCGCCGTGACCGTGCGCATGGCGGCGTCCAGCGTGGCGCCGGGTTGCACGCCGAGCTCGCGCTGGAACAGCTCCCGGCAGGCGGCGGCCTGGCGCGCCGCGCCCACGCCGTCGCCTGCCGCCGCAAGGCTGCGCACCAGCAGCGCCTGGTAGTTTTCATCGAGCGGGTTGTGCCGCACCAGCCGGCCGGCCAGCGCGGCGGCTTCGGCCATGGCGCCGGCGGCCATGCGGGCCAGTGCGGCTTCGCGCAGCACGGCTTCTGCGGCGGCCTGCAAATGGCGGCGTTCGGTGGCGAGCCAGACCTCAAAGGCCGGGCTGCCGGGGAAATTCATGCCTTCCAGCAGCTCGCGGCCCAGGCCGGGCACGCACAGGGCCTGCGCCCAGCTTCCCGACAGCACGGCGCGCAGGTCGACGTAGCTGGCCGCTTCAAGCGGCAGCGCCGGCACATCGCCGCGCAGGCCGTCGGTGCCGAGCAGGCGGCGCAACTCGCTGAGGTTCCAGCGCAAGGCGGCCAGCGGGTCTTCGGCATCCTCGAACAGCAGCCCTGCCAGGTGTTTGCGGCTGACCGGCGCGCCGCTCTGGACCAAATAGGCGAGCAGACCCCAGACCTTGTGCCCGCGCGGGGCCGCCACCGGGCTGCCGCCGCGCTCGACCCGCGGCGGGCCGAGCAGGTAAATGGCAAGCCCCTGCGGCGGCGGGGCGTCGGGGGCTTGCGGTTTCACCGGTGGGCCTCAGGCTTCGGCGGTGGTGGGGTCGATGACGGTGGTGACCTGCGCGATGGAATTCGCCGGAAAGCCCCCCCTGCGCGCATGTTCCCTGACGAGTTCTTCATTGGCCGCGCGGTAGATGCAGTACATCTTGTCACCCGTCACGTAGCTTTGCATCCACTGGACGTCCGGCCCCAGGTCGTGCAGCACGCCGCAGGATTTCTGGGAGATGGATTGCAGTTCGGCGGGCTTCAGGGCCCCGAGTCCGGGGATGGCGCGTTCGATCACAAATTTGGGCATAACAGGCTCCTTTGAGTTGGTGGAGACCCGACGATAGGCAGTGTACGTGTGAGCCGGCGTGTGAGGAAACCGGCCCAAAAGGATGCCGGCCTAGCCGGTTTGTGCCGTTTTGCTTACAAGTTGGGCGGGCCGGGGTGTGCCATTCGTGGATAGCATCGGAGTGTCCTTCGCGCCCCAGCCATCGGGCAGCCCTTTTTTGCCCTCTTTTTTTGCACTTTCCCCCAAAAAAACATGATGAATCTCACCTTCTCGCCGCGCCGCCTCCTTGTGGGCTCCACCCTTGCGCTGGGCAGCCTTTGCGCCCTTTTCGCGGTATCGCCGGCCCTGGCGGGCGGCAACACCGAGCCGCTCACCGACATCCTCTCGGCGCCCGGCAGCGCCGGCCTGGGCCTGGTGACGCGGATCGAGCGCTCGCCCTACAAGGATGCGGGCACCCGCTACGACCTGCTGCCGCTGTACCTGTATGAGGGCGAGCGGCTTTTCCTGCATGCCAACCGCGGCGGCGTGAAGCTGCTCAACGGCACCGAGCAGCGGCTGGACCTTTTTATCGAGCAGCGCCTGGAGGGCTTTCCGACCGAGCGGCTGCCCGCCAGCCTGGCCGGCATGTCGCCGCGCGATTCGGGCATCGACCTGGGCCTGGCTTACCGCTGGCGCCAGCCCTGGGGCACGCTGCAGGCCGAGCTGGTGCATGACATCAGCAACACCTACAAGGGCAACGAGGTCCGCCTGGGCTACACCTACGACTGGCGCTCAGGCCCGTGGATGCTGCGGCCCAACATCACCGTGTCCATGCGCGACGCCAGGCTCAACAACTATTACTACGGCGTGCAGCCCGGCGAGGCGACACCGGGCCGGCCCGCGTATGCGCCGGGCTCCGGCATTCAGACCTCCATCGGCCTGTATGGCTCTTACGACCTGACGCAGCGCTGGCGCCTGCTGGCCGGCGTGTCGGCCACCATGCTGGACAGCAAGACCAAGGACAGCCCCATCGTGCAAAAAGGCGTGCTGCCCGCGGTGTACCTGGGCGCGGCGTATGACTTCGGCGGCCACAAGCGCGAATGGGCCGAAGACAGCTCGCCCACCTACTTCAAGCTGCTGTACGGCAAATCGACCGAGGACGGCTGCCACCTGGCCAAGATCATCACGGCGCAGTGCCTCTCCACCGCCAAAACCAATTCGACCAGCATCACCGGCATCCAGGTGGGCAAGCCCTTCCTGAACAACGTCAACGGCTGGCCGCTGGACTTCATCGGCTATGTGGGCCTGACGCACCACAACGAGCGCGGCCTGCAGGCCAACGGCGTGCAGCTCGACTTGTTCATGAAGGCGGTGTATTCGGGCTTTCCGTGGAGCGACCGCGTGAAGACGCGGCTGGGGCTGGGCGTGGGCGTGTCGATGGCGCAGCGGGCGCCTTACATTGAGTCGTCCAGCCTGGCGGCCAACGGCAAGTCGCCCTCGCGCATGCTGAATTTCCTGGACCCGACCATCGACGTGAGCCTGGGCGACCTGATCGGCTACCGCCCGCTGAAGGAAACCTATATCGGCTTCGGCGTCTCGCACCGCTCCGGTATTTTTGGCACGTCGCGCCTGCTGGGCAATGTCAACGGCGGCTCCAACTACATCTACACCTACGTCGAGTCGGCGCTTTAAGCCTTCGGTCAAACCCGGTTTGCTATGAATTCAGGAGCTATAACCCAAGGTGGTTATTGGGCTAGAGCCTGATTTCGCTTGAAATCAGGCGAGACCGCCTTGACCGGCGCGGCCGGCAGGTTCTGCACATTGCTGGCGGCAATCACACCGCCGCCCAGGCACACACCGCCCTGGTACAGCACGGCCGACTGCCCCGGCGTGACCGCCCATTGGGCATCGGTAAACGTCAGCTCGCAGGTGGCGCCTGCGCCGCTGCTCAACACGCACGCCGCGTCGGCCTGCCGGTAGCGCGCCTTGGCCGCCATGGCGCCGGGCGCCGGTGCGTGGCCGGCCACCCAGCTGCAGTCCTGCGCCTGCAACACGGTCGATTGCAGCCACGGGTGCTCATGGCCTTGCACCACCCACAGGGTGTTGGTGTCCAGGTCCTTGCGCGCCACAAACCACGGTTCGTGCTCGCCAACGCCGCGTTGGCCGCGCGCCTGCGCCGCCTTGAGTTCGGCGCCTTTGGCCTTCACGCCGCCAATGCCCAGGCCCTGGCGCTGGCCCAGCGTGTAGAACGACAAACCGACATGCTCACCCAGCACGCGGCCCTTGTCGTTCTTGATGGGGCCGGGTTCCTTGGCGATGTAGCGGTTCAAAAACTCGCGGAAGGGCCGCTCACCGATAAAACAAATGCCGGTGGAGTCTTTTTTCTTCGCGTTCGGCAGGCCGATCTCGTCGGCGATGCGGCGCACTTCGGTCTTGTGCAACTCGCCCACGGGGAACAGCGTTTTGGCCAACTGCGCCTGGTTCAGGCGGTGCAAAAAGTAGCTCTGGTCTTTGGCCGGGTCCAGGCCCTTGAGCAGCTCGTGCAGGCCGGTGGCTTCGTTGTGGCGCACCCGCGCATAGTGCCCGGTGGCGATTTTTTCGGCGCCCAGGCGCATCGCGTGGTCTAAAAACGCCTTGAACTTGATCTCGGCGTTGCACAGGATGTCGGGGTTGGGCGTGCGGCCGGCCTGGTATTCGCGCAGGAACTCGGCAAACACGCGGTCTTTGTAGTCGGCGGCGAAGTTGACGTGCTCGATCTCGATGCCGATCACGTCGGCCACCGCAGCGGCGTCGACAAAATCGATGTTGGATGAGCAGAACTCGCTGTCGTCGTCATCTTCCCAGTTCTTCATGAAGATGCCGATGACCTCGTGGCCCTGCTGTTTGAGCAGGTGCGCGGTCACCGCGGAGTCCACGCCTCCGCTCAAACCCACAACGATCCGCTGCGCGGATGTGCCTTTATTAGCCATGGGCTAATTATCCCCGCGCGCCCAATCACGGTGGGTTTGCGGGGATGATGGCGCCCCGGGGGCGCGGGAAAAGCGCGTTTCAGCCCCGGGGCTGGTACACGCTGGGGTCGGTCGTCACCAGCGCCATCGGGTAGCGCTTGCCCGCCAGGTAGTCTTCCATGCAGGTCAGCAGCAAGGGGCTGCGGTGCATGGGGACGCTGGCCCGGATTTCGTCGGCCGTGAGCCACACGGTGCGCACGATGCCTTCGTCCAGCGCCTGGCCGGCCACGTGCTCACCGAGTTCGCCGCAAAAGGCAAAACGCAGGTAGGTAATGTCCATCGGCTCGTCCTGCCCGGGCACGGCGCGCTCGAAGCGGGACAGGTACACACCGACGATCTCGGTCGGCTTGAAGTGAAAGGCGGTTTCTTCCAGCGTCTCGCGGGCGCAGCCCTGTATCGGGCTTTCGCCCGGATCCAGGTGGCCGGCGGGGTTGTTGAGCTTCAGGCCGTCCCGGGTTTCCTCCTCGACCAGCAGGAATTTCGAGACGCCGTCTATCGTTTTTTCTATCACCGCAGCGACCGTGACGCTGGGTTTCCATCGTGTATTCATGGGTGGGGATTATCGGTGGGGCGTGTGACAAACCCGGCGGGTATTTTTGCCATGGCCGGATGGGCAGGGCCGGCCGTCATCCCGCGGGCTTTTGCGCCGCGGCACCAAAGCCGCCGGCAAAACTCTCCCGCAAATGCTCGACCAGGCATTGCACTGCCTTCGGCACCTGCGGCGACCAGGGCCTCAAGGCGTAGATGCGCTCACCGAAAAAGCCTTGCACCTGCCAGTCGGGCAGCACCTGAACCAGCGGCGGGCCGCTGGCCGTGGTGGCGCTGAAGTCCGGCAGCAGGCCGATGCCCAGGCCCGCCACCAGGGCCTCGCGCAACACCTCGCTGTTGTTGGCCTTGAGGGTGCCGGTCACCGTTACGCCTACCTGCTCGCGGGACTTTCGCTTGCCGCTGCGCACAAAGGTCCAGGTGGTGGCTGCGTTGTGGTTGCCCAGGTAGAGCAGGCAGTCGTGGCCGGCCAGTTCGGACGGCTGCGCCGGCGTGCCGCGCCGCGCCAGGTAATCCGGGCTGGCCAGCAGGATGGAGCGTGTTTCGCACAGCACCCAGGCCACATGGGTGTCAGGTGGGGCGTTGGTGTGCCTTATGGCCAGGTCGAAACCCTCGTTGGCCAGGTTGACAAAGCGGTCGGTCAACTCGAGCTCGATGTGGATCTCGGGAAAGCGCTTGAGGAAAGCCGCCACAAAGGGCGCCAGGTGCTGGCGCCCCAAGGCGACCGGCGCCGTGACGCGCACCAGTCCGCGCGGCGTTCCCACCAGGTCCTTGACGGCGGTGAAGCTCTCGCTGATCCGGTTAAAGGCCGGCTGCATGCCGTTGACCAGCTGCTGGCCGGCCTCCGTCAGGCCGACCGAACGTGTGGTGCGCCGCACCAGCATCACGCCGGCGGCGCGCTCCAGCTCGCTGATGCGCATGCTGACCGAGGCCTTGGAGGCGCCCAGGCGGCGCGCCGTCTCGGTAAAACTGCGGGTGGCGGCCAGCACCGTGAGCAGGTGGAGGTCGGCCACAAGGGGGGAAAGCTGGTCGGAAGACATGGGTAAGCCGTTTAAGCCACTTCGGCGATTGATTGTTCAGCAATATGAACAATGTAATCACAAAAGAGGGCATTATCAATTCGGGCTTGCGCGCCTAGACTGCCATCAAGCCGCCCCTTTGTGGGTGCCCACTTCAACTGCCAGGCCATCTCCAGAGGATTCCCCATGTCTTTATCGCCCGCCACTGCTTCGCAAGCCACCATCGGCCACTACCTCAACGGCCGCGTCACTGCACCCACGTCGGGCCGCAGCCAGGAAGTCTTTAACCCGGCCACCGGCGCGGTGTCTGGCCATGTGGCGCTGGCCAGCACGGCGGAAGTGGACGCCGCCGTGGCCTCCGCGCAGGCGGCTTTCCCGGCCTGGTCCGACCTGCCGCCGCTGCGCCGCGCGCGCGTGATGTTCAAGTTCCTGGAACTGCTCAACCAGAACAAGGACAAGCTGGCCCACATGATCACGGCCGAACACGGCAAGGTCTTCACCGATGCGCAAGGCGAGGTCTCGCGCGGCATCGACATCGTGGAATTCGCCTGCGGCATCCCGCAACTGCTCAAGGGCGACTTCACCGACCAGGTCTCTACCGGCATCGACAACTGGACGCTGCGCCAGCCGCTGGGTGTGGTGGCCGGCATCACGCCGTTCAACTTTCCGGTGATGGTGCCGATGTGGATGTTCCCGGTGGCGATTGCGGCCGGCAACTGCTTTGTCCTCAAGCCCAGCCCGATTGACCCCAGCCCCAGCCTCTTCATGGCCGATCTGCTCAAGCAGGCCGGCCTGCCGGACGGCGTCTTCAACGTGGTGCAAGGCGACAAGGAAGCGGTCGACGCGCTGCTGGTGCACCCGGACGTGAAGGCCGTGTCCTTTGTCGGCTCTACGCCGATCGCCAACTACATCTATGAGACCGGCGCGCGCCACGGCAAACGTGTGCAGGCCCTGGGCGGCGCCAAGAACCACATGGTGGTCATGCCCGACGCCGACCTGGCGCAGGCGGTGGACGCCCTGATCGGCGCAGGCTACGGCTCAGCCGGCGAGCGCTGCATGGCGATCTCGGTGGCCGTGCTGGTCGGCAATGTGGCCGACAAGCTCATCCCCATGCTCGAGGCACGCGCCAAAACGCTGGTCATCAAGAACGGCGTGGAGCTCGACGCCGAGATGGGCCCCATCGTTACCTCGGCGGCGCACCAGCGCATCACCGGCTACATCGACACGGGCGTGAAAGAAGGCGCCAAGCTGCTGGTGGACGGCCGCACCTTCACCGGCGCCAAGGCCGGCCCGGGCTGCGACAAGGGCTTCTGGATGGGCGGCACGCTGTTCGACCACGTCACGCCCGATATGCGCATCTATAAGGAAGAGATCTTCGGCCCGGTGCTGGGCTGCGTGCGCGTGAAGGACTTTGCCGAAGCGGTGAACCTGATCAACGCCCATGAGTTCGGCAACGGCGTGAGCTGCTTTACCCGCGACGGCCATGTGGCGCGCGAATTCAGCCGCCGCATCCAGGTCGGCATGGTCGGCATCAACGTGCCCATCCCGGTGCCCATGGCCTGGCACGGCTTCGGCGGCTGGAAGAAAAGCCTCTTTGGCGACATGCATGCCTACGGCGAAGAAGGCGTGCGCTTTTATACGAAGCAGAAGTCCATCATGCAGCGCTGGCCCGAGAGCATCGGCAAAGGCGCCGAGTTCGTGATGCCCACCGCAAAGTAACCCACCGGCAAGCCGCAACAAGCCCAGCCCCACCCGCCACATCAGGGCCGGTGGGGCTATTTTTATGCGTGTCTTGATGTGGGTCAAAAACTATAGACTCCCCTGACAAAAAATTGCAAAAATCTCATGTAAGCTTCATGACAGGTACAAAAACGGACTCGCAGACACCAGACACCGAGACAGATCGCGCGCAAGCCCGCCCTGGGCTGACGTCAACCAAACCAACACCAACGTACTGAGGAGAGACCCATGCTCATTGGGGTACCCGCCGAAATCACGGCCGGAGAAACACGCGTCGCCATCACGCCCGAAACGGCCAAAAAGCTCAAGGCCCAAGGGCACACCGTCCGTGTGCAATCGGGCGCCGGCGTCGCCGCCAGCGTTCCCGACGAGGCTTACACGGCTGTCGGCGCGGAGATCACCGATGCGGCGGGCGCTTACGGCGCCGACATCGTGCTCAAGGTGCGCTGCCCGCTCGACAGCGAAATGGGCCTGGCCAAATCCGGCGGTGTCCTGGTCGGCATGCTCAACCCCTTCGATGCCGCAGGCCTGCAGCGCCTGGCGGCAGCACAGCTCACTTCCTTTGCCCTTGAAGCCGCGCCGCGCACCAGCCGCGCGCAAAGCATGGACGTGCTCTCGTCGCAAGCCAACATTGCCGGCTACAAGGCCGTGATGATGGCCGCGGCTGAATACCAGCGCTTCTTCCCCATGCTGATGACGGCGGCCGGCACGGTCAAGGCGGCACGCGTGGTAATCCTCGGCGTCGGTGTGGCCGGCCTGCAGGCGATTGCCACCGCCAAGCGCCTGGGCGCTGTGATTGAGGCCAGCGACGTGCGCCCCAGCGTGAAAGAACAAGTCGAATCCCTGGGCGGCAAGTTCATCGACGTGCCCTACGAAACCGACGAAGAGCGCGAAGCCGCCGTCGGTGTGGGCGGTTATGCCAAGCCCATGCCGCCAAGCTGGCTCGAGCGGCAAAAGGCCGAAGTCGCCAAGCGCGTCGCGCAAGCCGATGTCGTCATCACCACCGCACTGATCCCGGGCCGCCCCGCACCCGTGCTGGTCACCGAAGACATGGTCAAGGCCATGAAACCCGGCAGCGTGATCGTCGACCTGGCCGCACCGCAAGGCGGCAACTGCCCGCTGACCGAGCCCGGCAAGACCGTCGTCAAGCACGGCGTGACGCTGATCGGCCAGACCAATGTGCCGGCCCTCGTCGCGGCGGACGCCAGCGCGCTCTATGCCCGCAACCTGCTCGATTTCCTCAAGCTCATCATCACCAAGGAAGGCACGCTCAATGTCGACCTGGAAGATGACATCGTCGCCGCCTGCCTGATGACGCAGGGCGGCGAGGTCAAGAAGAAGTAACCCCCGGATCAATCGGCTCAATTGAATTTAATCGGATGGCCGGGTTCATGCCCGCGCAGTCCCTCACGGAGAAGACCATGGATGCAGTGTCACCCACCCTCATCAACCTGATTATTTTTGTACTGGCCATTTACGTGGGTTACCACGTGGTGTGGACCGTCACGCCGGCCCTTCACACGCCGCTGATGGCGGTGACCAATGCGATCTCGGCCATCGTGATCGTGGGCGCGATGCTCGCGGCCGCACTGACCGAAACGCCGCTGGGCAAAACCATGGGCGTGCTGGCCGTGGCACTGGCGGCCGTCAACATCTTCGGCGGCTTCCTGGTCACGCGCCGGATGCTGGAGATGTTCCGCAAGAAAGACAAGAAAGCCGCCGCGCCTGCTGAAGGAGCCGCCAAATGAGCATGAACCTCGTCACGCTGCTGTACCTGGTGGCTTCTGTTTGTTTTATCCAGGCGCTCAAGGGCCTGTCACACCCCACCAGTTCGATCCGCGGCAACCTGTTCGGCATGGTCGGCATGGCGATTGCCGCGCTGACCACGGCCGCACTAATCGTCGAAATCTCGGGCGGCAAGGCCCTGGGCATGGGTTACGTCCTGCTGGGCCTGGTGGTCGGCGGGGGCTATGGCGCCTGGCGCGCCAAGACGGTCGAGATGACCAAGATGCCCGAGCTGGTGGCGTTCTTTCACAGCATGATCGGCCTGGCCGCGGTCTTTATCGCCGTGGCCGCGGTGGCCGAGCCCTACGCTTTCGGCATCGCGCCCAAAGGCAGCCCTATCCCCACCGGCAACCGGCTGGAGCTCTTCCTCGGCGCGGCCATTGGCGCCATCACCTTCAGCGGCTCGGTGATCGCCTTCGGCAAGCTGTCGGGCACCTACAAGTTCCGTCTGTTCCAGGGTGCGCCGGTACAGTTCGCCGGCCAGCACAAGCTGAACCTGGTGCTGGGCCTTATCACCATCGGCCTGGGGCTGGTGTTCATGTTCACGGGCAGCTGGCCCGCGTTTTTCGCGATGCTGGCGCTGGCCTTCGTGATGGGCGTGCTGATCATCATCCCGATCGGCGGCGCCGACATGCCGGTGGTGGTGTCCATGCTCAATAGCTACTCGGGCTGGGCCGCGGCCGGCATCGGTTTTTCGCTCAACAACTCCATGCTGATCATTGCGGGCTCGCTGGTCGGCTCGTCGGGCGCCATCCTCTCGTACATCATGTGCAAGGCGATGAACCGCTCCTTCTTCAACGTGATCCTGGGCGGCTTCGGCGGTGAGGCCGGCACGGCCGCCGCAGGCGCCAAAGAGCAGCGCCCCGTCAAGTCGGGCTCTGCCGATGACGCGGCTTTCATCCTGGGCAATGCCGAGACCGTGATCATCGTGCCGGGCTACGGCCTGGCCGTGGCACGCGCCCAGCATTCCGTCAAGGAACTGGCGCAAAAGCTCACTGAGAAGGGCGTCAACGTCAAGTACGCGATTCACCCTGTGGCAGGCCGCA
The DNA here is from genome assembly GCF_003711205.1 of Polaromonas sp. SP1. Taxonomy (NCBI): domain Bacteria; kingdom Pseudomonadati; phylum Pseudomonadota; class Betaproteobacteria; order Burkholderiales; family Comamonadaceae; genus Polaromonas; species Polaromonas sp. SP1. The sequence continues at coordinate 790,602 of NZ_CP031013.1, read as the reverse complement.
TGCCGGGCCACATGAACGTGCTGCTGGCCGAGGCCGAAGTGCCTTACGACCAGGTGCATGAAATGGAAGATATCAACGCCGAGTTCGGCCAGGCCGACGTCGCCATCATCCTGGGCGCCAACGACGTGGTGAACCCGGCCGCGCACGTCAAGGGCAGCGCCATTTACGGCATGCCCATCCTGGAGGCCTACAAGGCCAAGACCGTCATTGTCAACAAGCGCTCGATGGCGGCCGGCTATGCGGGCCTGGACAACGAACTCTTCTACATGGACAAGACCATGATGGTGTTCGGCGACGCCAAAAAGGTGATCGAAGACATGGGCAAGGCCATCGAGTAACCCAAAAGCCTGAGCGCAGGCTCACGCCTGCCGGGGCTTCCCGCGGCCTTGCGCCGCGGGCGCCTCTCAATTTAGAGAGCTTTCCCTCCTGATTTCCCGGGTTTCCTAGGGAAAACGCAATAGCCACGAAGAGGGCACGCCATGAGAATCCATGGCAGTAAGCAACACGTAATGGAGAAGACAAACATGAATGCAGCGACCCTTGACCGCCCATGGCTCAAAGCCTATCCGCCGGGCGTTCCAACCGATATCGACGCGTCCCAGTACCCGTCGCTGGTCGCCTTGATGGAGGAAAGCTTCAAGAAACACGGCAGCCGCGTCGCCTACAGCTTCATGGGCAAGGACGTCACTTTCGGCCAGACCGACAGCCTGTCGCAGGCCTTCGGCGCCTATTTGCAAAGCCTGGGCCTGGCCAAGGGCGACCGCGTCGCCATCATGATGCCCAACGTGCCGCAGTACCCGGTGGCCGTGGCCGCCATCCTGCGCGCCGGCTATGTGGTGGTCAATGTCAACCCGCTGTACACCCCGCGCGAACTGGAGCACCAGCTCAAGGACTCGGGCTCCAAGGCGATCGTCATTATTGAAAACTTCGCCAACACGCTGGAGCAGTGCATCGCCGCCACCCCGGTCAAGCACGTGGTTCTGTGCGCCATGGGCGACCAGCTGGGCATGCTCAAGGGCGCGCTGGTCAACTACGTGGTGCGCAATGTCAAGAAGATGGTGCCGGCTTTCAACCTGCCGGGCGCCGTGCGCTTTAACGACGCAGTGGCGCAGGGCACGCGCCTGACGCTCAAGCGTCCCGACATCAAGCCTGACGACGTGGCCGTGCTGCAATACACCGGCGGCACCACCGGCGTTTCCAAGGGCGCCGTGCTGCTGCACCGCAACGTGATCGCCAACGTGCTGCAGTCCGAAGCCTGGAACGGCCCGGCCATGGCCGGCATGTCCGCCGACCAGCAACCCACCTATGTCTGCGCGCTGCCTCTGTATCACATCTTCGCTTTCACGGTGAACATGATGCTGGGCATGCGCACCGGCGGCAAAAACATCCTGATCCCGAATCCGCGCGATTTGCCGGCCGTCCTCAAGGAGCTGGCCAAGCACAAGGTCAACAGCTTCCCTGCGGTCAACACGCTTTTCAACGGACTGGCCAACCACCCCGACTTCAACACGGTCGACTGGTCGCACCTGAAGATTTCGCTGGGCGGCGGCATGGCCGTGCAAAGCGCGGTGGCCAAGCTCTGGCTTGAGAAAACCGGCTGCCCGGTCTGCGAAGGCTACGGCCTGTCGGAAACCTCGCCTTCTGCCAGTTGCAACCCGACCAACAGCAAGGCCTTCACCGGCACCATCGGCGTGCCGATTCCCGGCACGTACTTCAAACTGCTCGACGATGACGGCAACGAAGTGCCGCAAGGCCAGCCCGGCGAGATCGCCATCAAGGGCCCGCAGGTCATGGCCGGCTACTGGCAGCGCCCCGACGAAACCGCCAAGGTCATGACGCCCGACGGCTACTTCAAGTCCGGCGACATCGGCGTGCTCGACGAGAACGGCTTCTTCAAGATCGTCGACCGCAAGAAGGACATGATCCTGGTCAGCGGCTTCAATGTCTACCCGAACGAGATCGAAGACGTGGTGGCCAAGCTCGACGGCGTGATGGAATGCGCCTGTGTGGGCGTGGCCGACGACAAATCCGGCGAAGCTGTGAAGCTGGTCATCGTCAAGAAAAACCCCGACCTCACCGAAGCCCAGGTGCGCGAATACTGCAAGGCCAACCTGACCGGCTACAAACAGCCCAAGGTGGTCGAGTTCCGCACCGACCTGCCCAAGACGCCTGTCGGCAAAATTCTTCGCCGCGAGTTGCGCGACAAGAAATGACGCGAAGCGTCATTTCTTTCAGCAAAGGCTCACAACTGCCCTGCTTGCAGGGCTTGTGATGCCGGCGCTGCAAGAAGTGGCCGAGCACACAAGTTTTAGAGCCTGCAAAGGTTTTCTACGGGGCGACGCAAGTCGCCCTTTTTTACGCCCGTACCCACCTGGGGATGCCTCATGGGCACAATCAAGCCATGTCACCCACACCCGCCTCCACCACCCCAACCGCCATCCTCAGTGCCCTGTTGCAGGAGCAGCAAGGCCTGATGGAGTTGTTGCATCATCCGCGCAAAGTCAGCCACGCCGGCCGCGACTTCTGGCTGGGCGACCTGCACGGCAGGCCGGTGGTGCTGGCCTTGTCAAAGATCGGCAAGGTGGCGGCCGCCACCACGGCGACGGCGCTGATCGAGCGCTTCAGCGTGCGGCGCATGGTGTTTACCGGCGTGGCGGGCGGCCTGGGCGCGGGCGTGAATGTCGGCGACATCGTGGTGGCCACCGATTTTGTACAGCACGACCTGGACGCCTCGCCGCTGTTTCCGCGCTACGAGGTGCCTCTGTACGGCCGCACCCGCTTCGACGCCGACCCGGCCCTGACGGCGCTGCTTTTCGGTGCCGCCTCCGCCGCGCTTGCCCATGGCCAGGCCAGCGCGGCGTTTCCGCAAGCGCGCGCTCACCAGGGCCTGATCGCCAGCGGTGACCGCTTTGTCTCAGGCGCCGGCGAATCGCGTGCGCTGCACGCCGCGCTGACCGGCGCCGGCCACGAGGTGCTGGCGGTGGAGATGGAAGGCGCGGCGGTGGCGCAGGTGTGCCTGGACTACGGCGTGCCGTTTGCCGCCGTGCGGACCATTTCCGACCGGGCGGACGACAGTGCGCATGTTGATTTCCCGCGGTTTGTCGAAGAAGTGGCGAGCCGCTATGCGCATGCCATCGTGGAGAAATTGCTGGTTTCGCTGTGACACCACGACATCACGACACTCTGATGCTATGAATTAGATAGCGGCATGCCCAGGCAGGGTGTGGGTTGCAGGCCGAAAAGGCTGTTGTTGACGGAGCCTGCCGCGAACGCTCGAACGTTTCGCAGGTTTTTAGTGTTTTTGGCCTCTAGCCCAGGTTCTGATTAGGCTTGTAGCTATCAAAACAATAGCAAAAACAAAAAATCAAGAAAAATCAAGAAAAAAACAAAAAGCCCGCATGAGGCAGGCACACGGGCTTTGAAGGGCTTGCTGCTCGCGCCGTGGGCGCAGCGGCAACGCGGGCTCAGTCTTCCAGTTCGGCTTTCGCCATCTCCACATCCAGCCGCTCGGTCGCGTCCAGCGGCTTGCTGGCAGCGGCCTGCTCATACAGCCTGGTGGCTTCCTTCATCTTCTTGTCGCCTTCCAGCATGACCATGCCGTTGGCGTACTCGATCATGCCGATGGCGGAGCCGGGATGCAGTTTGAGCGCGTCCTTGTAGAGCGTCAGGCCGATGTCTTTCTTGGCGCCGTAGGTCATGCCGCCTATCAGCGAGCCCACCTTGTCGATCACCTCGGCGTGGAAGGCCGCCAGCGCGATGTGCGCGTCGGCATGCCTGGGCGACAGCTTGATGGCCTGCTCCAGCGAGTTTTTCACCTTGGTTCCCAGGCCCTGGGCCAGGGCCTTGGCCACGCTGATGCCCTGGCTGTAGCGGCCCAGCGCATAGGCCTGCCAGTACCAGGCGTTGGCGTTCTTGGGGTCGTCCTTTTGCTGCGCCTCGGCGCGGGCCGCGACTTCCATGAAGAGGTCGAGCTTGGTTTTTTCTTTCGTTTCCAGGTAGGTGGCGTACATGCTGGCGGCTTTGTTGGCCACGGTGATGCCGTCGCCGCCGGCCTTGATGCCGGCATCAAAGGCCTTCTGGAAGTCGCCGTTGTGAAACAGGACCCAGGCCTGAAGCACATCCGCATCCTTGGGCAGGGGTTCGCAGTCGCCCTGGTGCAGGCGGGCCCAGCTCTTCTTCAGGCTGGCGGCATCAAATGTGTAGTCGCCGGCGTGGGGAAAGGCAGTCCATTTGGCCATGTGTGTTGTCTCCTAGGTAAAAATTGTTGGTGTTATGGATGAGGGCGGATTGGCTGAACTCAAGAGAACTCAAGACGGGTTGCTGTACGCACCCACCAGGGCCTGCAAGTGGGCGCGCTGGCCTTGCTCCAGGTAGGGAATCAGCAGGTTCAGCACATGGTGCGCGCCGCGCAGCAGCGCAGCCTGCGCGTTGGCCGGTTCCAGCGCGTTGCGCGGGTCGCGAACGTATTCGAAGCTGAGCCAGTAAGTCAGCACGACCACCATGCTGGTGGCCGTGGCCTCGACTTCGCGCGAATCAATCGTCATCGCGCCGGTGCGGCTCATGCCGTCAAGCAGCGCCTTGACGGCGCGCGTCTTGTTCTTGAGCACCCACTGGAAGTGGGTTTCCAGCCGGCGGTTCTTGCTCAGCAGGTCGTTCAGGTCGCGGTACAGGAAGCGGTACTGCCAGATCAGCTCGAACAGCGTGTGCATGAAAAACCAGGCGTCCTCCACATCGCGCACGCCGTCGCTGGCATTGAGCAGCTCGCTCAGGGATTTTTCGTAGCGGTCGAACAGCGAGTTGATGAGCTCGTCTTTGGCCGGGTAGTGGTAGTAGAGGTTGCCGGGGCTGATGTTGAGCTCGGCGGAGATCAGCGTGGTCGACACATTGGGCTCGCCAAAGCGGTTGAACAGGTCCAGGGTGACCTCCAGGATCCGTTCTGCTGTACGGCGCGGCGCTTTTTTCGCCATAAGTTGTCTACCTCTTAGTGTTCTTTACTCTAACCCAGCGCCTGCCGGCGCGGAACTAGGGAAGTCCATCAATCAGCCGGCGCGGGCTTGCCGCGCATCCCGGGATGCAACGCGGAGAACCTTTGACTTAAACCGCTGCAGGCAACGCGTGCCCGTGGCGGGAAGCCGCCTTCACGGCGTGGCTCAAATCTTCCATCACGTCTTCGAGCGAGGCGATGGCGCGGCCCACGCGGGTCGCAGCCGGCCTGGCGGCCACGAGGTGCCTTTTGGGGTCTTCCAGGATGTCCAGGTTCAGCGACACGCCGTGCCGCGCCAGCCTGGCCGACAGCGTGGTCTTGCGCGAGCGCAGCATTTGCCGGGTTTTTTGGTAAGCGTGCTCGGCCAGCTCGCGGCGCTGGCTGTAACTGAAGGTATTGGCCAAAAACATTTCGGCATCGCGGTGGTCGGGCTCCAGCAGCACGATGTCGGTGTCGGGATAAGCCTTCTCGTAGTGCTTCATGCCCAGTTCCAGCCGCGAATGGATCATCGAGCGGAAGGTCTGGCTCAGCACCGCGGGCAGGCCGCCATTGACGATGCGCGGGATGGACTGTTTCTCACGCGGCAGGCCGCGGCGCATGACGCGCTGGTCCATCGCCAGCTCGGGTGCCCGCGTCGAATTGAACGGCACCAGCGGATTCAGGCAGAACATCAGGTCGATGCCGTCGTCCATCGCCACACCGGCGTGCATGGTTTTCTTCAGCGCCCCGTCGACGTAATAGTGCCTGTCGATCTCGACCGGGGGGAACAGGCCGGGCAAAGCGGAGCTGGCCTGCACGGCTTTGGAGATGGGGACGTGGTCCCAGCCCGGGCGGCCGAAAGGAGCGGCGTCCCCGCTGTCCAGGTTGGTCGCCACCAGCGTGAGGCGCGTGCGCAGTTCCCGGAAGTCGTTGGTGCGGCCGGGTTTGGAAAAGAGTTTCTCGAGTTGTGTGTGGACTTCGTCGTTGGAGAAGATGCCCGTGGGCAAGGCCGGCCCCAGCGCTTCCAGCGCATTAACGAGTGATTTACGCCCCAGCGTCGCGCGCCAGAGGGCCGATGCGGCAAGGCCGGGGAACATGATGCCTCGCCGCAGGAACTCGCCGTAGGCCGGCACCATGAGCCAGGCCGGGTCAAACACTTCGGAGGCCGTGTCGCCGTTTTCAATGAAGGCCGCGCACAACTCGCGCGGCGTCATGCCGTTGGCCAGGCCCGCAGCGATAAAACCGCCGGCCGAGACACCGACATAGTGGTCCAGGCCGGTGAATGAAAGGCCTCGCAGGGTTTCATCGAGTGCGCACAGCGCGCCGATTTCGTAGATGGCCCCCAAAGGACCGCCGCCGGCAAGTGCCAATGCAATGCGCGGCTTGTGGGAAGAAGGCTTCTTTTTGGAACGCTTGGCTGGAGTCATGGCAAGAAAGTGTAGACGGCGGCCCGAGGGGAATTTGCTGCTCTGCAGCAATTGCGAAAGGGCAAACGGCCGCGATCAGGCGTAAAAAAAGGGACGGCGTGTCCCTTTTTCTGGATCCTTGTGATGATCAGGCCGACTTGCGTGCTGCGGGCCGTTTGGCGGGAGCCTTTTTGGCGGCCGGCTTGGCTGCGGTTTTTGCCGCTGCTTTGCGGGCAGGCGCTTTTCCGCTCATTTGCTGCACATTGCGATTGAGTTCGTCGATGCGGGCAATTAGGGCGTCCACGTCTTTGGCCGAAGGCACGCCGAGCTTGTTCAGGGCTTTGGCGACGCGTTCTTCGAAGATGTTTTCGAGCTTGTCCCACTGGTGGCCGGCCTTGGACTGGATGTCGGTGGCCATGTTGGCCATCTTGTTGGTGGCCTCGGAGATTTTTTCTTCAGCAACTGCCTGGGTCTTGCGCTGGATGGACAGGCCTTCCTTGACCAGCGTCTCAAACACTTTGCCGCCTTCCTCCTGTGCCTTGGAGAAAGCACCCAGGCCGGCCAGCCAGATTTGCTGGGCGGATTCCTTGACGGCGCCCGACAGCTGCGGGCCCGTCTTTTTGTCGGCGCTCATTTTTTGCAGTTTCTTGACCATGGTGTACTCCAGACTGTGTGTGGTTGTGGATCGTTGCGCAATATACCGCGCAGAACGGAAAATAATAAGCCCTCTGCGCAGCGGCGTTTAGGTGCCGCGTTCTAGAACGCTAGAGACGTGGCTCTATGGAAAAGCGTCCGGCAGGCCGCTGAACGCGGGTTTCTGCTGAATAGAGAGTCATGCCCTTTAAGCAAGAATCACTTTTTGATTGGCAGTTCAGCGGAGAAAACACAACATGCATTATTTCGTCACGGGAGCCACAGGCTTCATCGGTAAACGCCTGGTCAAAAAACTTCTGGAACGAAAAGGCACGACCGTGCATTTCCTGATTCGCAAGGAGAGCGCCGGCAAGGTGGCGGCGCTGAGGGAGTTCTGGGGCGTCAGCGCCGCGCGCGCCGTTGCCGTGCATGGCGACCTCACCAGCAAAAAGCTGGGTGTTAGTAGCGAAGACATCAAAAAGCTCAAAGGGCAGGTCGGGCATTTCTACCACTTGGCCGCCGTCTACGACCTGGGCGCCGACGAAGAAAGCCAGATCGCCGTCAACATCGAAGGCACACGCAACACGGTCGAGTTCGCCAAGGCCATCGATGCCGGGCATTTTCACCATGTGAGCTCCATCGCCGCGGCCGGCCTTTATGAAGGCGTGTTCCGCGAAGACATGTTCGAGGAAGCCGAGAACTACGAGCACCCCTACTTCATGACCAAGCACGAGAGCGAAAAAATCGTGCGCAAGGAATGCAAGGTGCCGTGGACGGTGTTCCGCCCCGCCATGGTGGTGGGCGACAGCAAGACCGGCGAGATGGACAAGATTGACGGCCCGTACTATTTCTTCAAGCTGATCCAGCGCATGCGCCAATTGCTGCCGCCCTGGATGCCGGCAGTGGGGCTCGAAGGCGGGCGCATCAACATCGTCCCCGTCGATTTTGTCGTCGACGCGCTGGACCACATCAGCCACAAAACGGCGATCGCCAAGAAGTGCTTCCATCTGGTCGATCCGGTGGGCTACCGCGTGGGCGACGTGCTGGACATCTTCAGCCGCGCGGCGCATGCGCCCAAGATGAACCTCTTTGTGAATGCCGCCTTGCTCGGTTTCATTCCGAAAGGCGTGAAAAAGAGCCTGATGGCGCTGGCGCCCGTGCGGCGCGTGCGCAACGCGGTGCTGGCCGACCTGGGCCTGCCTGAAGACATGCTGACTTTCGTCAACTACCCGACCCGCTTTGACTGCCGCGACACCATGGCCGCGCTCAAGGGTGCGGACATCGAATGCCCCAACCTGAAGGATTACGCCTGGCGCCTGTGGGACTACTGGGAGCGCCACCTGGACCCGGACCTGCACATCGACCGCTCGCTCAGGGGTACGGTCAATGGCAAAGTGGTGCTGGTTACCGGCGGCTCTTCCGGCATCGGCCTGGCGGCTGCGCATAAATTTGCCGAAGCGGGTGCCATCACCGTCATCTGCGGGCGCGACCAGGACAAGCTCGATGAAGCCTGCAAGGAAGCCAAGGCCAAGGGCTATCACTTCGTGGCCTATCCCGCCGACATCGCCGACATGGCCGACTGCGACCGCTTCCTCAAGCTGCTGATCGCGAACCACGGCGGCGTGGACTTCCTCATCAACAACGCGGGCCGCTCCATCCGCCGTGCGATTGAGGCCAGCTACGACCGTTTCCATGACTATGAGCGCACGATGCAGCTCAACTACTTCGGCTGCCTGCGTGTGACCATGGGCCTTTTGCCCGGCATGGCCGCCAAACGCAAGGGCCACGTGGTCAACATCAGCTCGATCGGCGTGCTGACCAACGCACCGCGATTTTCAGCCTATGTGGCCTCCAAGGCCGCGCTCGACGCCTGGACACGCTGCGCTTCCAGCGAGTTCGCGGACGTCGGCATCAGCTTCACCACCATCAACATGCCGCTGGTGCGCACGCCCATGATTGCGCCGACCAACCTGTACAACAACGTACCGACGCTGTCTCCTGAAGAGGCGGCCGACATGATCGCGCAGGCCTGCATCTTCAAGCCGGTGCGCGTGGCCACGCGCCTGGGCATTACGGGCCAGCTGATGCATGCGCTGGTGCCGCGCATCGCGCAAATTGCGATGAACACCAGCTTCCGCATGTTCCCCGACTCCTCGGCCGCCAAGGGCGAGAAAGCGGCGAAACCCCAGCTGTCCGCCGAGGCTGTGGCCATGCAGCAAATGATGCGCGGAATTCACTTCTGACCGGGGCGGGCGAGAGCCCTTAAAAGGATTTCCCCGCGCGGGCGGGGCCTTACTGGTTTCGCCCGCCTTCTTCATGACCGCCATTGCGGGGCCAAAGGCATAATGCAAGCCGGTGCCACGCCGCACCGGATATTGAAGGGTGAGTTCATGATTTTGGTTACAGGGGGAGCCGGATTTATCGGCGCCAACTTTGTCCTCGACTGGCTGGCGGGCACCGACGAGCCGGTCGTCAACCTGGACAAACTCACCTATGCGGGCAATATGGAAACCCTGGACCCCCTGAAGGGTGATCCACGGCATATTTTTGTCCGGGGCGAGATCGGCGACAGCGCCCTGGTCGCGGACTTGTTGGCCCGGCACAAACCTCGCGCGATCGTTCACTTTGCAGCCGAGTCGCATGTAGACCGGTCGATTGCGGACCCTGAAGAATTCATCCAGACCAACATCGTCGGCACCTTTCGCTTGCTGGAAGCAGCGCGCCAGTTCTGGAACGGCCTGCCTGCCGGCGAGAAGGGCGCGTTTCGTTTCCTCCAGGTCTCTACCGATGAGGTTTATGGCTCCTTGCAGCCTGCCGACCCGGCCTTTAGCGAGACCAACCGGTATGAGCCGAACAGTCCCTATTCGGCCAGCAAGGCTGCCAGCGACCATCTGGCCCGGGCCTATCACCACACCTACGGCCTGCCAGTGCTCACCACCAACTGCTCCAACAATTACGGGCCCTACCACTTCCCTGAAAAGCTGATTCCGCTCATGATCGTCAACGCCCTTGCCGGCAAGCCCCTGCCGGTCTATGGCGACGGCCAGCAGGTGCGCGACTGGTTGTACGTCAAAGACCACTGCAGCGGCATTCGCCGCGTGCTCGAAGCCGGGAAACCCGGCGAGACCTACAACATCGGCGGCTGCAACGAAAAACCGAATCTCGACATCGTCCATGCGGTTTGCGCGTTGCTCGATGAACTGCGCCCACGCAGCAGTGGCAGCTACCGCGAACAGGTGGCCTTCATCAAGGACAGGCCCGGCCATGATCGCCGTTACGCGATTGATGCCGGCAAGATCATGCAGGAGCTTGGGTGGAAGCCTGCTGAAACTTTCGAAACCGGCATTCGCAAGACCGTCCAGTGGTACCTGGACAATCCTGAATGGGTTAACCATGTACAGAGCGGTGCCTATCGTGATTGGGTCGAGGCCCAATATGCGGCGACCTCATCCTGAGTGCCCACATGAAAGTGCTGCTCTTCGGGAAGAACGGACAGGTGGGCTGGGAACTGCAGCGCAGCCTGGCGCCGCTCGGCGAGCTTGTTGCACTGGATCGCTACAGCAAGGCATTCTGCGGTGACCTCGCCAACCTGAACGGAATCCGCGAGACGGTGCTGCAGATCCGGCCTGACGTTATCGTCAATGCCGCAGCCTATACCGCCGTCGATAAAGCCGAAAGCGATGCCGCGCTTGCGCACACTGTCAATGCCCAGGCGCCGGGCGTGTTGGCGGAGGCGGCCAGTGCTGTGGGCGCGTGGCTGGTTCACTATTCGACGGACTACGTGTTTGACGGCAGCGGCAGCAAACCCTGGGAAGAGGCTGGCCCTGTTGGCCCGCTCAGTGTTTATGGACGGACCAAGCTGGAGGGCGAACAGCGCATCGCGGCTCAGTGTGCGCAACACCTTGTTCTGCGCACAAGCTGGGTCTATGCGGCGCGGGGCGGAAACTTCGCCAAAACGATGCTGCGCCTTGCTGCGGAACGCGACCGCCTGACCGTCGTTGATGACCAGTTCGGCGCACCGACGGGGGCCGAACTGCTGGCCGATGTCACGGCGCACATGCTGTGCAGCGCGTTGACAGGGGCTGCGGCAGGTGTGGCTGGCACTTACCACGTCGCGGCTGCGGGCGAAACCTCATGGCACGGTTATGCGCAGTTTGTTCTCGATTGCGCCGTGAAAAGCGGCAAGGCGCTCAGGGCGTCACCGGACACCGTGGACCCCGTCCCCACGTCGGTCTTCCCGACGCCTGCAGTACGCCCGCATAATTCGCGCTTGAACACCACTAAATTTCGCGGCGCCTTTGGTCTGCAACTGCCGGCCTGGGAGCAGGGCGTTGCCCGCATGCTGGCCGAACTGAACTGACCCACTTTCTATGACTCAACGCAAAGGCATCATCCTGGCTGGTGGCTCCGGCACCCGGTTGCACCCGGCTACATTGGCCATGAGCAAGCAATTGCTCCCGGTGTACGACAAGCCCATGGTGTATTACCCGCTCAGCACCCTCATGATCGCCGGCATCCGCGAAGTGCTGATCATCAGCACGCCGCAGGACACTCCGCGATTCGAGCAACTTTTGGGAGACGGCTCCCAGTGGGGCATGAATCTTCAATATGCCGTGCAAGCCAGCCCCGACGGACTCGCCCAGGCGTTCATCATCGGTGAGAAGTTTCTCAACGGCGCGCCCAGCGCCCTGGTGTTGGGGGACAACATTTTCTATGGCCATGACTTGCACAAGCTGTTGGTAGACGCGGATTCAGAGGCATCGGGTGCGACTGTGTTTGCCTATCATGTGAAAGACCCCGAGCGCTATGGTGTCGTGGAGTTTGATCCGGCCGGCAAGGCCCGCAGCATTGAGGAAAAACCGCCTGAGCCCAAAAGCAATTACGCTGTTACGGGTCTGTACTTTTATGATGCCCAGGTCGTGGAGATCGCCAAGTCGATCAAACCAAGCGCCCGCGGCGAGCTAGAAATCACGGCGGTTAACCAGCGCTATCTGGAGCAGGCCCAGCTAAAGGTGCAAATCATGCAGCGCGGCTACGCCTGGCTTGATACCGGCACACATGACAGCCTGCTTGAAGCCAGCCAGTTCATCTCGACACTGGAGCATCGCCAAGGCCTCAAAATCGCGTGCCCCGAGGAAATATCCTGGCGCAATGGATTCATTGACGATGCCCAGCTTGAGAAGCTGGCTGCACCGCTCGCAAAAAGCGGATACGGCCAGTACCTGCAAAACCTTCTGAAAGAGAGGGGCCGGGCATGAAGGTCACTCCCACTTCTATCGCTGATGTGCTGATCATCGAGCCCCGGGTTTTCGGCGATGAACGGGGGTTTTTCCTTGAGAGCTTCAATCAGCGCGAGTTCAATGCCGCTACAGGAACCGACTTCACCTTTGTCCAGGACAACCACAGCCGTTCAGCAAAAAATGTCCTGCGTGGCCTGCACGACCAAGTTGGGCAGCCGCAAGGCAAACTCGTTCGGGTCGTGCGGGGCGCGGTTTTTGATGTGGCGGTTGATATCCGCCCGTCGTCACCCACTTTTGGGCGCTGGTTCGGCCTGGAGCTCAGTGAGGAGAATCGCCGGCAGCTTTGGGTGCCTCCGGGCCTTGCACACGGTTTTCTGGTGCTGAGCGACAGCGCAGAATTTCTATACAAGACCACTGACTACTACGCGCCTGAAAAGGAGCGCTGTATCGTATGGAATGATCCCACGCTTGGGATCGACTGGCCTCTGGACGGCGGCCAACCTGTTCTTTCTGCCAAAGACGTTGTGGGAGAGAGCTTTCAGGAAGCTCTTTCCCTGTCTTAAGCGCCCGCCATCCCGACGAGGTCGCTGTCCTGGGCGTCAGGGGTAAATCCACTGACGTGTTTGAGCAGCAATGTCCGCAGTGTGGCGGTGTCGTTGGCCAGAACAGCACCTTGCAGCAGTTCCAGATCGTCCCGAAACGCCTCCCACGGGACAAAATCCTCGCGCGCTTTCAGGATTCGGGGATGAGGCGTTCCGACGGGGTTGTCGCCGATGAGCAGCTCTTCATAGAGTTTTTCCCCGGGGCGCAGGCCCGTCACCTCGATGGCGATATCCCCGTCAGGGCGGTTTTCGTCTCGCACTGTGAAACCCGATAGTTTCACCATGCGGCGAGCCAGGTCGATGATTCGTACCGGTTCGCCCATGTCCAGCACATACACTTCGCCGCCTTCAGCCATGGCGCCTGCCTGAAGCACTAGCTGTGCGGCCTCGGGAATGGTCATGAAATACCGCGTCACATCGGCGTGTGTCAGGGTGATCGGGCCACCAGTTTCGATTTGGCGCCGAAACAAAGGCACCACGCTGCCGCTGCTGCCTAGAACGTTTCCGAACCGCACCATGGCAAACCGTGTGAGGTTGTCTGTAGCGCTGCCGTGCCCGAAACTGAGAGCTGGCATGGCTGAGAGCGCCTGCAAAACCATTTCGGCAAGCCGTTTGCTGGCACCCATAACGTTGGTGGGCCGCACGGCTTTATCAGTGGACACGAGCACGAAATGGCTGACACCAGTCTCTATTGCGGCGCGTGCCGTGTTGAACGTGCCCAGCACGTTGTTTGCGATTCCTTCGGCGGGGTTGTGCTCGACGAGTGGAACGTGTTTGTAGGCGGCTGCGTGGTAAATCGTGTGTGGCTGGTAGGCCCGGCAAATCTCCAGCATGCGACCGTAGTCGCGGACGTTGGCCAACAACGGTGCGAGTTCCACAGTGGCGCCGCAGTGCTCGGCAATGCGCCGGCAGAGTTGCTCAAGTTCCTGGTGGATGCTATAGAGGCCGAACTCGCTGTGCTCGACGAGAATCAGGCGCGCCGGCCGTTCTTGCAGTATCTGACGGCAAAGCTCACTGCCTATGCTTCCCGCGGCGCCGGTGACGAGCACCACTTTTCCCATCAGGTTGCGGGCCAGCAATGCGCGGTCGGGCGGTACGGGATCGCGGCCCAGCAAATCTTCCACATCCAGATCCTTGATGTCGGCCAGGGCTACGCGGCCATGGGCAAGATCAGTAAGGCCGGGCAGGGAGCGCACGTGGACTGGCAGTGGCTGGAGTTCGTTCAGGATTTCATTGCGGCGAACCCGGGTGATGGATGGCAGCGCCAGCAGCATGTCGGTGATGCCGTCTTTTTCAACCAGGCCCGGTAGGTTGGCCGGTGCGTAAACAGGCACATTGTTGATGGTCAAACCTTGCAGGGCCGGGCTGTCGTCGACAAACCCAAGCAGTTTGAACTCGTGAGAGGTCGCTATGGCGTTGGCGATTTGAACGCCGGCGGATCCCGCGCCATAGATCAACAGGCGACTGACCGGTGTGTCCCTACGTTGCCTCGCGGATAAGCTGCTCAGCCACTGGCGCGCAGCAGCCCGGCTTCCTCCTACAAGCAGTATGAGTATCAATGGTTGCAGCAGGCCAAGCGAGCGTGGCACATCGGGCCATGACATGAACACCAACAAGCCGAAAAACAAAACGGCATATAGCGTCACGGCAATCACCAGCGCCCGCATGGCCGCCATGCCGCTGTGCCGGAAAACCGCCCGATAAAGACCGTTGCGCCAGAAGATGGGTGCCGCCAATATCGGCGCCAGCACATAAGGCCACCATTGGTGAGCGCTATACGGCCAATGCAGGGTGTCGAGGCGTAACGAGTAGGCCACCCAAACAGCCGCGATGCCCATTACGGCGTCGGCGAACAGCACCATCAGTTGTTTGACGCGCCGCGACTGGCTCAACAGGTTCTTCTTGATCATTGACTTGGTATCGTAAGTGGAACCGGTCATTTGCGGCTTAGTGAGAAACGCCGTCACGGCGAAGCACTTTGACTGCGGTCATCCACATAATCCGGATATCGAACCAGAGCGACTGCCGACGCAGATACTCTGCATCCAGCGCCACTTTTTCAGGAATCGGCAACTCATCGCGGCCATTGATCTGCGCCCATCCCGTGAGTCCCGGGACAAGTTCGTGCACCCCCTGCGCCGTACGTAGCGCAATCAGGTCAGCCTGGTTGAACAGTGCCGGTCGCGGCCCCACAAAGCTCATGTCCCCCACGAGGATGCTCCAAAGCTGCGGGAGTTCGTCGAGGCTGCTTTTACGCAGAAACGGGCCGATTGAAGTGAGGTGCGCCTGCGGGTTCGCCAGCAGATGCGTGGCAACAGCTGGGGTGCCCGTGCGCATACTCCGGAATTTTGGCATCCTGAATATGCGGTTCTGACGGCCAACGCGATCAGACCAGTACAGCGCCGGGCCTGGTGAAGTGAGCCGGACCAGGATGGCAACGATCAGAATAGGAAGGGCAAGGGCGCCTGACAGTAGGACGGCAAGAGCCAGATCGAATAGCCGCTTCAAAGGAACATCACCTTTTGCTGTTTTGAACTTGTCATGAATGCTCCTTTTATACCCACCCTCCCGGGTAGCTCTGCAGTTTGTGCGCAACAGCATTTACGACGCTCGATTCTATGCTGACGGGTTCGCGTTAATGCCGCCCTCCAAATAGAGGAGGGGCGTTTGGTCATTGCACTTACTGGAAAAATCCATGCCTTACATATATACTGTTCATCTGTTGAACATACTAAGTCTGCGCGGCATCAACAACAGATGGTATCGGAGCTTTCTGCACTGACCCGACAAAGCAACCCAAGATAAACATGTCCACTGAAGAGTCTCATTTGCAGGTACTGCGTTTGCTGCAGACAAATCCGCGGGTAAATCAACGCGGCTTGGCAGATGCCTTGGGTATCAGCCTTGGCAAGACCAATTACTGCCTCAAGGCGCTAATGAGCAAAGGGCTGATCAAGGTTCAGAACTTTCGCAGCAGCGACAACAAGCTTGCTTACGCCTACCTGCTAACGCCGTCGGGGGTGGCAGAGAAGTCGAAGCTGACAGCTGAGTTTTTAAAGCGAAAGCTGGCGGAGTATGAGTCGTTGCAAGCCGAAATCGAGCAATTGAAAACCGAGGTCGGCAACGAATGAGCTTACCTACGATTCAAGCAAGGCCGGTAGTTCTATGCGGTGGGTCTGGAACGAGACTCTGGCCGCTTTCGCGAACGGGGTTTCCCAAGCAGTTTCTTTGTCTTACGGGTGAAGAAAGCCTGTTTCAACTGGCCACGAAGCGGTTGATGAGCGTGGGTGATGCGCAAATTAAAGTTGCGCCTCTGTACATAGTTACCAATGAGGAGCACCGGTTTTTGGCGCAGGAACAATTGCGCGAAGCGGGCATTGAATTGGGGTGCTCGCTTCTTGAGCCCGTGGGACGTAATACTGCGCCAGCCCTGACTTTGGCAGCCCTTGCCGCGATGGAAAATGGAGATGATCCTGTTCTGTTCGTGACCCCGGCTGATCAGACCGTTGCTGATCAGCCGGCTTTCGCTATCGCCATGCAAGCGGCAATTCGCGAGGCTGCTGCGGGTGCCGTCGTCATCCTTGGCATTACGCCGGATGGGCCGGAAACCGGCTACGGCTACATCAAGGCGGTATCAACTGCCGGCGAGCCAGCGCCGGGTTTTACCGTGGAGCGTTTTGTTGAAAAGCCCGACGCCGCAATGGCACAGGCTTACCTCGACGAGGGTGGGTATTACTGGAATGCCGGCATGTTCGTGCTCAAAGCTTCCGTGTGGATGGTGGCTCTGGAATGCTTCCGGCCGGATATTGCCGAAGCCAGCCGCGCCGCATGGGCAAAGCGCAGCATCGACCAGAAATTTGTTCGACCCGGAAAGCAGGAGTTCACTGCCGTTCCTGCCGAATCCGTCGATTACGCCGTGATGGAACGCTGCCGCGGTAGCGATTTCCCGCTCAAAATGGTCCCTCTTGATGCCGGTTGGAGTGACTTGGGCGCCTGGGATTCTGTCTGGGAAATTCTGTCCAAGGACGATAAGGGCAATGCCTGCTTTGGGGATGTTCTGACCGTTGACAGTCGCAATACCTTGGTTCATGCCACCAGCCGTCTCGTCGGTCTTGTTGGCGTCGACAATCTTATAGTCATCGAAACCCCGGATGCCGTCCTCGTCGCCGACCAATCCCGCAGCCAGGACGTCAAACACATCGTCAACCAGCTTACTGCCGGCGGGCGGGAAGAGCTGGCGATGCACCGCAAAGTGCATCGCCCTTGGGGCTGGTACGACAGCATCGACGAGGGGCCGCGCTTCAAGGTCAAGCGTATCCAGGTCAAACCCAAGGCAAGTCTAAGCCTCCAAAAGCATCATCACCGGGCAGAGCATTGGGTGGTGGTCAAGGGCACGGCAGAGATCACCTGCGGCGACAAGACGATCATGCTGACCGAAAACCAGTCAACGTATATCCCTTTGGGCGAGGTCCATCGCCTCACCAACCCCGGCACGATCCCATTGGAGATCATTGAAGTGCAGTCGGGCAGCTATCTGGGTGAAGACGATATCGTCCGTTTTGAAGATCGGTACGGACGGAGTGACCGATGAGGACCGACGCAAAGATCTATGTCGCCGGCCATCGCGGCATGGTCGGCTCGGCCATTGTCCGCCAACTGCTGGCGGCAGGCCACCCGGCTGAGCTGCTGCTGACCCGCACCCACGCGGAGCTTGACCTCACGAATCAAGCCGCAGTGCGCCATTTCTTCGAAACCGAAAAGCCCTCGCAGGTGTATCTCGCGGCGGCCAAAGTCGGCGGCATCCATGCCAACAATACCTATCCCGCCGAGTTCATCTACGAAAACCTGATGGTCGAGGCCAACGTCATCGACAGCGCTTTCCGCAGCGGCGTGCGCAAGCTGCTGTTCCTGGGATCCAGCTGCATCTACCCGCGTCTTGCCGCGCAGCCCATGCGCGAAGATTCCTTGTTGACGGGTACGCTGGAGCCAACCAACGAACCCTACGCGATTGCCAAGATCGCCGGCATCAAGCTTTGCGAAAGCTATAACCGCCAATACGGCGACAGCCACGGCCTGGACTACCGCAGCGTGATGCCGACCAATCTGTACGGTCCCGGCGACAACTACCACCCCGAGAACTCCCATGTCATCCCGGCGCTCATCCGCCGCCTTCATGAGGCCAAGGTAGAAAGCGCGCCGCAGGTGGTTATCTGGGGCAGCGGAACGCCGAAGCGGGAGTTCCTGTATGTCGATGACATGGCCGCCGCGAGCGTCCATGTGATGAACCTGGACAAGGCGAGCTACGACAGGCACGTGTCGCCCATGCAAAGCCATATCAACGTCGGCGTCGGCAGCGACATCACCATACGTGAACTTGCCGAATCCGTCGCCCGCGCGGTCGGGTATTCCGGTGGGTTCAGCTTCGATATCAGCAAGCCCGACGGTGCGCCGCGCAAGCTGATGGACAGCGCCAGGCTGAATGCACTGGGCTGGCGCGCCGAGGTCAGCCTTACGCAGGGATTGGCGGCCGCGTACCAGGATTTCCTGGCCTCGCAGCCCAGCGCACGACCGCCCGTACAACCGCCCTCCCAAGCGGCCCAAAGATAAAGAAAGCCTCAGACGATGTCCTCAAAGCAAAAGGTCGCATTCATCACCGGTGTGACCGGTCAAGACGGCTCGTATCTCGCCGAGTTGCTGCTGCAAAAAGGGTATATCGTGCACGGCCTCAAACGCCGCACGAGCCTGTTCAATACGGACCGCATCGATCACCTCTACCGGGATCGCCACGAACGCGACGTGCAGTTCTTTCTCCATCACGGCGACATGACCGATTCGTCCTCGCTGATCCGCATCATCCAGCAGATCCAGCCGGACGAGATCTACAACCTGGCGGCCCAAAGCCACGTGGCGGTCAGTTTCGAGGAGCCCGAGTACACGGCCAATTCGGATGCATTGGGCGTGCTGCGCCTGCTGGAGGCGATCCGCATTCTTGGCCTGGAGAAGAAGACCCGTTTTTACCAGGCGTCCACCAGCGAGCTGTATGGCCTGGTGCAGGAAATTCCGCAAAAGGAAACGACACCCTTTTATCCACGCAGCCCCTATGCGGTAGCCAAGCTGTACGGCTACTGGATGGTGGTCAATTACCGCGAGGCGTACGGGATCTACGCATGCAACGGCATCCTTTTTAACCACGAAAGCCCGGTGCGCGGCGAAACCTTTGTGACGCGCAAGATCACGCGCGCGCTGGCCCGCATCAAGCTCAACCTGCAGGACTGCCTTTACCTCGGCAACCTCGACGCCAGGCGCGACTGGGGCCATGCACGCGACTACGTTGAAATGCAGTGGCTGATGATGCAGCAGGAAAAACCCGAGGATTTTGTGATCGCCACCGGCGTGCAATTTTCGGTCAGGGATTTTGTCGATGCCGCAGCCGCGGAATTGGACATGCGCATCCGCTGGGAAGGAGCCGGCGTCGATGAGAAGGGCTATGACGGCAACGGCAAGTGCATCGTCAGCGTGGACCCGCGTTACTTCCGCCCGACCGAAGTCGAGACTCTGCTGGGCGACCCGACCAAGGCTCGGGAAAAGCTGGGCTGGACGCCCAAGATTACGTTCGCGGAACTCGTCGCAGAAATGGTGCGCGAAGACCTCAAGGCTGCCGAGCGCGATGAGCTGATCAAGCACCATGGTTTCAAGACCATGGATTACCACGAGTGACCGTGCAGCGCCATCAGTCCCTGTTTGAACTTCTTCGCCGGCTGTGGCCTCACATCAGCCCCCGGCGCCGCGTGCAACTGAGCGTCCTGTTTGCCCTGATGATCCTCGCGTCCCTGGCCGAGGTGATCAGCATCGGTGCAGTGTTGCCGTTCCTGGGCGTGTTGACCAATCCGGAGCCGATTTTCAGGCAGCCTTATATGCAAGGCGTGATCCAGTGGCTCGGATTGACCGAAGCGAGGCAACTGTTGTTGCCGTTGACCGTGGTTTTCGCTGTGTCGGCGATTGTCTCGGGTGTGATGCGCTTTATTCTCCTGTGGGCGCAGACGCGGCTGAGCCATTCCATAGGTGCGGATTTCAGCATCAGCATCTACCGCCGCACGCTCTATCAGCCCTATGCGGTGCATCTGGCGCGCAATAGCAGCGAGGTCATTGCGGGCATTTCAGCCAAGGCGAACGGGTTGGTGAACGGCATCATTCTGCCCGTCCTCGCCATCGTCAGCTCCCTGCTGATGCTGTTGACCATCGTCGCGGCCCTGATCGTGATCGAGCCGCTGATCCCCTTTGTCGTGCTGGTGGTCTTCGGCACGATTTATGTGTTGATCCTCCTGGCTACCAAGAAGCGGCTTGTGGAAAACAGCATATGCATCAGCCGGGAGCAAAACCAGGTCATCAAGGCGGTACAAGAAGGTCTCAGCGGGATTCGCGACGTGTTGATCGATGGCGCGCAGGCGGCCTACTGCAAGACCTATCTGAATGCAGACCAACCACTTCGGCGGGCCATGGCCAACGTCCAGATCACCAATGGTAGCCCGCGCTTCGGCATTGAGGCCCTCGGGATGGTCGTTATCGCCGTGCTGGCTTATGTGCTGGCCAACCGGCCGGAAGGCATCACTACCGCGATCCCCGTGATCGGCGCCATGGTGCTAGGCGCGCAGCGCTTGTTACCCGTGATGCAACTGGTCTACTCGAGCCTGGCGCACATCCATGCCGGCCGCGCCCCCTTGCGGGACACGCTGGAACTGCTAGACCAGCCCTTACCCGCCTATGCCAGCGAACCCCGGCCAGCGCCGATTGCGTTCCGCTACGGCATCGATCTGAAGTGCCTGCGCTTTCGCTATACCCCGGAAGGTCCGCTGGTGTTGAATGGCTTGAACCTGACGATACCCAAGGGCGCTCGCATTGGGTTCATCGGCAAGACGGGCAGTGGAAAGAGTACGCTGCTGGACATCGTGATGGGCTTGTTGCCGCCTACCGACGGGACCATGCAGGTTGATGGCGTAGCGATCACCCCCCAAAACCATCGTGCCTGGCAGGCGAATATTGCGCATGTGCCGCAGGCGATTTTTCTGTCCGACAGTACGATCGCCGAAAATATCGCTTTCGGCGTGCCCGCGAACCAGATCGATCGGACTCGTCTGCGCGCGGCCGCCGAGCAGGCGCAAATTGCTCAGACCATAGCCACCTGGGACAAGCAGTACGAAACCATGGTCGGCGAGCGCGGCGTACGTCTTTCCGGCGGACAGCGCCAGCGAATCGGCATCGCCCGGGCGCTGTACAAGCAAGCCAATGTCATCGTGTTCGACGAGGCCACGAGCGCACTGGACAACGAGACCGAACAGGCCGTCATGCAGGCGATTGATAGCCTCGGCGGTGAATTGACCATCCTTATCGTGGCCCATCGTTTGACGACTTTGAAGAATTGTTCGCAAATCGTCGAATTGGACGCTGGCGCTGTAAAACGGGTGGGCTCCTATGCCGACATCATCGGCCACCCTTCACAAGGCATTTCCCCATGATTCCCTACGGCCGACAAGATATTTCCGAAGCTGATATTTCCGCTGTGCTGGAGGTCCTTAAATCGGACTTCCTGACGCAAGGACCCATGGTTCCGTTATTTGAGCAGACCGTATCCACCCAGGTGGGTGCAAAATACGCCATCGCGGTCAATAACGCCACCGCTGCGCTGCACATCGCGTGCCTGGCGCTCGAATTGGGCGAAGGCGACTGGTTGTGGACCTCGCCGATTACCTTTGTCGCCAGTGCCAATTGCGGGCTTTACTGCGGGGCCAAGGTCGACTTTGTCGACATTGACCCTGCCACCTACAACATGAGCGTGGAAAAGCTGGCTGAAAAGCTGGCACATGCGCAGCAGGAAGGCCGACTTCCCAAGGTGGTGGTTCCGGTGCACTTCAGCGGCCAATCCTGCGACATGGCGGGCATTCACAAGCTCAGCCAGCAATATGGGTTCAAGGTCATTGAAGACGCATCGCATGCCATCGGCGCCAGCTACCAGGGCGAACCGGTCGGGAACTGCCGCTATAGCGACATCACGGTGTTCAGTTTTCATCCTGTGAAGATCATCACGACCGGTGAGGGTGGCATGGCGCTGACCAATGATCCCGCTCTCGCGAGTCTGATGCAGCGGTTTCGTAGTCATGGCATCACCAGCGAATCCAAAAAAATGCAGCTACGGCCGGACGATGAGATCTGGAACTACCAGCAAATCTGCCTTGGGTACAACTATCGGATGACCGACATCCAGGCCGCTCTGGGCGTGAGCCAGATGAAGCGGTTGCAGGAACTTGTCCAAATGCGCCACCGCATCGCCGAACGCTATGACAACGAGTTGGCCGGCTTGCCCATACAGTTGCCGTGGCAGCATCCGGACAGCTACTCCAGCTATCACCTCTATACGATTCAAGTCGATCAGGACGCAAGTGGCTCCACGCAGCGACGGATTTACGACGCGCTGCAGGCCGCCGGAATCAATGTCAACCTGCATTACATCCCGGTCTATCGGCAGCCATACTACGAGGCCATGGGCTTTCGTGCGGGCTATTGTCCGGCGTCTGAGCGTTATCACAAGCAGACCTTGAGCATCCCGATGTACCCGACGCTGACCGGCATCGAGCAAGGTAAGGTTATTCAGGTCCTGGCCGAGGCATTCGCATGAAGCTTGCGTTGGGAGGGGCCCAGTTCGGCCTCGCTTACGGTGTTTCGAATTTAAGTGGTCAGGTCTCGCGCGAGGCTGCGCGCAATATTGTCGGCTTGGCTCGGACGGGTGGTGTGGATACGATCGACACCGCGATCGCCTACGGTGACAGTGAAGCCTGTCTGGGCGAAGTTGGAGTCTCTGGTTTCAAGGTGGTGACGAAGCTGCCCGCAATTACCGGGGATGTGGACAGCGTCGAGGCGTGGGTGCGCGGCCAGATCGAGGCTTCTTTGAAACGCCTGGGCGTGACGCGGATTCATGGCGTACTTCTGCATCGTGCCGAACAGCTCCAAGGCCCCCGGGGGCAGGCGCTTGCTCATGCATTGCAGGCGCTGAAGCAGGAGGGGCTGGTAGCCAAGGTCGGCGTATCCATTTACGAGCCGGAACAGTTGGCTTCGATCATGCCGGTCTGCGCGCCTGACCTGGTGCAGGCTCCATTGAACTTGCTCGACCGCCGCCTGGAGACATCCGGCTGGTTGCAGCGCCTGCATGAAGCCGGCGTGGAGGTGCACACGCGCTCCGCCTTTCTCCAGGGGCTACTGCTCATGCCGAGGGCCGCCATACCCGCCCGCTTCGCGCGCTGGAATCATTTATGGGACGCGTGGCACGATTGGCTGGATGCGCATGCCGTTACGGCGACCTTTGCGTGCCTTCAATATCCGCTTTCCTTGCCGCAGGTCGGTCGCGTCGTTGTCGGTGTGGCGAGCGCCGAAGAGTTCAAGACCCTGCTGCACGATTGCGCAGATGCAAAGGTGATGGCGCCCCTGCCGCTGCCGGACCTTGCTTGTGCTGATGCGGATCTGATCAATCCTTCAAACTGGAATCGGGCCGGATCATGAGAATCGTTGCTATCGTCCAGGCCCGCATGGGCTCGACCCGATTGCCCAACAAAGTGATGAAGGCAATCGGCGGGGTGCCAATGATCGAACTGCTGCTGGCCCGTCTTTCGCGTTCCGTCGAGTTGGACAAGATCATCGTGGCCACGTCGATCGAGCCCCGGAATCGCATTTTGGTCGAGCATGTTCAGGGCTTGGGTTATGCCTGCGAACAGGGTAGCGAGAACGACGTCCTGGATCGCTTCGTCAAGGCCGCCAAGGCACACCAGGCTGATGTGGTCGTGCGCATCACGGGGGACTGCCCGCTGGTCGACCCAGTTTTGGTTGACGACTGCATCCGCCAGTTCCGCCTCGCCGGGGTCGACTATTTCAGCAATGTGAGTCCGGCCACCTATCCCGATGGGCTGGACATCGAAGTCGTGAACCTGGCCGCGCTGGAGCGGACGCTGAAGGAAAGCGATAGCCAGTTCGATCATGAACATGTGACGCCTTATGTCCGGACTTCCGGGCGTTTCACGACGGCCGCGATGCAGAACGAACAGGACCTGTCGGGGTTGCGATGGACGGTCGATGAGCCGGCCGACTTCGAGGTGGCGAGCAACGTCTTTGCGCACTTTGCCCCTGAAATCCACTTCGGCTGGCGCCAGGTGCTTCAACTGCAATCGGATACACCCGCGCTGTTCGCGGCCAACCACCAGGTACAACGAAACGAAGGAGCTGCAATGGGTAACGGGCAAAAACTTTGGAAACGGGCCAAGCAGATCATTCCGGGCGGCAACATGCTGCTCTCCAAGCGCGCCGAGATGTTTCTGCCCGATCAATGGCCGGCTTATTTCAGCAAGGCCAAAGGCTGCAAGGTCTGGGATCTCGACGGAAATGAATACATCGACATGAGCCTCATGGGGGTCGGCACCAACTCGCTTGGATACGGTCATCCCGAGGTGGATGAGGCGGTGCGCAAGACCGTCGATGCCGGCAACATGTCGACGTTCAATTGCCCCGAAGAGGTGTACCTCGCCGAGAAGCTGATCGAACTCCATCCTTGGGCCGACATGGCCCGCCTTGCCCGCTCAGGCGGCGAGGCGAATGCCGTGGCAATCCGCATCGCTCGCGCCGCCTCTGGGCGTGACAAGGTGGCGATCTGTGGCTACCACGGATGGCACGATTGGTATCTGTCTGCCAACCTGGGCGCCGACAAGGGGCTGGACGGCCACCTGCTGCCTGGCCTGGAGCCGAATGGCGTTCCGCGTAACCTGGCGGGAACGGTCTTTCCGTTTAACTACAACAACTTTGGCGAGCTGGAGGCCCTGGTTCAGGCTCACGACATCGGCGTGATCAAGATGGAGGTGGTGCGCAATATGGGGCCGGAAGACAACTTCCTGCAGAAGGTGCGCAAACTGGCCACCGACCGCAACATCGTGCTGATCTTCGACGAGTGCACGTCGGGTTTTCGCGAGACCTTCGGCGGTCTGCACAAGAAGTACGGCGTCGAGCCCGACATGGCCATGTTCGGCAAGACTTTGGGCAACGGCTACGGCATCACCGCGACCATCGGGCGTAGGGACATCATGGAAGCCGCACAGAGCACCTTCATCAGCAGTACCTTCTGGACCGAGCGCATTGGCCCCACAGCTGCCTTGAAGACGCTGGAGGTCATGGAGCGCGTTCAGTCGTGGAGCACCATTACCCAGACCGGCCTGGGCATTCGCCAGCGGTGGCAGCAACTGGCCGACCAGCATGGGCTTGAAATTTCTCACTGGGGCCTGCCGGCACTGGCCGGGTTTTCGTTCCTCAGCCCCCAGGCCCTGGCCTATAAAACACTGATCACCCAGGAAATGCTCGACAAGGGCTACCTGGCCGGCAACAGCGCCTATGCCTGCACCGAGCACACTCCCGATATCGTTGACGGGTATTTCGATGCGCTTGCTCCGATCTTCAAATTGATCAGGGAATGCGAAGACGGGCGCGACGTCATGGCTCTGATGAAGGGGCCGTTGTGTCATGCGGGCTTCAAGCGGCTGAACTGAGCGTGATGAAGGTCATTTTTCGCGCGGATGCCTCGCTGGACATTGGCACCGGCCACGTCATGCGTTGCCTGACGCTGGCGGATGCGTTGCGTGCACAGGGTGGTCGGTGCGGCTTCGTATGCCGGGAGCACTCCGGAAATTTGATCGACGTGATTCGTGCCCGCGGCCATGAGGCGCATGCCTTGCCTTTGCTTTCCGATGCAGGCCGGGAATGTGGCACCGGAGGTTACGCCAGTTGGTTGGGCGCGGACTGGGCGGCAGATGCGCAGCAGACCGTAGCGGCGGTGGGCGCCGCCACCGTCGATTGGCTGGTCGTGGATCACTATGCGCTGGATGCGCGCTGGGAGCGCTTGGCGGGCGCGGTGAGCCGGCATGTCATGGTCTTCGACGACCTGGCCGACCGGCTCCACGATTGCAAGCTTCTGCTCGACCAGAATCTGAATCGCAAGGCTGATGACTACGCCGGACTGGTTCCCGCGGGGTCGGATGTTCTTGCCGGGCCTCGATATGCGTTGTTGAGACCTGATTTTTCGGCATTGCGTGAATACAGCTTCACCCGGCGCACCCAGGCAAGGATGGACCGCCTGCTGATCGGCATGGGCGGCATCGACAGGGATAACGCGACCGGTCAGGTGCTCGATGCCCTGATGCACCACCCGTTGCCGGTTGGCAGCCGTATCACGGTTGTGATGGGGGCGAGCGCGCCGTGGCTGCCCGAGGTTCGCGCCCAGGCAAGGCAAATGCAGGCCGTGGAGGTTTTAGTTGATGTGCGGGATATGGCGCAACTGATGGCGGACAGCGATCTGGCGATCGGGGCGGCCGGCACTTCCGCTTGGGAGCGCTGTTGCCTCGGGTTGCCCACGTTGACGATGGTGCTTGCCGACAACCAGCGCGGCGGCGCACTTGCCCTGAGCGAGGCCGGTGCGGTCTCGCTGCTGCTGGGCGGGCGCGAACTGGCGATGGAATTGAAGGCCAAAATAGCGAACTTGAGCGTGGCGCGTAATATGCTGGATATGCAGGAGGCCTGCCGCGCCGTATGCGACGGAATGGGTGTTTCCCGCGTCGTGGAAGCCATGAGCCATGCAAGTTAATAATTGCCGCATCCGCCCGGTGGGGGCCGCCGATCTGGAGCAGATGCTGGCGTGGCGCAATCAGCCGCAGGTCCGGGCTTGTATGCTGACGCAGCATGAAATTACGTTTGCCGAGCATCAGCAATGGTTCGAGCGCAGCACCCAGGATCCAATGCGCCGCTTGTTGATCGTCGAGGAGGCCGGTCTACCACTTGGCTTCGTGGGTTTCAGTGGCGTGGAGATTGGGGCAATTGCCACATGGGGGTTTTATGCCGCTCCCGATGGGACAAAGGGTGCCGGAACCAGGATTGGTTCGACTGCCCTCGAATTTGCTTTCAACACCTTGGCGCTGCACAAGGTGTGCGGCCAGGCACTGGCTTTCAACGAGGCCTCCATTCGCATGCATCAGAAACTCGGCTTCCGGCAGGAGGGCGTCCTGCGGCAGCAGCACAGGATAGCCGACAGCTATCACGACATTATTTGCTTCGGCCTGCTGCAGGACGAATGGAACATGAAATCGGGGCATTCAAAATGAACGACGCACCACATATTAATATCGCAGGCCGCAGAATCGGACTGGGGGAGCCTCCCTTCATCATTGCGGAGATGTCGGCCAATCACAACGGCAATATCGACACCGCGCTGCGGATTATCGAGGCGGCCAGGAAGTCCGGCGCCGATGCGGTCAAGCTGCAGACCTATACCCCCGATACCATCACCTTGAACAGCGACGCCGCCGAGTTCCATATTAAGGGCGGTTTATGGGATGGACGCACGCTGTACGACCTGTACCGCGAGGCGCATATGCCCTGGGACTGGCATGCACCCCTGTTCGCACACGCCAGAAAAGTCGGTATCACCATCTTCAGTTCGCCGTTCGACACTACCGCCGTTGATCTGCTTGAGGACATGAATGCACCTGCCTACAAGATCGCTTCGTTCGAGGCCGTCGACCTGCCCTTGATCAAGTATGTCGCCGGCACCGGCAAGCCGATGATCATCTCGACCGGTATGGCGGATGCGGAAGAGATAGGTGAAGCGATAGAGGCGGCACGCGCCGGCGGCTGCAGTGAGCTGGCCATCCTTCATTGCGTCAGCGGCTATCCGGCTCCTGCCGCCGATTACAACCTTGCCACGCTTCCGGAAATGCAGCGGCGCTTCGGACTGGTCACCGGCCTGTCGGATCACACATTGGACAACACGACGGCGATTTCCAGTGTGGCGCTAGGCGCCTCCATCATTGAGAAACATTTCACGCTGGATCGCAGCGGCGGCGGGCCGGATGACAGTTTCTCCCTCGAACCGGGCGAGCTCGCGGCACTGTGCAACGACGCGCGTACCGCCTGGAGCGCCTTGGGCAAGGTGGACTTCGGGCGCAAGTCGAGCGAGCAGGGCAATGTGCAGTTCAGGCGCTCCTTGTATTTCGTCAAGGACCTTAAAGCCGGCGACTTGATCACCAGCGATGCGATCCGCAGTGTCAGGCCTGGTTTCGGCCTCGCGCCGAAATACCTGGATGAGGTGGTCGGCCGTTACTTGGACCGAGATGTGACGTTCGGCACGGCCTTGAGCTGGGACCATCTGAAGGGCCGCTGAAGCACGTCCCGCCGTGTAAGAAGGCTTATTGAAAGAATCCGCATGAGAATCGTTGCAACTATCGAGGCCCGCATGACTTCCAGCCGCCTGCCGGGCAAGCCGCTGCTGACTGCCGCAGGTGCGCCCATGCTTGAGCATCTGGTGCGCAGATTGAAGGCCGTGCCTTCGATCGATGCGATCGTCCTGGCAACTACGGTCAATGCCGCCGATGCGCCGCTGGTGGAGCTCGCCGGGCGCCTCGGCATCTCCGTATTCCGCGGGGACGAGCAGGACGTGATGCAGCGTGTCATCGATGCCGCCGCCTCGGCTGATGCCGACGTGGTGGTCGAGATCACGGGGGATTGCCCGATCATCGATCCCGAGATCATCGAGCAGACCATCCGGATGTTCAAAGCCCATGACGCCGATTACGTGAGCAATGCTCATGCGCGCAGCTACCCCGACGGCATGGATACCCAGGTGTTCACGCTGGAGACGCTCAAGCGGTCGGCGCAGATGACAGACGATCCGCTCGATCACGAACACGTGACGCTGCATATCCGGAATCATCCGGAGGTGTTTACGCATGTGCATCTGGTTGCACCGCCCGAGATTCACTGGCCTGAACTGGGCCTGACACTCGACGAGCGCAGCGATTACGAGCTGTTGAAAAAAATCATCGAACATTTCGATGCGCACAACCCCTTGTTTTCCTGCCTCGATGCGGTGCGCTTTTTGCGCCAGTTCCCCGAGTTCGCGGAGATCAACAAGGAAGTCGCGCGCAAAGGCAATACTTGATGGAACACGTTGCAGTCGTCGGCCATGATGCGGGAGGCGCCGAAATCCTGAGCAGTTGGTTGAACCGTGCGGATTTCGGCTGCAGCGTTGTCGTTGCTGGACCCGCCGCGGCGATATTCAGGCGGAAGTGTCCAGAAGCCGAGTACCTGAGCCTGGATGACGCGCTGGACAAATGCACCTGGGTGCTGTGCGGCACCGGTTGGCAGAGCAGTTATGAACGCGAAGCGATTGTTCTTGGTCGGGCCAGGGGCAAGAAAACGGTGGCTTTCCTGGATCACTGGGTCAACTATCGTGAACGTTTCCAAGACGCCAGCCAAAGCGTGCTGCCCGACGAGATATGGGTCGGCGACGCAGACGCGGAGCGCATTGCCCGCCCGCTCTTCCCGGAAATCCCCGTGGTGCTGCAGGCGAATCCATATTTCGAGGATCTGTTGGCGGAGATCGCCCGAATGAATGCTGGCAGATCCCATCCTTCTGCCACCAGTGTCCTGTATGTATGCGAACCTGTTGCCGATCATGCCCTCGCTCAATATGGCGATGAGCGCTACTGGGGGTATACCGAGCACGACGCGCTGCGCTTCTTCCTGGAGAACATCGGTAGCTTGGGGCAGAAGATCGATGCCATCACCATCCGCCCCCATCCATCGGAGCGTGCGGAGAAGTATCACTGGGCCAGCGAGTTCACGGCGCTGCCCATCAAGTTCGGCGGACAGCAGACCTTGCTTGAGGAGACCATCGAGTCCGACATCGTCGTTGGTTGCGAATCGATGGCGATGGTGGTTGGCCTGTTGGCCGGCAAGCGCGTGATCAGCACCATTCCGCCAGCCGGCCGGCCCTGCCAGTTGCCGCAGGGCGGGATCGAACACATGCGCCGGCTGGCCGCGGGGGCCGCGCATCATGTCTGAGTCTTGCATCATCATCGGTCTCGGCCAGATCGGTATGGGATACGACCTCGATCTCCCGCCCGGCACGGCCATTTACACGCATGCCCGCGCCATTTCCGCGCATCCCGCATTTCAGCTCGTGGGGGGGGTGGATGTTTTGCCCGTGTATCGAGCTCGCTTTGAGCAGCACTATGGTGTGCCCGCTTTTGATTCTGTCGAGTCCGCACTGCGGCAACTGCAACCTGCCGTGGTGGTGATCGCGACGTCTTCCGCATCGCATGGCACCATCCTCGCCGAAGTCGTCAGGACCTGTCGGCCCAAGCTGATAGTGTGTGAGAAACCCCTGGCCTACCAACTGGAGGAGGCCCGGGCCATGGTGCGGCTATGCGAAGACGCCGGAATCGGCCTCTTCGTGAACTACATTCGCAGGACCGACCCTGGCGTGATCGAAATCAAGCGACGGATCGAAAGCGGTGAAATCACCACGCCGGTCAAGGGCAATGCGTGGTATTCCAAAGGAATACTGAACAACGGCTCGCACTTTCTCAATCTGCTCGAATTCTGGCTGGGCGATATAACAAGCACCACAGTCATGGACTCCGGCCGCCTTTGGGATGGCCACGATCCCGAGCCCGATGTGGAAGTCCGGTTCGGGCGCGGTGCCGTGGTTTTCCGCGCAGCCTGGGAGGAAGCCTTTTCCTATTACGGCGTGGAATTGCTGAGCCATTCCGGGCGCTTGAGGTATGAGCGCGGCGGCGAGCTGATTGAGTGGCAGGCGGTGTATTCCGACCCGAGCTTCAAGGGTTATAAAATCCTGGGTAGCGAACGGGAACAGATTGCCAATGGCATGGCGATCTACCAATGGCACGTCTACGATCAGATACACGATCATCTGGCCGGTAAGGCCACCACGTTATGCACCGGGCGACAGGCCTTGAAGACGCTTGAAGCAATCGAATCCATCATTCAACAGAGAACATCATGAGCACAGAGAAACTGGCATTGTTCGGCGGCTCCAAGGCAATCACCCAGCCATTCCAGCGATACAACTCGCTCGGCAAGGAAGAGGTCGAAGCGGCCCGCCGCGTGGTCGAGAGCGGCAATTTGTCTCAATTCCTGGGGTGCTGGGAGCCTGATTTTTTCGGCGGTCCCAAGGTCCAGGAATTCGAAAAGCAATCTGCCGCGTATTTCGGCGTGAAGCACGCCATCACGGTTAATTCCTGGACTTCCGGCCTCATCGCCGCAATCGGCGCGGTCGGTATTGAGCCGGGTGACGAAGTGATCGTGCCGCCCTGGACGATGTGCGCAAGCGCCACCGCAATCCTGCACTGGAATGCCATCCCCGTTTTTGCCGATATCGATCCGGTGTCGTTCTGCCTCGATCCTGCGTCGGTAGAAGCCAACATCACCCCTTACACAAAAGCCATCATGGTGGTCGATATCTTTGGCCACTCGGCGGATATGGATGCGCTGATGGCAATTGCCGAGAAACATGGGTTGAAGGTCATCTCGGATACCGCGCAGGCGCCGGGCGCTCTTTACAAGGGCAAGCCGGCGGGCACGCTGGCGCATGTCGGCGGCTACAGCCTGAACTACCACAAGCATATTCATACCGGCGAAGGCGGCATCCTGGTCACGAATGACGATGCGATTGCTGAAAAGCTGCAATTGATCCGCAACCATGCCGAGGCAGTCGTTGCCGGCAAAGGCGTGACTGATCTGAGCAACATGCTTGGCTACAACTTTCGCCTCGGCGAAATCGAGTGCGCGATAGGCATCGAGCAGCTCAAGAAGCTCAACGGTTTCGTCGCCAGCCGGCAGCATGCCGCTGCGGGACTGGCCGCGGGTCTGGCGGGCCTTGCCGGGCTGCGGACACCGGTTGTCCAGCCTGACTGCACGCATGTGTATTACACCTACCCTATGCTTCTGGACGTGGCGCAACTCGGCGTGTCGCGTGCCCGCATCATCGAGGCGCTGGAAGCCGAAGGGCTGGTGGGGCTGGCGGCCGGTTACGCCAATGTGCATCTGCTGCCCATGTACCAGAAAAAGATCGCCTACGGCTCGTCGGGCTTTCCGTGGTCTTCCGATATCTGCCGTCGCGACGTGAGCTACGCGAAGGGCATCTGCCCTGTTGCGGAGGCGCTGCACGACGCGACGTACCTGGGTTTCGAAATGTGCCTGCACCAGCTCACGGACCCAGAAGTGGCGGCGATGGTGGGGGCATTCAGGAAGGTGTGGGCGAACCTCGATGCGCTCAGGTCCGCGTTTCCCAACGACGGTGCCCATTGAGTTGATGGCTGATCTCGTCAGCCTGTCGGGACGCAAGGTATTGCTGCGCCCGTTCGAGCAATCGGACATCACGCCCGAGTACGTCGCGTGGCTGAATGATCCCGAGGTCGTGAGATACAGCAACCAGCGATTCGTCGTCCACACTGAATCGTCGTGCCGGGTATACCGGGAGAGCTTTCTGAACACGTCCAACCTGTTCCTGAGCGTCAGAATGCAAGCCGAGGATCTCGCCATCGGCACCATGACGGCTTATGTTTCGCCGCAGCATGGTGTTGCCGATATCGGCATCATGATAGGGCGCAGATCGGTATGGGGGCAGGGCGTCGGCCAGGACGCCTGGAATACCTTAGTGGCCTGGTTCATCGATGAGCGCCGAATCCGCAAGGTGGCTGCGGGCGCGATGGGCAGTAACAAGGCGATGATCAGGATCATGGAACGGTCGGGCATGCACTGCGAGGCGGTGCGGCCGAGGCACGAATTGCTGGATGGCCAGCCCCAAGACCTGCACTTTTACGGCAAATATGCGCAGGCAAATGATTGAGCGCGCTTGCTGGTTGAGGGAAAGAGACGCATGAAAGTTTTGAAGTCGGTCTATTCGTGGTTCAGGCAGCGGATTCCGGAAATCTATTTCCGGTTTCGGCATGCCGGTTCGATATTCTCGAAGCGGTTCTTCACGCTGTCGGTATCCGGCCACATCGAGTTGGAGAGCGATTTTGGTCTGGATGAGAGCAAGGCAATAGACCGGGGCAACAAGGCGCCGGATGGGCGCTATTACAGCAAGTACCACACCGTCGACTGGGCCGGCCTGCCGCCCTCCATCAAACAGGCGATCAGGAATTACGACAGCGTGCTTAGGATGTTCCTCGGCGATGGATATCTCGTCAACGACGGGATGGTGTGGCGCAACTATGCGATTCCGGAGGCGTATCGCAACACCGAACTGTTCAGCCAGAACTGGCACTACGACAAGGTGGTCGACTTCAGGAATGTCCAGCTCTTCGTGCTGGTGAGTGATGTGACGGCAGACGACGGCCCTTTCGAGTTTGTGGCCAATCCGGACGAGCACAAGCTCCTGCCATCGGTCATGGATAGAAACAACAAGGATTTAAATCTGATCGCGCGCAAGCTCACGGGCAAGCGCGGCGACACGCTGCTTTTTTCAACTGGCTCGACACCGCACCGCGCGGGTATTCCGGCTGAAGGCCGGTATCGTGACATCTTTAGCATCGCCTTCTTTCCCGCCTATACCAACATTGGGCAAAGTTCGATTGCTTTGCTTGCGGGACCAGATTGAAACGACATGACATCGCGCCTAAATCCAGTTTGCAATGGTCATGACATGAGCGAAATCCTGCTGATAGAGCCCTATGAGTTCTTGGCGAATGAATACAGGGGCAATAACAAATACGCCATCTATGCGGAAAAGTCGATCGCCTATTGGTCAGCGGGTGCACGCCAGACCGTAGTCATCGCCTATCCCGGCGCCATCCCCGCCGACTTGGACATCGATGACATAAAAGCCAGGATCCATTGGACGATGCCGCTGTGGTTCCGATGGATGGGTCAAGCCGATAGATACGAGGATTTCCAGCACTCCTGCCTGCTGTTCGTCGTCTGCCTGGCGCAGGAGATGCGGACGCTCGGAGTGAAGTCCGTGGTTTTCTTCACAGGTGTTGCGCATCACATTGAGTATTCCTTGATCGAGGTCGCCTGCCAGATTGCGGGAGCACAACAGATCTATCTCTATCCGATGCCCTTTTTTGCGTCGCCGAGCCGCTTATTGCCGGTGGTGCAACACGCTTCGATCCGGGACCGGAGCATTCTGGCAGTGGGGGTCTCGGACAAGCAGGTTCGGGACGAGGTGATTGCCTACCGCGACAACCATCTTGCCGCCAGGCCACCACAGCTCAACGAAAAGATCGACCGGACGGCGACGAGCTACGGCTATGCGCTTGCGCGCGTCGCGATCTTCGGCGCCAAGGCAATCGCGAAAGCGATATCGAGAAAAAATGCGGGTGTCGTCCGGCATCCGATTGACGAGCGCAAAGACTACGATGCCTTGTCTATACTGAGAATCGTCCGGCAGCAGAAACGCGCGCTCGAGTACTATCTCAGAAGCATGATAGATGAGGCTGCGGTCGACCGCCTGATCGAAGCAGAAGGGTCGCTGCCCATCCTGTACGCCCACTATCAACCGGAGGCCTCGACCTTTCCGGAGGGCGGCGATTATCCGACCCACCTGGATGTGGTCATCGCCATGCGGAAACTGGGTTATCGGGGGAAAATCCTGTACAAGGAGCATCCCGGCAGCTGGATCTACTATTCCCAGGTCGTTGGTTTCTCCAGGGTGGGACTGTGCAGGTCAATCGAGTATTACAGGCAACTCGCCGCCCTGGGTTGCGTCTTCGTGCCGCCGACCTACAAGTTGAGCGAGGCCCGTGGCCAGAAGCTGCTTCCGGTCACGGTGACAGGCTCCATCGGAGTCGAACGCAGCATGGTCGGACTCGCCACCTGTTGCGCGGGGCTCCCCTGGTTCAGGGGGGCGCCGGGAATTTACGATCTTGCCGGGACCTTCGGTGAGGCCGGTGTCTTTTACGACCAGCGGCGTTGGCAGTTCGAGCCGATGGAAGGCGTTGAGTGGTTTGACCGGACCCTGTCGATGAACACGATCAACAACTACCCGGGCATAGGCACCGGCGTTTCATCGGGTTCGGCGACGGACAAGGCGGAGTTTTTGAGCGATTTCGCCGAATTGATGACACAGCTGGACAACCACCTCGCGGCATAGTTATGAGTTACCTTGCAAAAATAACAAGAAAATTGGTGACCGAAACCGGGGGCATATGGTTTCGCCTTACGCATGGCTTGATGCGTGGAAAGATAAGGTCGGACTTTCCGTCGATCGCCAGGTGCCGCTTCGGGATCAACACGGTTTTTCGCGGCACGCTTGCCTTGAGCAATAGCGTATTGATCATGGGCGATCAATGCACCGTGGCCAGTTCGGCGGAACTTGGCGCAGGTGAAAACGGCGTAATAGAGATTGGGGATGGGGTGTCGATCGGACCCAGAAGCATGATCTCCACGAGCCGCGGGACGATAAAGATCGGCAACCGGACATCATTTTTTTCTGACTGCCTTGTGTCCGGCGAGGTTGCCATTGGCGAAGACTGCCTGTTCGCCAACAATGTCACGGTTTTGAGCGGCACGCATCAGATACGCGGCGGCGGCACCATACGTGAAAACGACGCGGTATTCATGAGATCTCCGGATTACCGACCCTACGCCCCCATCACCATCGGCGCCGACTCTTGGCTGGGAGCAAACTCGGTGATTCTTCCAGGCGTCAAGTTGGGCAAGGGTACGGTGGTCGGCGCCAATACTGTGGTGACAAAAAGCTTCCCCGACTACTCTATCCTGGGCGGAGTACCTGCCAGGATCATAGGATCCCGGCTTGCCGAGACTTGAGCACCTGCCCGGTTTGTCGCCAGGTACGTCACACTAAATGTGCATTGATTGGATCACCAAAGTGAGTTTAATTTCCAGAGTCCGCGCCAAAATCAAATCGATCCGTAACCGCAGGCAGCAGGCGGTTTACGGCGGCCAGCTTCCTGTCTACCCGAAGAGTGGAGATGGCGGCCTGAAGATACATCTGGGTGCGGGCCCAATCAATATCCAGGGTTGGATCAGCATTGATGCACGCCAGGCGCCGCACATCCACTTGAGATCGGAAGGCTTCGCTCTCAACGAATTTGCTGACAGCGCCGTCAGCGAGATTTACATGTGCCATGTACTTGAACATTTTTCGTTTGAGGAAGTCGGCGAAATTCTTCGCAATTTCCGCAAGAAGTTGAAAGTTGGCGGAGTGCTGCGGCTGTCCGTGCCCGACTTCGACCGTCTAGTAACCATCTACCACGCCAACGGCGACAACCTCGAATTGATCAAGCTCGCCCTGATGGGTGGGCAGGACTATGAGTACAACTTTCACAAGTCGGTGTTTAATCGCGCGGCGCTGGCCAGCTTGCTAGCGTCATGTGGATTCGAGCACATGGCCGAATGGAATACCGTTGAGGAGTTCGGCGCGCACCTCGGCGACTGGTCGGAAACCGGTTTCCGGACGCCGAAGGGAGAGTTCCCCGTCAGCCTGAACATGAAGGCGATCAAGGCGCAGGGCTGAGCACGCCACGCGCGGTGCGAAACTTCGACGTATCCAATTCATGTACATAGAAAACAAATCCATCTGCATCGTGGCATCCACGCTGCCCGTAGGCTTTATCGCGGCGCAGATGGAGACGCTGAATGTCGAAAAGATTTATGTACTGAGCGAGGTACACGAGCTGTCCTATCAGAGCTTCAGGACAAAAAATCCGCAAATCGAGATCGTCCGCGTCCCCTCCGGTCTCCCACTGCAATCCCTCTATTTCTTGTTTGTACTGCTGAAGGCGCGCATCAGCGGTACGCATGTCATTTTCTTTCACGAGTGCTGCTTGCCCATATTCGACCTGCTGCTGCAGGTCATCAAGCCGCGAGGATATTATTTTCCGCAAGTGACCATGTCAGGCTTCCAGGAAATCGAGCCGGAGGTGTTCCCTAGAACCAGGCTTTATAGGCTCCTTGGCGTATTGGGCGTAGTCGACCGCTTCAGGTTTTATCGTTCACCGGCGGTAGGCGATAACGAGAGTGAATACGTAATGTCGATCCGCAGCTACCCCGGCGCGATCACGAGTATGGACGTGAGCTTCTCGCGGAACGTGATATCCAGGTGTTCTTCGTGCGGCAGCCAAAAAACCAATAAAGTCCTGTTCATTGCAGGAAAAAGTTTTGTTTCTGATGCAAGCCAATCCACGCTGTTCAGGTCCCTGATTGAGGCAGCCCATAGCCGAGGCTACGTTTGCCATATCAAGGACCACCCGAACCCAATTTATCGCCTGGATTTGCAGATCGACGGCGCGGTTGTTCTGGACCCGTCCGTGCCGGTCGAATTGATGGATAAAGACTATCATCTCGCCGTCGGGGTTTCATCATCGGCGCTGCTGGGTTTCAATGAGCGCGCGGTCAGCCTGGTCCATATGTTTGGCGACATGTCGCCGATGGACAAGAGTTTGTGCGTCAATCATTTCGAAGAGGCCTTCCCGGGCAACAAAATCAACTACATCCGCTCCCTCGTGGAGTTTGAAAAACTGCTATGAGAGCCTGACAATGAATGTGAATGCAGTTCTGGTTACCGGTGCCGACGGCTTTATCGGCTCCCACCTCGTGGAGCGTCTGGTGCGACAAGGCTACAAGGTCCGCGCCTTCGTGCAATACAACTCCTTCAACTCGTGGGGCTGGCTGGACCAGTGCCCGGTCGAGATGAAGGGGCAGTTCGAGGTTTTCTCCGGCGACATTCGCGATCCGCATGGCGTCAAGACGGCCATGCAGGGCTGCGACGCGGTGCTGCACCTTGCCGCGCTCATCGCCATCCCATATTCCTATCACTCACCCGACACCTATGTCGACACCAACGTCAAGGGTACGTTGAACGTCCTGCAGGCCGCGCGCGAACTCGGCATCAAGCGGCTGGTCCATACCTCGACGAGCGAGGTATACGGCACCGCGCGCTTTGTCCCGATCACCGAGGAGCACCCGTTGCAGGGCCAGTCGCCTTACTCGGCGAGCAAGATCGCCGCCGACCAGATGGCGTATTCCTTCTACGCCTCGTTCGAACTGCCTGTCGTCATCGCCCGTCCATTTAATACGTACGGTCCGCGCCAGTCCGCGCGTGCAGTGATTCCAACGATCATTGCGCAGATCGCCAACGGCAAGAAGCAGATCAGCCTGGGTGCTGTATCGCCGACACGCGACTTCAATTTCGTACAGGACACGGTGAACGGTTTCATCGCGGCCCTGGAGTCGGATCGCGGCATAGGCGAAGTCGTCAATTTCGGCAGCAACTTCGAAGTGTCGATCGGCGACACGGCCCGGTTGATCGCGGAGGCTATGAACGCTGAGGTGGAGATCGTCACCGATGAGAGTCGCCTGCGCCCTGCCAATTCCGAAGTTGAGCGGCTGTGGGCGGATAACACCAAGGCGCTTGAATTGTTCGGCTGGGCGCCGGCCTACGGCGGCCGTGACGGGCTCAAGCGCGGGCTCGCCGAAACGGCGGCGTGGTTTCTACGCCCCGAGAATCTGCGCGGCTACAAGGCCGACATCTACAACATTTGATCATTCCCACCCAGTGCAGACACCACAGAATATCCCCGCGCAGGTAGTGCAGGCGCTTACACAGGTATGCGGCCCGGGCCCGGTCGCCTTGCATGAGCCGCGTTTCGGCGGGCAGGAATGGGCTTATGTCAAGGACTGCCTGGACTCTACCTTTGTCTCGTCCGTCGGCGCTTATGTCGACCGCTTCGAGGCGGACCTGGCCCGGTTCACCGGCGCCAAACATGCTGTCGCCGTTGTCAACGGCACCGCCGCGCTGCATGTGGCGCTGCTACTGGCCGGGGTCGTGCCCGGCGACGAGGTGCTGATCCCCGCCCTGACTTTCATCGCGACGGCCAATGCCGTGCGCTATTGCGGCGCTACGCCGCATTTCGTGGACAGCAACCTGGAGACACTCGGCCTCGACCCGGTGGCGCTGCGCGAGTGGCTCAAGCATTGCAGCGAACAGCGCGGCGGCGTTTGTGTGAACAAGCAGACCGGTCGCCCGATCCGTGCCCTTCTGCCCATGCATACCTTGGGGCACCCGTGCGACCTGGCCGGCCTGTTGGCGGTGGCCGGTGAGTTCGGCCTTGCGCTGGTCGAGGATGCTGCCGAGTCGCTGGGCAGTCTCTACCAAAGCCGCCATACCGGAACCAGCGGCCTGCTCGGAACCCTGAGCTTCAATGGCAACAAGACGATCACCACCGGCGGCGGCGGCGCCATCCTGACCAACGACACGGCCCTGGCGCGCCGCGCGAAGCATGTGACCACTACCGCAAAGCGCCCCCACAGCTGGGCGTTTGAGCATGACGAGGTTGGCTACAATTACCGCATGCCGAACATCAATGCCGCCCTCGGCTGCGCCCAGCTGGAGCAGTTGCCGGGGTTTCTGCAGTCGAAGCGTCGCCTTTATGCCAGGTACGCGGCCGCCTTCGCGGCGACGCCGGAGATCAGCCTGGTTGCCGAGCCGGCCGGCTGCGAAAGCAACTACTGGCTGCAGGCCATCCTGCTGAGCGAGGCGGTCGCCGGGCAGCGCGATGAAGTGCTGAAAGCGACCAACGATGCCGGGTTGATGACGCGCCCGGTCTGGACCTTGCTACATCGCCTGACTCCCTATCTCGACGCCCCTCGTGCTCCTTTACCTGTCGCTGAGTCACTCGAGCGTCGCCTTATCAACATTCCCAGCAGTGCGGGTTTGGCGTGAAGCCCCTGCTGCTCATCGGCGGCGGCGGCCATTGCCGCTCCTGCATCGATGTGATCGAGGCCCAAGGCCTTTATACGGTTGCCGGCGTTGTCGACCTCAAGGAAACGGATGCGGCGGACCGCCTCGGCTATCCCTGGTTGGGACGCGATGGTGACCTGCCGGATTTGCTCAAGAAATACCCGTCGGCACTGGTCACGGTGGGGCAGGTCAAAAGCCCCGATATCCGAATCGCCTTGTTTGAAAAGTTGCAGGCCTTGGGTGCTGATTTGCCCACGATCGTCTCCCCGCTCGCACATGTTTCGCGCCATGCGGTGGTGCAGCCGGGAACTATCGTCATGCATGGTGCGATAATCAATGCCGGCGCCAGAGTTGGCGCAAACTGCATCATCAATTCCCAGGCCCTGGTTGAGCACGATTCGGTCGTCGCTGCGCATTGCCACATCTCGACCGGCGCCAAGCTGAACGGGGATGTGCATATTGATACGGGCTCGTTTATTGGCAGCGGTGCGGTCGTCTACCACGGCGTGCAGATCGCCAGCCGTTGCGTCGTTGGCGCAGGTGCCATAGTGGCGAAAAACTTGACCGAAGGTACTATCTTTCGGGGTACGCGATGAATAGTGCTCGCACTTTGATTATTGCCGAAGCCGGG
This sequence comes from Polaromonas sp. SP1, assembly GCF_003711205.1. Taxonomy (NCBI): domain Bacteria; kingdom Pseudomonadati; phylum Pseudomonadota; class Betaproteobacteria; order Burkholderiales; family Comamonadaceae; genus Polaromonas; species Polaromonas sp. SP1. The sequence goes on along the minus strand of NZ_CP031013.1, from coordinate 750,543 downwards.
GTAAACCATAACGGCAATATCGCCATGGCCAAGCGTCTCATCGAGGTTGCGGCCGAGGCGGGCGCCGATATGGTCAAGTTCCAGACTTTCTCCGCCGATCGCCTCGCCACCGGTACCGCCGGCAAAGCCGAATACCAGGTCCAATCCACCAGCGCGTCAGAGTCGCAGCACGCCATGTTGAGCCGCCTCGAGCTGACCGCCGAGATGCACGAAGTGCTGATCGAACATTGCCGCCAGCACGGCATTGCCTTCTTCAGCACCGGCTTCGATGTCCAGAGCCTGGATTTCCTCGTTGGGCTGGGGCTGGACCGGATCAAGATTCCATCTGGTGAAATCACCAATCTGCCGTATCTGCGCCATGCGGGTGGGCTGGGCAAGCCTTTAATCCTGTCTTCGGGCATGGCCTCGTTGGGCGAGATCGAAAGCGCGCTGGCCGTGTTCGAAGCCGCCGGCGTCGCTCGCGATCAAGTAGTCGTGCTCCACTGCAATACCGAATATCCCACGCCCATGTCTGACGTGAACCTGCGTGCGATGCAGAACATCGGCAAGGCGTTCGATGTCGCCGTCGGCTACTCGGATCATACGCAGGGCATCGAGGTCGCGATTGCCGCGGTTGCCCTGGGCGCTTGTGTAATCGAAAAGCATTTCACGCTGGATCGCAGCCTCCCCGGCCCCGATCACGGCGCGAGCCTGGAGCCGGATGAACTCAAGGCTATGGTGAGGGCGATCCGCAATATCGAAGCCGCCTTGGGCGACGGCGTCAAGCGTGCCAGCCCCAGTGAAACCAAGAACAAGCCGATTGCCAGAAAGTCCCTGGTCGCCAATGCGCCGATCCGTGCGGGCGAGAAGTTCACACCCGAAAACATCACGGCCAAGCGCCCCGGCACGGGCATATCGCCGATGCGCTGGGATGAGGTCATCGGTCGCGTGGCATCACGCGACTTTGCCGCCGACGAGTTGATCGCTCTGTGAAAAAGATTTGCGTCGTCACCGGCACCCGGGCTGAATATGGCCTGCTGCGCTGGCTCATGGACGGCATCCGGCAATCGCCGAAGCTTGCGTTGCAGGTGATCGCCACCGGCGCGCACCTGTCGCCGGAGTTCGGCTTGACGTATCGCGATATCGAAGCGGATGGTTTTGCCGTCGATCGCAAGGTCGAAATGCTGCTGAGTTCGGATACCTCGTCCGGCGTGGCCAAATCCATGGGCTTGGCGATGATCGGTTTTGCGGATGCCTTTACGGAACTTCGCCCCGATCTGGTGTTGGTGCTGGGCGACCGGTACGAGATATTTTCTGCCGCGGCCGCCGCGACGATTGCACGCATTCCCGTCGCGCACCTGCATGGCGGAGAAACCACGGAAGGCGCTTTCGACGAGGCCCTGCGGCACTCCATCACCAAGATGGCCCAGTTGCATTTCGTTGCGGCGGAGGCATATCGTCGCCGCGTCATTCAATTGGGCGAGGATCCCGCCCGCGTCTTCCTGGTGGGCGGCCTGGGCATCGACAATATGCTCAAGCTGGATCTCCTTGATCGGGCGGCACTGGAAGCGGCGCTGGACTTCAAGCTGGGACCGAAAAACCTGCTCGTCACCTTCCACCCGGCGACGCTTGAGCAGGGCGCGGCGGCCGGGCAGATGGACGAACTGCTGGCCGCGCTCGATACCTTGCAAGATACCCACCTCATTTTCACCATGCCCAACGCCGATACGGAAGGGCGGGCCTTGAGCCGGCAGGTGGAGGCTTACGTCGCCGCCAGACCGAATGCGAAGGTCTATGCCTCGCTCGGGCAGCTGCGTTACCTGTCGGCCATCGCCCATGTCGATGCCGTGGTCGGCAATTCTTCGAGTGGGCTCGCGGAGGTTCCGAGTTTCAGGAAGGCGACCGTCAATATCGGAGACCGTCAGAAGGGCCGCCTCAAGGCGCAGAGCGTGATCGATTGCACGCCGGACCGGGAGAGCATCAAGGCCGCGCTGGCGCAAGCTTATTCAGCGGATTTCCAGGCAGGTCTGAGCCAGGTAGCGAGTCCCTATGGAGATGGCGGCGCCAGCCAAAAAATCCTGCACATTCTGGAAGACTACGATTTCCCGACCTCCCTCAAGAAAACATTTCATGACTTACCCGTCATGGATGCGGCAGGACTGACATGAGCGCCTCAATTGAACTTTGGCGCCAAGGCATCCTGCCCCTCAGTGCGAATATCCAGCAGGCGATCCTGAATCTCGACGAGGTCGCGATAAAGATCGTGCTGGTCGTCAACGAGAGCGGACGGCTGGAAGGCACGATCTCAGATGGCGATATTCGCCGCGGCCTGCTCAGGGGGCTGGATATGAGTAGCCCCCTGGCGGAAATTGTCCATCGCAACGCCCTGGTCGTGCCTCCGGGATTGGGGCGGGATACCGTTTTGCGGCTGATGACGGCCAACAAGATCCAGCAGATTCCCATCGTCGACGAGGATCAGCGTGTGGTCGGGCTGCATCTTTGGGATGAGGTCACAACGCCGGCTGCGCGTTCCAACCTGATGGTGATCATGGCGGGGGGTAAGGGAACGCGCCTGATGCCACATACGGAAAACTGTCCCAAGCCCTTGGTGCCGGTGGCCGGCAAGCCCATGCTGGAGCACATCATCGAGCGCGCTAAGTCGGAGGGCTTCAACCATTTCGTGCTTGCCATCCATTACCTGGGCCACATGATCGAAGACTATTTCGGCAATGGCGAAAAGCTCGGTGTGACCATCGATTACTTGCGCGAGCCTGCGCCATTGGGTACGGCCGGCGCGCTCGGCCTGCTCAACCCGCGGCCCGATGCGCCCTTCGTGGTGACCAACGGTGACGTGATCACCGACATCCGCTATGGTGAGTTGCTCGATTTTCACAGCCGCTATACGGCAGCTGCAACCATGGCAGTGAGGCTGCATGAATGGCAGCATCCGTTCGGCGTGGTCCAGACGGACGGCATCGACATCGTCGGCTTCGAGGAAAAACCGATTGCGCGCAGCCACATTAATGCGGGCGTGTATGCCCTTGCGCCTGAAGCCCTCGAGAGTCTTGTGCCTGGAGTGCCGTGCGATATGCCTGCTTTATTCGAGCGCCTGCAGAGCAAGGCCATGCGCACGGTGGCTTACCCTATGCACGAACCGTGGTTAGATGTCGGCAGGCCCGACGATTTGAAGTTTGCAACAGATTCCATTAGTACTAGTTTGGTGAAAGAGTTGAAGCCATGAAGAGAGATTTAATCAAACAATACAATTTGCCGCCCGAAATTAGGTTCTGCAAGAAATGCACGGTTTCCAATCAGCGTCCGCGTATCACCTTCGATGAACATGGCGTCTGTTCCGCCTGCAATTACGCCGAGTACAAGCGCACGCAGATCGATTGGGCGCAGCGCGAGAAGGAGCTGATTGATCTGTGTGATCGGTATCGCAAGAGCAATGGCGAATACGACGTCGTGGTGCCATGCAGCGGCGGCAAGGACGGCAGCTTTGTGGCGCACCAGCTGAAGTTCAAATATGGCATGAATCCGCTGGCGGTAACGTGGGCGCCGTTAAAGGCAACCGCCATCGGGCGTCAGAATCTGGATGCATTCATTGCCTCCGGTTTTAACCATATCCTGGGCACGCCGAACCCCCAGGTCACCAAGAAACTCACGCACCTGTCGTTCAAGCATCTGGGCGACCCGTTTCAGCCTTTTATCTACGGGCAAACTAATTTCCCACTGCACATGGCGGTCAAACACAATATCCAGCTCATCATGTATGGCGAGAATGGTGAGATCGAGTACGGGGGCGACATGAAAAACGCCTTCCGGCCGACGCGCGACATCCAGGATCACGACAAGCATTACTTCTCTGGCTTGCCGCCGGAATTCTGGGCGGAGCATGGCGTCTCTTTAGCGGATTTGTATCCCTTCATGGCGCCTAGTTATGAGGACACTACGAAGAACAAGACGGAAATTCATTTTCTGGGCTATTACAAATTCTGGGATCCGCAGGAGAACTACTACTACTGCCGTGAACATACCGGTTTTACACCCAATACCGAACGTTCGGAAGGTACGTACTCGAAGTACGCAAGCCTGGACGACCAGATTGATGGGTTTCATTACTATCTTTCATACATCAAGTTTGGCATCGGCCGCACTACCTCCGATGCGGCCCATGAGATCCGTGACGGGAAGATCACGCGAGAAGAGGGCGTCGCGTTGGTCAAGCGCTATGACCATGAATTTCCGAGGAAGTATTACAAGGAATTCCTGGAGTTTTGTTCGATTACCGATGCTGAAGTGCACGAGGTTATCGACAGCTGGCGCTCGGACCACATCTGGCATCAACAGGATGGTGAGTGGAAGCTGCGCCATGCCGTCTGGCATGAAAGTGATGAATAGTGCATGAGCAATACCCGTCTCATCGCCCGGCTCGATATCAAGGGCGCAAATTTGATCAAGGGGGTACACCTTGAAGGCTTGCGTGTTATCGGCGATCCCGGTGAATACGCGAAAAAATATTACGAGCAGGGCGCCGACGAGCTGTTGTATATCGACATCGTCGCCAGCCTGTACGGGCGTAACAAGCTGACGAACATCATCCGCGCGGCCGCCAAGGATGTCTTTATCCCCATCACGGTGGGCGGCGGCATCCGCAGCGTCGAGGATGTCAGCGACCTGCTCGGCGCCGGCGCCGACAAGGTGGCGATCAATACCGCCGCGGTGCTACGCCCCGAGCTTATCCATGAGGTTTCCCGGCGTTTCGGGTCGCAGTGCATGGTGCTGTCGATCGAGGCCAAACAGCAGTCCCCCGGCCACTGGGAGGTGTATACGGACACCGGACGCGAAAGAAGCGGCATCGATGTGGTCGAATGGGCACGCAAGGGCGAAGCCTTGGGCGCCGGGGAAATTCTGGTGACTTCGATTGATCGCGAAGGCACCCGCCAGGGATTCGATCTTGCGCTAACGCGGGCCATCACCGACGCCGTCGGCATTCCGGTGATCGCAAGCGGCGGCATGGGTAAGGCTGACGATCTGGTCGCGGTGGTCAGGGAGAGCGGGGCGAACGCGGTGGCAATGGCGGACATCCTCCATTACGAGCGCGCGACCCTTGGGGAGTTGCGGCAAGCCGCGAAAGCGGGCGGAGTCAAGGTGCGGGCATATGAACGCTGATGTCGTTGTCATCGATTACGGGGTAGGTAATCTGCTGAGCGTCAGCCGCGGCTTTGAGCATTGCGGTGCCTCGGTGCTGGTATCAAACGACCCGGAAATCATCCTGGCCGCGCCGCGGATCGTACTGCCGGGCGTCGGGGCCTTTCGCGATGCCATGGCCGAGTTGCATCGCCGCAATCTGGACGAAGTGGTGCGCTCTTTCGCCCGCCTGGGGAAGCCTCTGCTGGGCATCTGCCTGGGCATGCAGCTGTTGCTCGACGAGAGTGAGGAATTCGGCGTGACCTCCGGCTTGGGACTGATTCCCGGACGGGTGATTCCCATCCCGACCAGCACTAGCGACGGGCACCCGCAGAAAGTGCCGCACATCGGCTGGAGTGAACTGTCCCTGCCAGACGGCAGAAGTAGCTGGGACGACACGCTGTTGCAGGGAATGGCCGCCAGCGAGGCGTTCTATTTCGTCCACTCCTTCATGGCCGCCCCGCAAGACCCCTCGCACCGCGTGGCCGATTGCCAGTATGGCGGAGCCGCCGTGAGTGCCGTGATCGCGCGGGCCAACATTCATGGCTGCCAGTTCCATCCGGAAAAAAGCGGGACTGCCGGCCTGAAGGTGCTCAAGCATTTCCTGTCTCTATGAAGATACTCGCCCTTGTTCCCGCGCGCGGCGGCTCCAAGCGGCTTCCCGGCAAAAACACGCGAGCGCTGGGGGGCAAGCCCCTGATCGAATGGAGCATCCAGGCCGCGCAGGGTATTCCCGAAATTGTCGACATCGTGGTTTCCACAGACGACGACTGGATCGGCGACATCGCCCGCAAAGCGGGCGCATCGGTGCCGTGGTTGCGGCCGGCGGCGTTGGCAACAGACGAGGCCTCATCGGTGGACGTGGCCCTGCATGCGCTTGACTACTACGAAGGTCTGCATGGGCCGGTGGATGGATTGCTGCTATTGCAGCCGACCTCGCCTTTCCGCAGCCGGGAAACGGTATTGCGGGGGCTGGAAATTTTCCGGGCGCATGCGTTGCGCTCGGTCGTCGGCGTATCGCAGGCAAGCACGCATCCGCTGTGGTGTTTCCGGATCGACGGCGGCTCGATGAAGCCTTTTGTCGAACGCAGCCAGGCGGATCTCCGTGCCCAGGCGCTGCCGTCGGCCTACGCGCTCAACGGCGCGTTCTACCTTATTTCCCCCGCCGAGCTGCGGACGTCGCGCTCTTTCTGCAATGAAGACACGGTGCCGCTGGTCATGGATGCGCCCATTGAAGGCGTCGACATCGATACGGAAACGGATTGGCAGTGGGCCGAGTATCTTCTTGGCTACGTAACGCGGGAATAAAGAAATGCAGGCAAAAGTTTTCTGCGCGGCGGCCGGATCAAGAACTACCGATGTTTTACTGCGGGCACTGCAGGTTCACTATCGGTTCGTGATGCCTGATGCTCCGTTGCTGACGCTGCTATATCGGTTGTTGACGCTCTGGTCTGCCGTCGGACTGTTGTCGGTTTCGATACAGGATGCCTCGCAGTGACGCCGGTGGGGTCGGGCATCGCGGGTGCCTCTGATGGCTTGCCCAAGGTTTCGGTGGTGACTGTCGTATTCAATGCGGAAAAATATCTCGAAGCCACAATTTGCAGCGTATTGGGCCAAGACTACCCGCATCTCGAATACATCGTCATCGACGGGGGGTCGACCGACGGCACCCTGGACATCGTCAGGAAGTATGCCGGGAGAATTTCCTGCTGGCGCAGCGAGAAGGACCAGGGCATCTACGACGCTATGAACAAGGGCCTGCGGCTGGCAACGGGTGCATGGATCAGTTTCATGAACGCCGGGGACGCATTTCACTCTGCCGATACGCTGACCAAGGTTTTCTCCGTGCCGAACAACGGCAACACGGTTATCTATGGCGGCGTGGAAATAAGGTATCCGGATTTCAAGCGGATCGAACAACCCGGCAAGCCGGCCAGGCTCTGGCAGGGCATGCAGTTCTCGCACCAGTCGGCGTTTGTCGAGGTCGGCTACCACCGTGCGCATCCATTCAATGCCGCGAATCGGATTGCCGCTGACCTGGAGTTTTTTTACCAGGCTTATCTTGTGGGTGCCGGTTTCCTGAGGACCGAGCAGATTGTCTCGAGCGTACTTACCGGCGGCCTCTCCGAAGGCAACCGTGTCAGGACGATATTGGCGTCCCGCGATGCCGTGTGCAGGGGGCGGATGCGCCCATTGATCCGCCTTTATTTCTGGGGGCGCGTTATTAATTCGGTGTTCAGGTCGACGATAAAGCGGCTCCTGCCGGCTTCGCTCGTCAAGAAGATGATAATGCTCAAGTGACTGACGCCCCGCGATGAACAACGTATCCCAAGCGGACCGCAAAAGCCAGGAACTGGTGTGTTTATTGTTGGGTTTCCTGGTCTTCTTCGGTAGCCTGGTTCTTGCCGGCTTCTATACCGAGGCAGATCAGGCCGCTTATCACAGCGCCTACAACATTTTGCCTGGGATGGGTTGGGCGACCGGTCAGCTTGCATATGAATCGGCAGTGTCCAGCGCTGAACGCGTTCACTACATCGTCTCCCTTTTGGGCAGCACTCTCGAAATCGACAAGGATCTTCTGATGTCGGTATGCAACGGCATCCTGGCTGCCTATTCCATGAGGCTGTTTCTGGCCTGGGGCGCCGATATCCGGATTGCCGCCGCCATCGTGACCACGAACTTCTACGTCTTCGTTCTATATTTTTCCGCCGAGCGCCTCAAGTTTGGGTTTCTGTTTCTGGTTCTGGCGTTCCTAAGCACCGGGAAGCCCGTCCGGATGTTTGTTTTTTCGTTCATGTCGGTCTGGTCGCATTTCTCGATGTTTCCAGTGTGGCTGGGGGCTTGGCTGTCCGGTTTTATCGCGAAACTAGAGAGGGGAGAATTGCGTCCTCGAAGCATTTTGCTGAAGTTCGCATTCCCCGCCGTGGTGGTTGCCGTAGGCATCGGATTCGAATCCAACTACTTGCTCTGGAAATTGAGTATCTATCTTGCCGGGCGAGAGTCTCTTAGTTTCACGTCGCTGGTGCCGGTCCTGATTCTGCTTGGCCTTTCTTGCTTCTATGCGAGAAAGCTGTTTGGGCCGGTGCTGAGTTTTCTGCCTGTGATGGTCGGCGTCGGTATTCTGGGCGGCTCGCGCCTGAACATGCTCGGCTACTTCATCTTCCTGTATTACGGACTGAGGGCGAATGGCGGCCTCAATGTTGGCGTCCTGGCAACCCTTGCATATCTCGCCTACAAAGCGTTCGGTTTTGTCTCGAACATTATCGTTTACGGCCATGGATTTCCGTAAAGTGAAATTCCCTGACCTAAAATCATGGTCTTTGGTGGATGTGGCGGTTCTTCTGTCGCTGGCGGTGCTGGTTGTCACCCACCTTCCCGCGGCGTTCGAAAGCCATCGGGTACGCCAGCAAGTCGCCGCCGTATTGCCACTGGCAGCCAATGCGCAGGCACTGGTGGATAGCAATGCGCTCAAGGGGGTCGCGTTCGATGCGGCATGGGCGCCGATCGTACTCAAGAATCAGGCAGCGGCAGTCGAGATTGCCGCTCCGACGGGGATCATTACATTGACCTTTGCAGAGATCGGTGGCGGAGGTAAAAGCCTCAAGCTCATCCCCATGATGCAAGCGGATGCGGGGCTGTTGCCGCTCGCGCAGGCGGGCAAGGCGGTGGCTGCTTCTTCGCGGAAAATCATCTGGGTCTGCACATCGTCCCTTACGCGCTCACGCGACCCCTACGTCATGGCCAACAAGGGCACGCTGGAAAGCAAGTACGCACCGGATGCCTGCCGCCATCGGGCGGCAGGTGCGAACAAGCTATGAATATGGATAGCCCGCGCGTTGCCGAACCGTGCCTTCTACGTATCGCAGATGATGCCTACTGCCGGCGTAGTCGTGAGAAGCGTAAATGGCAGATCGTTTGATCATTCATGCGGCCAACATTCCTCGTGACGGCGGAAAACTCTGCTATCCGCGTTGTTGGGCAAGCAATCTTTACGCCGGCGCGCACGCCGTGATCTACCCGTCGCAGCTTGGGTCCTTCGGGCTGAAATTGATTGAGGCCCAACAGCGGGGGATTCCTATTGCGGCCGCGGGCTCGATTCCGTGCGCAATGTGGTCGCGCCGCAGCAGATGTTCAATCAGGCATCGGCGGTGTCGATCGCACAGGCGGTGAAGCGCTTTCTCGCCATCCCGGGCCCCGCAACGCTTCTTGGCAAGCCCGAGGCCTTCCTGCGGAACATTCTTGAAAAGGCGAAGTCTTGAGAATACTCATCGTCAGCCAGTATTTCTGGCCCGAAAATTTCATCATCAGCGATTTCGTTCGCAAGCTGGCCGAACGCGGTCATGAGGTGGTGGTGGCCACGGGCAAACCCAATTACCCCGATGGCCGGGTGTTCCCGGGTTACCGTGCCGGCGGCACTGTGCGAGAGCGCTTCATGGATAAAGTGGACGTGGTGCGTGTACCGATCTGGCCCAGGGGGCGGGGCGGCGGCGTCAACCTGACCCTGAACTATCTGTCTTTTGTCTTTTCCGGCTTGTTGTATTTCCCCTGGCTGCTGCGCTCGCGTTCTTTTGATGCCATCGTGGTGTTTGCGCCTTCGCCGATCACCCAGGTGATACCCGCGATCCTGCTGAAATGGCTGAAACGGGCGCACCTTGCGGTGTGGGTGCAGGACATGTGGCCCGACAGCCTGGCGGCGACGGGTTTTGTCCGCAATGCCGGCCTGCTGAAGGCGGTGGGCTGGCTGGTGCGCTTGATCTATGGCCGCTGCGACACGCTGCTGCTGCAATCCAGGGCGTTTCAGGCTCCCACGGCGCGTTATGCTGACCCCAAAAAGCTGGTTTATTTCCCCAATTCCGTGGATCCTGACGTGCCTGCGGGGGTGCCGGACGCGTTGCCGGCGGAGCTCTCCAGTCTTTTGGCGCGGAAATTCTGTGTGGTGTTTGCCGGCAATATAGGCAAGGCCCAGGCGGTCGAAACCGTGGTGCAGGCCGCCGTATTGCTGCGGGACGCGCCCGAAATCTGCTTGGTGCTGGTGGGCAGCGGCAGTATGCTGGATTGGGTCCAGGGTCAAAAAAACCTTTTAAAGCTGGATAATCTGGCCTTGCCCGGTCGTTTCCCGGCCGAATCCATGCCGGAACTATTCCGCGAGGCTTCGGCCTTGCTGGTGACGCTGAAAAGCGGGGGAGTGCTTGACCACACCGTGCCGAGCAAAATACAGGCTTATCTTGCAGCAGGGCGACCGATTGTGGCGGCATTGCAGGGGGAGGGCGGGAAAGTGGTGGAAGAGGCTGGCGCGGGCATGGTGTGCGAGCCGGAAAATGCGCAGGCCCTGGTCGATTGCATGCGCCGCATGCACGCCTTGCCGCTTTCCGCGAGGGACGCCATGGGGCAAAAGGGGCGGGCTTGCTTCGATGCAAATTTTGATATGAATCGCCAGGTGGAACGACTTGTGGAGATACTGCAGGCGCGCCGCTCTGGCTTGAAAGGGTAATTACAGATGCGTGTACTGGTACTCGGCGCAAGCGGCATGCTGGGCAGTGCGGTTTTTCGGGAGTTTGATGGACACGCGCCGCATGACGTCTGGGGGCTTGTACGTAACGAGGCCGTCCTGCCGTATTTCTCACCCGCACAACAGCTGCGCATCCTGACGGGCGTGGACGTTCTGGATGACGTAGCCCTTCGCGCTGCCTTCGAGCGCGTGCGCCCGGATGTGGTTATCAACTGCGTCGGCCTCATCAAACAGAAGGAGCACGTGGAAGATCCCCTGGTGGTCCTGCCCATCAACGCGATGCTGCCCCATCGTCTGGCGTTGTTGTGCGCTACCGGCAATGTCCGCTTGCTGCACGTCAGCACGGATTGTGTGTTTTCCGGCCGCAAGGGCATGTACACGGAGGACGACCTGTCCGATGCCGAGGATTTGTACGGGAAGTCCAAATACATCGGCGAGCCGCGTGACGCCGCGAATGTGGTGACGCTGAGAACCTCCATCGTGGGGCGTGAGCTCAATTCCAGCCGTGCGTTGGTGGACTGGTTTCTCGCGCAGCAAGGCTCGGTTCACGGTTTCAGGCGCAGCATTTTTTCCGGCATGACGACCATCGAACTGGCGCGGGTAATGCGCGACGTGGTATTGCCCGATCCTTCGCTGCATGGTCTTTACCATGTTTCGTCCGCACCCATCAGTAAGTTCGACCTCCTGAAGCTGGTGGCCGCTCAGTATGAAAAGACCATCGACGTGTTACCCGATGACGCGCTGGTGATAGACCGCTCGCTCGACTCGTCGCGCTTCCGGCAGACCACCAGCTATCGTGCGCCGTCGTGGGAAAACATGGTGCGCGTGATGTATGAGGCTGAAAAATAATATTGAAAGTTCGCAATGTTCAAAAACAAAGTACTTCTGATCACCGGCGGGACGGGTTCCTTCGGCAACGCCGTGCTTCAGCGCTTTCTCGATTCGGATTTCTCCGAAATCCGGATATTCAGCCGCGATGAGAAGAAGCAGGAAGACATGCGGATTGCGCTGAACAACGACAAAGTCAAGTTCTACATCGGCGACGTCCGCGAATACCAGAGCGTCAACGACGCCTTGCGCGGAGTGGACTATGTGTTCCACGCGGCGGCGCTCAAGCAGGTGCCGTCTTGCGAGTTTTACCCGATGGAAGCGGTGAAGACCAATGTTCTGGGCACCGAAAACGTGCTCAATGCCGCCATTGCCAACAACTGCAAACGCGTGGTGGTGTTGAGCACGGACAAGGCGGTCTATCCGATCAACGCCATGGGCATCTCCAAAGCCATGGCGGAAAAACTCACCGTGGCCAAGTCGCGCACCATTTCGGCTTCGGGCCCAGTGGTCTGCTCGACACGCTACGGCAACGTGATGGCGTCCCGCGGGTCCGTGATCCCGCTTTTCATCAACCAGATCAAGGCGGGCAAGGCCTTGACCGTTACCGACCCCAACATGACGCGCTTTCTGATGTCCCTCGAGGATTCGGTAGACCTGGTGCTGCATGCGTTCGAACATGCCCAGCAGGGCGACCTGTTCGTGCAGAAGGCCCCGGCATCCACGGTGGCCGACCTTGCGGCTGCCTTGCAGCAGCTGTTCGGCGATGCAAAGCCTGTGAAGGTCATCGGCACGCGGCATGGCGAGAAGCTTTATGAATCACTGATTTCGCGTGAAGAAATGGCTAAAGCCGAAGATATGGGACGCTACTACAGGATTCCCGCGGACAACCGCGATCTCAATTACGACAAGTATTTCGTCGAGGGCGAAGCGCACATTTCCGAGCTGGATGACTACACCTCGCACAACACGGAGCGCTTGGACATCGACGGCGTCAAAGCTACGTTGATGAAGCTTGCGGAAGTGCGTGAGGCGCTTCATGCTTAAGGTCATGACGCTGGTGGGAACCCGGCCTGAACTTATAAAGATGAGCCGGGTGATCGCCGAATTGGACGCCCAGGTGAACCATGTACTGGTTCACTCCGGCCAGAACTACGATTACGAGTTGAACCAGGTCTTTTTTGACGACCTCGGGATCCGCAAGCCAGATCATTTTCTTGAGGTCGCAGGTGATACTGCCGCAAAGACCATAGCCTCGGTCATTGAAAAGGCCGACGATGTGCTGGTCCTGGAAAAACCTGACGCCATCCTGCTTTACGGCGACACCAACACCTGCCTGGCTGTCATTGCTGCCAAGCGGCGCAAGGTGCCCGTCTTCCACATGGAAGCCGGTAACCGTTGCTTCGACCAGCGTGTTCCGGAAGAGCTCAATCGCAAGGTGCTGGATCATTTGAGCGATATCAATATGGTGTTGACCGAGCATGCCCGCCGTTACTTGATTGCAGAAGGCATTCGCCCCGAAACCATCATCAAGACCGGCTCGCACATGTGCGAGGTACTGGAGCACTATATGCCGCAGATTGAAAAGTCGGACGTGGTGGCGCGGCTGGGCTTGAAAGAGCGGGAGTTTTTTGTTGTCAGTGCGCACCGCGAAGAAAACGTGGACACCCCGGCAAACCTGCGGGACCTGGTTGATACGCTCAATGCGCTGGCCACAAAATACGGGATGCCGGTCATTGTCTCCACGCATCCGCGAACCCGCAAGCGGCTGGACTTGCTGGAGGGCGCGACCTTTGACCCCTTGATTCAGTTTTCCAAGGCCTTTGGCTTCTTCGACTACATCAAGCTCCAGATGGGCGCCTCCTGCGTGATTTCCGACAGCGGAACGATCACGGAAGAGGCTTCCCTGTTGAATCTGCCTGCTATCACCATACGCGATGCGCATGAGCGCCCCGAAGGTATGGACGTGGGTACGCTGGTCATGAGCGGCTTGCGCAAAGAGCGGGTGCTTGAAGCGATTCAGGTAGTCATATCCCAGCATGCGGTTGCGGGGCCCCGCATGCAGGTTGTGGATGACTATCAGACCGGACCCGTGTCCAAGCAGGTGACACGCGTAGTGCTCAGTTATGTGGACTACGTCAACCGGACGGTTTGGGGTAGATAGGCCGAAAAATCCCTGCGACCGCGTGCCAGGTGCGCGAGAGCCACATAGCCGCTGATACTAAAAATCATGCCATTCAAAAACCATCCCTTGACCATCTGGCTCATCGCCATTGCCTTGCTGTTCCCACTGTTCTTCCAGCTTTCCGGCGGCATCTATAACAATCCAGCGGCGGTGACAGATTCACTCGGCGTGCTCAGCAAACTGCCTTTGCCGATATCGATCATTGCCTGCCTGCTCGGCATCCTTGCCCTTGCCAAAAATTACCGTCAGGCGCTGCCCGCAGCGTGGTTTATCGGGGTCTTTTCGGCATTGATGCTGGTGTCCCTGTTGTGTGCCGGAGCCGATCAGCCAGTGGCACAGCGAAAGGTGTTGATCGGACTGCAATTCCTGCTGCCCACCATGGGGCTGGTTCTCGGGCAACTGGTGCGGGATGAAGACGACATCATTCCCAGGGCTTTTATGTGGGTGTTGCTGGCGGTGGTGCCGTTTCAGATTCTTGCGGGCTGGTGGCAAAAGACGCTGACCTTGACTCATAACCTGTACGTTTTCAGTATTTACCAGCACTTCCAGTTCGTTCCTGTCGTCTTTGTACTGGCCTTCTGCCTCGTCATGGTGCATCTGTGGGACAACAACAAAAGGACGTTGAGCTTCCTTGCCGTTGTCATGGGTGTTTATGCCATCGCCAGTGCGTCCTTCCTGGCCATGGGGCTTTACTGCGTTTTCGTTGCGGCGTTTTTCTTGCGAAGGATGTGGCAACTCAAGACGGGGCGCCTGATCGGTTTCGCTTTGTTTGGTGCGGGCATTTTCGCCGCGGGGCTGGTGGTCGCGATTTACTACGGAATCGCCGAAAAGAACACCAGCATCATCGGTGACAACGGCCAGTATCTGGGGAAATTCCAGACACTGGTGAATGGGAAGGTGCCCGTCAACGTATTGGATCGCCTGGGAGACTGGAAGCTCTACCATGACTGGATCACCGAAAGTGACCGCACCATGCTGCTCGGGCACGTGGAGCCGCCTCCGCGTGAAGTCAAAACCAGTGCACATAACTGGTACCTCGACTTCGTGTACAACTTCGGGCTCCTCCCCCTCATGCCGCTGCTGGCGCTGATCGGCTACACCGCCTGGCAGGTCGTACTTCACCGAAAGACTTTGACCGGCCAAACCCTTTGGCTGGCCGCGCTGGTGGCATTCATGGTGCTGGTCGACAGCAATTTCAAGGTTACGCTGCGGCAGCCCTACCCGGGCATTTTTGCGTTCTTTCTCTGGGGCCTGCTGCTGACCCGCTTGCGTCTCAACGCACCACCGCAGCGTGGGGGCTGACGCCGGCGTGGCTATGAGTACGCCTTCCCCAAGCCTGAGAGGCGGAATTCTGATCAGCACTGCCGGCGTGTTTGGGTCGGCATTTTTGTGGTTGCTCAGTTTCAAGGCTGTTGCCCTGTGGCTGGGCCCGGAAGGCGTCGGGCTTTTCTCGCAACTCAGGCAGATGGCGCAGGCCGCTACGGTGGGGGCGACTTTTGGCGGCACAAATTCCGTCGTCCAGGGCCTGTCGGAGCGGCCCGAGGACGCCGCCCGCAGGCAATTCCGGGCGACTGCGGCGCGCCTTGTTGGCGCGTCGGGCGTGATGGTGGTGCTGGCCATACTGGTCGCGGCGCCTGTTCTTACCCAGTTTTTCCTGTCGTCCAGCGCGCCTGGGCTGGTGGCCACCGTGCGATGGCTCGCCTTGGCCGTGCTGCTCAATGTCGCCGGGACCTACGCGCTGGCGGTGCTCAATGGTTACCGTTCCTATCCCTATCTTGCGCTGGCGCAGATTGCCGGGCCCGCGGCGCTCGTCATGTTGCTGGCCGGTGCATGGTGGTGGCGGTTGCCGGCCGACCCATTTGTGCTGTCCATGTCTTTTGTTGTGTGCTTCGGCGTCACCTGTCTGGCCGGTTTATTCGGCATATCGCGTCTGCCACGGCTTGCCTCGCCGTTGAAGGCGGCCCGCCTGAACACAAGCGAGAGCCGTGTTTTTCTCCGGTTCGCGCTGTCCAACCTTGCGGCAGCGCTTTCCACCACTTTGGCATTGCTGTTGATCCGGTCTTGGGTGATCGAAGCGCAAGGCCTGGCGTTTGCCGGCTTGTTTGATGCGGGCTGGACGTTGACGTTCAACTACACCACGCTTTTTCTGACCGCCTGCAGTGCAATCTATCTCCCGCTTCTGACTCGGGCTACAGATGCGAAGAGTCAGAAGGCCTGCATGCTCAAAACGGCATACTTGGTGCTGGCCGGCGGTGTACTGGTGTGTTACGGCATGGTTCTCCTGAAAGGTCCGCTGATCAATTTGCTGTACAGCCGGGAATTCCAGGCATCGGGGCAGGTTCTCGCTGTACTGGTGATCGCAGTTCTTTTTCGTAGCATCTCGTGGGTATATGGCACCATGATTCTTGCCACCCGAAATTCACGCGTGTTGTTGCTCTCAGATCTTGCGCTGAATCTGGGCCTGCTCGCCGCTGTCAGGTTTGCGCTGGTTAACTTCTCAACCCTTCCGGCGTTGGCCTGGGCCTTCGTGCTGCCCAACTTTCTTTACCTGGTGTTTGTAGTGGAATATGCTGGGCACAAAAATCCGTTGATGCGGCGCATGCACATATGGCCTTTGCTGCTGGCAGCAACCCTGCCCCTGTTTCTGTTGGTGTTCACGGGCTCGGGGCCCGCACAGGATTGGGCCATTGAGCAATGGCTTTGCATTGGTGCGGGCCCGGCTGTGGCAGCAGCATCCCTGGTCGCTTACAAGAAAGTGGTGCTGTGAAAAATCTACGATCTGATATTGAGCGTTTTCAGAAATTCATGGGACACACCGGGCCGGTTTCCACCTTGAAGCTGATCAAAAGCTGTTTCAACCCGCGCATGGCGCCGGTGGTGTTGATCCGTCTCGCGGAATTTTTCTTTGAACGGCGGCTTGGCGTTCTGGCCAAACTTTTCACTATGGCCAATGTGGCTATTTTCGGCATTGAGTCATCCCCCCAGGTAAAAATAGGCGGTGGGCTGTTTTTGCCGCATACCGTGGGCACGGTCCTGGGCGCCGAAAAGATTGGCGAAAATGTCACCATCCAGCAGGGTGTGACCTTGGGCACGGCCGAGCCAGACAACGGCTTCACGGTTTCCCTTCGGCCGGTCATCGGCAACCATGTGGTCCTTGGGGCAGGGGCCAAGGTAATTGGCCGCGTGACCATCGGCGATCACGCCAAAGTCGGCGCCAATGCTGTGGTGCTGCAGGACGTCCCTCCCTATGCCGTAGCGGTGGGCGTGCCCGCCAGGATAATTCTCCGCAGCGGCGCAGATAACGCGCAGGAACAAAATTGACCCGTCTTTCTCTTTCTTTAAGCGCCTCGCTGGTGCTTTACAAACCGGATCTGGCGACACTGGAACGCACGCTGCTGGCCCTGCAGGAAGCCGGCCGTGTGGCGAAAGAGGATGGCGAGCGTTTTCTGGAGTTGACGCTCGTCGACAACTCCAGCGACGCCGTCCTGCACGAACGGATTGGCCAGTGGCTTGATGCGCGCCGTTCCGCCATGCCCGACTGGACGGTGCATCTCCTGCGCTCGCCCGGCAATGTCGGCTACGGCAGGGGAAACAACCTGGCCATTGAAGGCGCCCGTTCAGACTATCACCTGGTGGTGAACCCGGATTTGTTTGTGGCGCCCGATGCGCTGCGCGAAGCGTTGCGGTTCCTCGAAGACCACCCTGACGCCGGGCTTTTGACGCCGGCGGTATTTGGCGAAGACGGTGAGCGGCATTACCTTTGTAAACGCCATCCGACTTTGCTGGTCATGTTTCTGCGCAGTTTCTCCCCCAAATGGCTGCAATCGTGGTTTGAGCCGACGCTTGCCGAATTTGAGATGCTGGATTGTGACTATGAAAAGCCGATTTTTGACGTGGAGTACCCCACGGGCGCCTGCATGTTTTTCCGTACCAGCGTGCTGCACCAAATCAGGGGATTTGACCCGGACTATTTCCTGCATTACGAAGACGCGGATATAGGTCGCAGGGCATTGCAGGTGGCGCGGGTTATTTATGTTCCCAAAGTCAAAGTTGTGCACCAGTGGGCGCGCGATACCCATCGCTCATGGGCATCACGGCTGGTGACGATCCGTTCCGGCTTTCTTTACTGGCGTAAATGGGGCGGTGTGTTCAGCACCCATCCGGATGCAGACGTCACAAAAAAAACAAGCGCCAAAAACGCCATGCGGGCCAAGACATCCGGCGCGCGGCAGCCTGGTGCTTTCACAGGGGCAGGAAAGATTGTGCTGGTGACGGGCGCCAATGGGTTTGTAGGAACAGCTGTTTGTTCCGTTCTGACGTCGAGGGCCTACCAGGTGCGTGGGGTGGTACGGCACAAGCAGCACGTTGCTTCAGATGACGGGCTGGAAGGCCTGTCGATGAACGAGATTGACGAGAACACGGATTGGTCGGTGGCGTTGGCCGGGGTGGACAGCGTCGTCCATCTTGCTGCCCGCGTCCATTTGATGCGCGAGGTTGCTGCGGATCCCCTTGCTGAATTTCGCCGTACGAATGTGGCCCTGACTTTGAACCTGGCGCGCCAGGCCGCCGCGGCGGGCGTGCGCCGCTTTGTTTTTATCAGTTCCATCAAGGTCAACGGCGAGGTGACGCCTGTGGGCCAACCATTCACTGCGGAGGATGTGCCGCATCCGACCGATCCTTACGGGATTTCCAAGCATGAAGCTGAACAGGGCTTGCTGCAACTCGCTGCCGAGACTGGACTGGAAGTGGTAATCATCCGTCCCGTCCTGGTTTACGGGCGGGGTGTGAAAGCCAACTTTCAATCCATGATGCATTGGCTGCTCAAGGGTTTGCCCATGCCGCTGGGCGCATTGCCCAACCGGCGCAGCCTCGTGGCACTGGGTAACCTGGCGGATCTTATTGCCATCTGTATTCAGCATCCTGCTGCAGCCAACCAGGTTTTTCTGGCCAGCGATGGGGAAGACCTTTCCATCTCGGGGCTGCTGAGCCGTACGGGAGCAGCACTGGACAAACCCGCCAGACTGATTTCGGTGCCGGTCATGGTGCTGAAGGGCGCCGCCCGGGTGGCGGGGCAGGAGGCCGTCATGCAGCGGCTGTGTGACTCGCTGCAGGTGGACATTTCAAAAACACGCCGTGTCCTGGGCTGGGAACCCCCCGTGGACGTGGATGACGCTTTGAGAGAGGCCGCCCAATATTTCCGGCACGGTAGTCCATGACAAGCACTGCATCCCGGACCGTTTTTTTGACCGGCCGGACCAGCACGATCGGCTCGCTGCTGCTGCCCCTGCTGCTGCAGCAAGGCTTTCAGGTGCATGCCCTGGGGCGCCGGCCCCTGGCTGAAGAAGACCGTGCATCAGGCCTGGCGTGTTCCGCCGTGGATCTGACCACGCCCTCGCAGGAGTTGCCCGGCGTCGAAGCCGGCGCGCTCATCCACACCGCAAGCCTGTGGTTGCTGCCGGGCTGGCTCGAAAAGTTTCACGCCTGCGGCGTGCGGCGGGTCATCGCCTTCAGCTCGACCAGCCGGTTCACCAAGCAGGAATCAGCCAGCCCTTACGAGCTGCAAGTCGTCAACAAGCTCATTGCCGCTGAAGAACACGTGATGGGCGAGTGCGAGCGCCTGGGGATGGCCTGGACGATATTCCGGCCCACACTGATCTACGGCGGCGCCGGCGGCGACCGCAATGTGGCCGACATTGCCCGGTTGATTCGCCGCTTCGGGTTTTTCCCGCGCTTCGGCCAAGCCAGCGGGCGCCGCCAGCCGGTCCATGCACGTGACCTGGCCGCTGCCTGCATGCAAAGCCTTGCCGAGCCAGCGAGCTACAACAAGGCCTACAACCTGAGCGGCGGCGAAACGCTGGCCTACGCCGACATGGTGCGGCGCATCTTTGAAACACTCGGCCGCAAGCCCGTGCTGATCCCCGTGCCGATCACCGCGTTCCGGGTTGCGGTGTGGCTGGCCCGCCTTCACCCGCGTTTTGCCCACCTGACGCCCGACATGGCCTTGCGCATGCAGGCCGACCTGGTCTTCGACCACCAGGACGCGACGCGCGACTTTGGCTACCGGCCGGGCCGGTTCGACCCGGCTTACCTCAACACGCTGCGCTGACGTGCCGGCGCCCGGGCGCGGCAAGGCCCCGGCGATGCTGCACAATTGCGCCATCCTCCCTTTTTAGACCCCTGGCCATGAGCGACACCCCCATGACTGACCCAGACCTTTCCCACGTTGGCCCGCGCGACAAAGCCGAAATCCTGGCCCAAGCGCTGCCTTACATCCGCAAGTTCCACGGCAAGACGCTGGTCATCAAATACGGCGGCAACGCCATGACGGACCCGGCCCTGCAAGCCGACTTTGCCGAAGACGTGGTGCTGCTCAAGCTGGTGGGCATGAACCCGGTTGTGGTGCACGGCGGCGGCCCGCAGATCGAAGCGGCGCTCAACCGCCTGGGCAAAAAAGGCCATTTCATCCAGGGCATGCGCGTCACCGACGAAGAAACCATGGAAGTGGTTGAGTGGGTGCTGGCCGGCCAGGTGCAACAGGACATCGTCGGCCTGATCAACCAGGCCGGCGGCAAGGCCGTGGGCCTGACGGGGCGCGACGGCGGCCTGATCCGGGCGCAAAAGCTCAAGATGACCGACAAGGACGACCCGGCCAAAGAGCACGACATCGGTTTTGTCGGCGACATCGTCAGCATCGACCCGAGCGTGGTCAAAGCCCTGCAGGACGACGCCTTCATTCCCGTCATCAGCCCGATCGGCTTCGGCGAGGCCAACGAAAGCTACAACATCAATGCCGACGTGGTGGCGGGCAAGCTGGCCACCGTGCTCAAGGCCGAGAAGCTGGTGCTGCTCACCAACACCCCCGGCGTGCTGAACAAAGCCGGCGAACTGCTCACCGACCTGAGCGCCCGCGAGATCGACGAGCTGTTTGCCGACGGCACGATTTCCGGCGGCATGCTGCCCAAAATTGAAGGCGCGCTGGACGCGGCCAAGAGCGGTGTGAATTCGGTCCACATCATCGATGGTCGCGTCCCGCACGCCATGCTGCTGGAAATCCTGACTGACCAGGCCTACGGGACGATGATCCGCTCGCACTAGCGATTTTTCGGACTACCTGATTGGCGGGATCGCAATCGGCTAACTTCCAGGGGCTGTTCAAGCCGGGGCGATTCACGCAATCTTCTGATGGCCTCTTTCAAGGGATTCCTGCCACCTCGAATGATCACCGTGAAAAAAACCATCGGCGGGTCAGCTGATGGCTTTGTGGTGTTTGATATCAGGCAGAACAAGCTCTGTGTGGCCATAAGTAGACGGGCAGACCGCTAGATCGACCTAGATATACTGCCGGGCATGAGCAGCACAGTCCTCGTCATGGCCGATTACTACCTACCTGGATTCAAGGCTGGCGGTCCGATTCGCACTCTCGCAAACACGCTGCAACACTTGAGTGCTGAGTTTAAATTCGTGGTGGTTACGCGTGACCGCGATTTGGGCGACGATGCAGCTTATTCTGCCGGTGCACGCGGCGACCCCACAGGCGCTGCTGTCGTCTACTTGTCACCGGACGCCTGTCACAGGCAGGTGGCATCGGTGATGCGTAGGCAGGATCATCAGCTTCTATATTTGAACAGCTTGTTTTCTTTGACCTTTAGCGTTTGGCCTTTGTTACTGCATCGACTCGGAAGGGCACGCCGAACGGCCATCGTAATAGCTCCGCGCGGAGAACTATCACCGGGCGCTCTTGCGCTGAAGGCTGGTAAGAAGGCCGTCTTTCTACGTGCTGCTTACGCAACGGGACTGTATAGGGGCGTGACATGGCAAGCCTCTTCAGAGGCTGAAGCGCAGGAAATCAAACATTGGTTCGGGCAGTCTAGCGAAATTGTAGTGGCGCCAGACTTGCCGGCGTCAGCAACTTCCCTGTTGCACACCAGGCCGGTCAAGCAGCGCGGACAGTTGCGGCTGGTGTTTGTCTCGCGTATCTCACGCAAAAAAAATTTGGACGCGGCGCTGCGGATGATCCGTGGCAAGTCTGAAATTCAGTTCGACATCTACGGTCCTGAGGAGGATGCCGAATATGCGGCAGAGTGCCGTGTATTGGCGCAAGGATCGAATGTGCGATTTCACGGCCCCATAACACCTGAACAAGTGCCTGCTGCTTTCTCGCAAGCCCACGCATTCCTGTTTCCGACGCATGGCGAAAACTTCGGGCATGTGGTGCTGGAGTCAATGCTGGCGGGTTGTCCGCCAATTCTGAGCGACCTTACGCCCTGGGGTGGACTGCAGGCGCTGGGGGCGGGTTGGAATTTTCCACTCAGTAATGAGCGGGCCTTTTGTTCCGCCCTTGACGAGCTTGTTGATATGGATGATGCCGCATATAAGTCGCTTTCCGAGCGAGCGCGAGACCATGGCCTGAAGTTCGCACAAGACGCAAGCATTGTGGACATGACTCGCCAGTTGTTCCGGCGCTCGCTGATGCAGCAGCCAAAGTAATCAGAGCCAACCCGACAGACCCATCAAGTAGCCGTGCGCGCGTTCTCGCTGGCGCCTTGACGCTGAGCGTCGCGGCATTTGCCGGCATCGGTCAGCCCGTTCGCGTCGCTACGATCAAGCGTGTGCCGGTAGTGCAACGGACCGTGCAGTGGATGCGGGCCCCGTTCGGACTACCTGATCGACAAAGCTGACAGCTACCTTTCAGCATCCTCGTATTCCCGCATAAGACCGGCACACTGTGCGGCCTATGCTTCAAAAATATGCGACTCCTACTGGTTGAAGACGACGTGATGGTTGCCAGCGGCATCAAGCTGGGGCTCAGCGACGCCGGTTACGCGGTCGACTGGGTCGGCAGCGCCGAGCGGGCCGAGGAAGTCCTGCAAGGTGAAACCTTCGACGCCGCCATCATCGACATCGGCCTGCCGCGCATCGACGGGCTGGAGCTGACCCGGCGCCTGCGGCGCGGCGGGCTGGCGATGCCGGTGCTCATCCTCACCGCGCGCGACGCGCTGCAGGACCGCGTCCAGGGGCTGGACCTGGGTGCCGACGACTACATGGTCAAGCCTTTTGAGCTGCCCGAGCTGCTGGCGCGCCTGCGTGCGCTGTTGCGCCGCTCCCAGGCCGCCACCAGCGCCACCCTGAGCTTCGGGGCGCTGGAGCTGGACACGGCCAACCGCGAAGCCCGCGCCGGCGGCCAGCTGATCGAGCTCGGCCCGCGCGAATGGACGGTGATGGAATATTTGCTGATCAACGCCCCCAAACCCGCCAGCAAAGACAAGCTGCTGCAGGCCATGACCGGCTGGGACAAGGAAATCACGCCCAACGCCATCGAGGTGTATATCTCGCGACTGCGCGGCAAGCTCGAGCCCCACGGCATTGCCGTGCGCTCCATTCGCGGGTTTGGCTACCGCCTTGAACTGGTGGAAGCCGCGCCCGGCTTGCCCGGCGCCGGCGGCGAATAAGCAGGCAGCGCATGAATGCCCCCGGCCGTTCCTGGGCCGCCCGCCTGAGGGCCCAACTGGCCGCCGTGGCCGCCCGCGCCGGCAACAGCCGCCTCGTGCCCGCCGCGATGAAATCAGGCCTGCAGCGCCGCCTGCTCATGCTGCTGCTGGTTCCGCTGGGCATCTTCGCGCTGGTGAGCATTTACTTTGACTACCAGACCGCCGGCAACGTCGCCCTGCAAAAAGACCAGCAGCTGGCCCGGCTGATTCCCCTGCTGGCCGACTCCGTGGTGGCGCCCGGCATCACCGCGGGCCGTGAGCCCCTGCTGCTGCTGGCGCCGGCGGTGGAAGATTTCCTCAAGGGCCGCACCGGCTCCGTCGGTTTTCGCCTGTCGGATGCGCAAGGCGAATTCCTGGCGGGCGAGGCCTGGATCCCCGAACTGCTGCCGGCCACACACGACATCGAATTCCACAGCCTTGAGCACCAGGGCGTGATCTACCGCATCGCGGCCCAGCGCACCCGCACCTCCGCCGGCGAGCTGATCGTGCAGCTGGCCGACGGCTCGGACCCGCGCCAGCAATGGGTGCGCTCCGTGCTCTTCAAGGTGCTGCTGCCCAACCTCATCCTGGTGGTGGTGGCGGGCTTTGCGGTCAATTGGGCCGTGATGCGGGCGCTCAAGCCGCTGATCGAGCTCAAAGACGCGGTGGAGCGCCGCAGCCCGCGCGACCTCAGCGCGATCGACCCGCTGACCACGCCGGCCGAAGTCCAGCCGCTCGTCACAGCCCTGAACCGCCTGTTCGGGCTGGTCAATGACCAGGCCGAGGGCCAGCGCCGTTTTGTGGCCGACGCGGCGCACCAGCTGCGCACGCCGCTGGCCGGGCTGCAGGCGCAGGTCGAGGCCTGGGCGCAGGCCGCCAGGGTGGGGCAGGCGGCGGGTTCCGACGGCGCCGTCACGCTGCCCGCCGAGAAAATCATCAAGCTGCGCAACGCCACCCGGCGGACCTCGCAGCTGGCCAACCAGCTGCTGGCGCTGTCGCGCGCCGACGCGTCGGCCGCCGCCGCCCAGCCCATGCAGCGGGTGGATTTGAAGGACCTGTGCGAATCCATCCTGCCGCTGCACCTGGACGCGGCCACGCGCAAAGGCATTGACCTGGGCCTGGACGCCCAGCCGGCGCAGGCCAGCGGCTATGAATGGCTGCTGCGTGAATTGCTGGGCAACCTGGTGGACAACGCCGTCAAGTACACGCCCCCCGGCGGCACCGTCACCATCCGCTGCGGGCCCGGCGCCGGCCCGCAGCCGGACCCGGATCACCCGCGCTGGGGCGTCTTCCTGGAGGTCGAAGACGACGGCCCCGGCATTGCCCCCGAAGAGCGTGGCAAGGCGCTGGAGCGTTTCTACCGGGTCCTGGGCACGGTCGGGGAGGGCAATGGCCTGGGCCTGGCGATTGCCAATGAAATCGCCCGGGTTCACCGCTCCCAGCTGGAGCTGGATGACGCCTCCGCGGACGCCTCGGGCCCGCGCGGGCTGCGGGTGCGGCTGAGTTTGTAGTTCGCCCGCCACAGTGAGCGCTTGCTGTTACGAAACAGAACATTGAGTCTCCCTCTCATGGACGAAAACCCGGAGACTTCAAGCCCCCTGAACCGGTCTCAACTGTCACTTTGCTGTGCGAGAATCAATTGCAACGATTCCCGGTTTTTTGAAACATTCTTCATTTCCTCCTATCGCCTATGTCCGACTTAGCGTCTGAATCCGAAGTGAACCCGCAGGCCACGCCGGCTGCTGCCGAGCCTGCGGCGCGCAAGCGCCCCAAACCGGGCGAGCGCCGGGTCCAGATCCTGCAGGCGCTGGCGACGATGCTGGAACAGCCGGGCGCCGAGCGCATCACCACCTCGGCCCTGGCGGCCAGGCTCGATGTGAGCGAAGCGGCCCTGTACCGCCATTTCGCCAGCAAGGCGCAGATGTTCGAGGGTTTGATCGAATTCATCGAACAAAGCGTTTTCACCCTGATCAACCAGATCGGCGAACGCGAGCCCGACCACGCGGTGCGCACCCGCAAGCTGGTCATCATGATTTTGCAGTTTGCCGAAAAGAACCCCGGCATGACGCGCGTCATGGTGGGCGATGCGCTGGTGTTTGAAAACGACCGCCTGCAAGAGCGCATGAACCAGTTTTTTGACAAGCTGGAGTCCAGCCTGAAACAAAGCCTGCGCGACGCAGCCGCCGCCAGCGGCGCGGCCACCCCCACGGTCGACGCCCAGGTGCGCGCCTCGGTCATCGTCGCGTTTATGGTGGGGCGCCTGCAGCGTTTCGCCCGCTCGGGCTTCAAGCGCCTGCCGTCCGAGCACCTCGAAGCCAGCCTGGCCAATCTATTAGGCTAACCCCTATCGGCGCTCACTGCGTGTAGCGCCTTTTCCCCTTGCAGGGGACGAAGAATGTTCGCCCCACGGTCGCTCACTTCGTGTAGCTTCCTGCCCCCGAGGGGCCGCCCGCCATGCGGCCCGGCCCTTCGACAGGCTCAGGACAGGCCGAGGCCGGTTCCGCGGCTCATGCTGGCCTTGCTGCGGCTCGCTTCGCATCGCGGCTGGTCGAATCTGCTATCAAATCAATAGCTGCTAGTCCACGCCGTTATTGGGCTAGAGGCCGATTTTGCTTAAATTTCCCATGCTACCAACTCCACAGGGTGCCGTCGTGCTGCAGGCGGTTCACCGGCAGGTAGGCGCGCTGGTAGGGGTATTTGGCGGCCAGCTTTTCGTCGATGTCCACGCCGTGGCCCGGCGTTTCACCGCAGTGCATAAGGCCTTTGTCAAAGCGGTAGCTGTGCGGGAAGACCTCGTCGGTCTGCTCGGTGTGGCGCATGTATTCCTGCACGCCGAAGTTGGGCACCCAGGTGTCAAAGTGCAGCGCCGCACCCATGCACACCGGTGACAGGTCCGTCGCGCCGTGGCAGCCGGTGCGCACCTGGTGCATGGCGGCAAAGTCGGCGATGCGGCGCAGGTGGGTGATGCCGCCGGCGTGCACCACCGTCGCGCGGATGTAATCGATCAGCTGGTTCTGGATCAAGTCCTTGCAGTCCCAGATGGTGTTGAAAATCTCGCCCACGGCCAGCGGCGTGGTGGTGTGCTGGCGGATCAGGCGGAAGGCCTCCTGGTTTTCAGCCGGCGTCGCGTCCTCGATCCAGAACAGGTGGTAGGGCTCCAGCGACTTGCCCAGACGGCCCGCCTCGATGGGCGTCAGCCGGTGGTGCACGTCGTGCAGCAAATGGGTGTCCGGCCCCACGGCCTGGCGCACCGCGTCAAACAGCTTGGGCGTGTGCAGCAGGTATTTCTCGCTGCTCCAGTCGTGCTCGCTCGGCAGGCTGGCGTCGGCCGGCTCATAGAACATGCTGCCCCGGCCCACGCCGTAGACCTTTTCCAGCCCGGGCACGCCGCTTTGCGCGCGTATCGCCTGGTAACCCATTTCCTTGTAGCGCAGCACTTCCTCGACGGTGTGGCTGATGTCGCTGCCGTTGGCGTGGCCGTACACCATCACGCCGGTGCGGCTGCGCCCGCCCAGCAGCTGGTACAGCGGCATGTTGGCGGCCTTGGCCTTGATGTCCCAGAGGGCCGTGTCGACCGCGGCGATCGCGCTCATGGTCACCGGGCCACGGCGCCAGTAAGCGCCCTTGTACAGGTACTGCCAGATGTCTTCGATCTGCTGCGGGTCGCGGCCGATCAGGCAGGGGATGACGTGCTCGGTCAGGTAACTCACGACGGACAGCTCGCGCCCGTTGAGCGTGGCGTCACCGATGCCGGTCAGGCCCTCGTCGGTTTCGATCTTGAGGGTGACGAAGTTGCGGCCGGGGCTGCAGACGATAACGCGTGCGTTGGTAATTTTCATGAAGGCTCCGGAAGTCCCGGTCTGGTTCTGTTGTTGTGGAGAATGTTTGTGGGGGGGGGCCTGGCGGCGTCAGCCGCTCCAGCCCAGGTGGCCGAGGAAGTCGCGCGTGCGCTCGGCCGTAGGGTTCTCGAAAATCTGGCCGGGCGGGCCTTGCTCGACCACCTTGCCGTGGTCGAACACCACCACCCAGTTGGCCACGCGCTGGGCAAACGCCATTTCATGCGTGACGACCACCATGGTCATGCCTTCGTCGGCCAGGCGCTTCATCACGTTGAGCACCTCGCCGATGGTTTCCGGGTCCAGCGCCGAGGTCGGCTCGTCGAACAGCATGACCTCCGGCTCCATCGCCAGCGCGCGGGCAATCGCCACGCGCTGCTGCTGGCCGCCTGAAAGCCCGCTCGGGAAGTTGTTCGCCTTGTCGGCCAGGCCGACTTTTTCGAGCAGCTTCATGGCGCGGGCGCGCGCCTCGTCTTCGCTCATGCCCAGCACGGTGACGGGGCCGATGGCCACGTTGTCGAGCGCGCTCTTGTGCGGAAACAGCTCGAAGTTCTGGAACACCATGCCCATGCGGCGGCGCACCTTGCGCGCTTCGGTCTCGTCGGTCGGCAGCGGCACGCCGTCAAACAGCACGCGGCCACCGTCCACCACCTCCAGCGCATTCGTGCAGCGAAGCAGGGTGGACTTGCCCGAGCCCGAGGGCCCGATCAGGCACATCACCTCGCCCTTGTTGACCTGCACTGACACGCCGTCGATGGCCACGAAGTCGCCGTACAGCTTGCGCACCTGGTCGTACACCACCACCGGCGGCAGGTGGGCGCCGCGGCGCTCGCCGTGGGCTGCGGTGTTTGTCGTCATGTTGTCGCCGTTCATTCCTTGACCTCAAATCGTTTGTGAATCCAGTCGACCAGCTTGGCCTGCGGATAACCCATCAACCAGTAAATAACGGCCATCGCCGTGAGCATTTCCAGCACGCGAAAGCTCGACGAGCGGATCTGCAGCGCCACGTGCGCCAGCTCGCCCACCGCGATCACCGACACCAGCGAGGTGTCTTTAAACAGCGACACCCAGGTGCTGGCCAGCACCGGCAGCACGCGCCGCCAGGCCTGCGGAATGATGATCTGCTTCATCGCCTGCCAGCGGCTCATGCCCACGGCGATCGCCGCTTCCATCTGGCCCTTGCGGATGGAGTTGATGCCGGCGCGGAAGGTCTCGGCGTTGTAGGCCGAGACATTCAGGCACAGCGCGATCAGCCCGGTGGTGAAGGCTGAGAACTCGATGTGCAGAAACACCGGCATCACATAAAACGCCCAGTACACGACCAGGATCAGCGGCAGGTTGCGAAAGAACTCCACAAACCACAGCGACGCTGTAGAGAGAATGCGCGAGCGCGACAGCCGCATCAGCGCCAGCACAATGCCGGCCGGCACCGCCGCCAGCATGGTCAGCACGGTGAGCAGCACGGTCAGCCCCGCGCCGTGCGCCAGGTCCCAGCGGTGCTGCCAGACGATGTTCCAGTCGAGGTTCATGAGCGCCCCAGGTGCGCCACGCGCTGGTACAGCCGGTCGATCAGCCGCGAGCCGGGGAAAAGGATGATGAAATAAATCACCATCACGGTGGTAAAGACTTCAATCGGCCGGTAGCTCTGGCCGGCGATGGTTTCGGCGCGCTTCATCAGTTCCGGCACGGCGATCACGGCGGCAATGGCCGTGTCCTTGATGGTGATGGAGAGGATGGAGCCGAAGGACGGCAGCATGCGCACCAACGCCTGCGGCAGCACCACCTTGCGCACGATCTGCGCGCGTGACATGCCCAGCGCCAGCGCCGCGCGTATCTGCCCCGGCCGTATCGATTCAATGCCGGCGCGCACGATCTCGGCCACGTAGGCGGCGATGTGCAGCGTCAGCGCCATCAGCGCGGCCCAGAAAGGGTGAAAGCTGATGCCCGTCAGGATGGGCACCGCGAAATAAAACCACACCAGGATCACCAGCACGGGAATGGCGCGCTGCGTGTCGATGTAAAAAACAATCGGGATGCGCAGCCAGGCCTTGCCGTAGACACGGCCCAGGCCCAGGGCAGTGCCCAGCACCAGGCTGCCGGCGGCGGTCAGCAAGGACAGCAGCAATGTGAGCCCCAGGCCGCCCAGCAGGTACTGCCAGCTGTCGATCAGGGGTGAAAAATCAAGTTCCATGGGGACGGGTCTGTCTCGCAAGGCAGGGCCGGGTGCAGCCTGTGGGCCGCACCCGGCCGCGCGGGTTTACATCGTGCCGATGACGCGGATTTCGTCCGCTTCGAGCTTGGGCTTCATCGTTTCGTTCACGGCCTTGAGCCAGTTGAAGTACTCGGGCTGGTTCTTGTCGATGGCCAGGCCGATGGGCACGGCCTGCTCGGTGCTGTTCTGGCAGTTGTTGCCGTCGGGCAGCGCCTTCAGGCCCTTGACCTTGCGGTTCAGCGCAACCCATGGCACCCGGTTGATCGGCGTCACGTCGGCGCGCTTGGCCATGATTTCTTCGACGGGCGCGGCGGTGCCGGCGGTGGAGACACCGCGCAGTTTGGCGTTGGGGAAACGCTTTTTGACCCAGTTCTCTTCACCGCCGCCGGTGAAGTAGGCCACCGTGATGTCGGGGCTGTTGAACTCGTCAATCGATTTGGCCTTGGCCACCTTGGGGTTGTCGGCGCGGCCGAACATGCACAGCGCCGTGGCCGAGTAGGTCACGAAGTCCACGACTTTCAGGCGCTCCGGCGTCACCGACAGCGGCGAGATCGTCATGTCGGCCTGGTTGGAGGCCAGCACCGGCACCTTGGTCTCGTGCGAGACCGGCACGGCCTGCAGCTTCACGCCCAGCAGGCGCGCATATTCATTGGCCAGAATCCACGCCGGGCCGGCCCAGGCGTCGCCCGAACCGGTGGTGTTCTCCACCAGCCAGGGCGGGTTGGACAGCACGGCGGCACGCAGCACGCCGGCTTTCTTGATCGCGTCGATGCGCGCGCTGGTGCCGGGCGCCGGGACGGCCTGGGCAAATGCCTGGCCGACGCCGGCTGCCATCAGCAGGCCGGCGATAAGTGCCGGCACCTGCCGGCGGATGAATGAGGGATGTTTCATGCTTGTCTCCTGGTTGTAGTGCGCCGTTTCCCCGGCGCGGGTTGGTGATGTGTCGTGTCGAAATACTTGGTACTGCTGGCCTACGCAAACGCTGGACTTAACCCAGCATGAGCCGTGGAACCGGCTTTGCCGGGCCACAGGCGGGCGGCCCCCTCGGGGGGCAGCGCATTACGCGAGGCGAAAAGCGTGGCGGCCATATTCAGCGCCAGGCTTGGGCGAACTCGCTGATGACGCGTTCGAGGTGCGCCTTCATGGCACTTCTGGCACCTTCGGCATCCCGCGCCAGCAGCGCGCTGAACACCCGCTGGTGGTCTTCCTGCGAGGCCGCGCGCAGCGCGGGGGAGTGAAAGTGCGCCTCCATCTGCGACCACAGCGGCCCGCGCGCGTGGTCCCACAGCGCGGTGACCATTTGCAGCAGCACGCTGTTGCCGGTGGCCTCGGCAATACGCAGGTGAAACAGGCGGTCGGCCGATTCGTTGGCGAGCTTGTCGTCCATGTGCTCGCGCATGGCGGCCAGCGCCGCAAAGATGCGGTCCAGGTCGGCGTCCTGGCGAGTGACGGCGGCCACCGAAGCGATTTCCGATTCGATCAGGCAGCGGGCGCGCAGCACCTCAAACGGGCCGGGGCCGGTTTGCGGCATGAACACCGGCGGGCGAATGGCCGGCAGCTGGGCCACATAAATGCCGGAGCCGCCGCGCACTTCGACGGCGCCTTGCAGCTCCAGCGCAATGATGGCTTCGCGCACCGAGGTGCGGCTCACGTCAAAACGCTCGGCCAGGGCCCGCTCTGACGGCAGGCGGGCGCCCGAGGCGAATTCCCCTTGCCCAATCAGCTCCAGGATCTGCCCCGCCAGCTTTTGGTAAGACCGGTCCGTATTGGCGGAAGGCAGCACGACCTCTGGCGTAGCGGGGGTTTTGACTTGGGGGGTGTTCATGGTTTTAAAGTGGTTGGACCAAATTATTCATGGCATACCAATTATGGGTATTGTGGTTTACCACTACAAAACCGGCCTCTGGCCCTCCCTAAGATGGCGCCATGCAAGAACTCACTCCGGCGGCGCTGCCCGCCTTGGCCGAACGCGGCATCACGACCCCCCTTTTTGACAGAAATCCTTCCGGCATCGGCGTGGTGCATCTGGGCTTGGGCGCTTTTCACCGGGCGCATCAGGCCGTGGTGTTCGATGCCCTGCTTCACAACGGTGACGCGGGCTGGGGTGTTCTGGGCGTGGCGATGCGCTCCACACAGCTCGCCGATGCGCTGGCGCAGCAGCAAGGCGTGTACTCAGTGCAAATCAACAGCCACGCCGGCCGCAGCTGGCAGGTGGTGGGCTCGGTACTCGGCACCTGCGTGGCGGCGCGCGAGCCGGAGCGTGTGATCGGCGCCATCGCCGCGCCGTCCACGCGCTGGGTGACATTGACGGTGACCGAGAAGGGCTACGGCCCGGACCTGGCGGCGCTGCTGGTCAAGGGCTTGTTGGCGCGCCGCCAGGCCGGCGCCGGCGGGCTGACGATTGCCTCCTGCGACAACCTCACCGACAACGGCCGCAAACTGCAAAAGCTTTGCCTGGAGCAGGCGCGCGGCGAGAGCGATGCGCTCGCCGGCTGGATAGAACAACACTGCGCCTTCCCCAACAGCATGGTCGACCGCATTGTGCCGGCCACCACGCCCGAAAGGCTGCAGGAAGCCGCCGAAGCGCTGGGCGTCGCCGACCAATGCGCCGTCGCGACCGAAGGTTTTTGGGAATGGGTGATGGAAGACCGTTTTGCCGACCCCGCCGACGCCAAGGTGCTGGCCTCGGCCGGCGTGAAGGTGGTGGCCGATGTCCGGCCCTTCGAGCAGGCCAAGCTCTACATGCTCAACGGCAGCCATTCAGCCATGGCCAACATGGGCGCGGTGCTGGGCTTGCCCACCGTGCATGAATGCATTGCCCAGCCCGACCTGCAGCGCTTTGTGCACGGCCTCATGACGCAGGAAGTCATGCCCCACCTGGCGCGCCCCGACGCGGCCGCCTACCGCGACGCCTTGCTGGCGCGCTTTGCCAACCCGGCGCTCAAGCACAGCGTGCACCAGATCGCGACCGACAACTCGCAGAAGATCCCGCAGCGCTGGGTGCCTTCGGTGGTGGCGCAACTGGCCCGTGGCGGCAAGGTAGAACACCTGGCGCTGGCCGCTGCGGCGTGGATGCGTTATTGCCTGGGCGAAGACGAAGCCGGCAAACCCTACGCGCTGAACGACCCGCTTGCGCAGACGCTGCAGGACGTCGCCAGGAAGCATCGCGGTGATGTGGCCAAGACCGTGGACGCCTTGCTGGGCGCCGGTGCGATCTGGGGGCAAGAATTGCCGCGCGACCCACGCTGGGCGTCGCGCGTGGCGCATTGGCTGGAGCGTACCCAGTCAGTCGGGCTGCTGGGCGCGATCAAGGAACTCAATAGCGCTTGAATGCCTTCAGCACGGGCCGTTAAAGACTGAGGCCCACCTTGTTCGCCGCACCCACGATTTCTTCCCAGGTGCCGGCGTCGACCTCAATGCCGTCCTGCTCGCGTTGCAGCCGCGCGCGGCGTTCCGGCTCGCCCGCGATCTGCACCGCGTTCACACCGTCGGCCGGTGGGCTTTTGCGCAGCCATTCGACAAAAGCCAGTGCATCGGTTTCCATGGCCGACTGGGTGCCCAGCTTGCCGGGGTCGATCAGGATGGTGAGCATGCTGTTATAGACCGCACGCACGCTGACGGTAGGGTGGTGCCAGGTGCCGCCGCCGGTGAGCGCGCCGCCCAGCAGCTCGCACGCCACCGCCAGGCCGTAGCCCTTGTGTTCGCCAAAAGGCATCAGCGCGCCAAAAAAACCGTTGGCTTGCGGCACCACCACAACGCCCGGGTCGGTGGTGGGCTGGCCGTGTTCGTCGATCAGCAAACCCGGCTGTACCGACTTGCCCTGGTTGTGCGCCACGCGCATTTTTCCCTGGGCCACGCGGCTGGTCGCGAAGTCAAGAACGAAGGGTGGCTGGTCTTTTAAAGGGATTCCGATGCAGCAGGGGTTGGTGCCGTAGCGCCCATCGCTGCCGCCCCAGGCGGCCACGACCGGCCGCGTCATCACGTTCACAAAATGCAGCGACACCAGACCCTGGGCGACTGCCATTTCGGCGAAGTGCCCGATGCGTCCCAGGTGGTGCGATTCGGCCAGCGCCATGATGCAGCTGCCGTGGGTTTTGGCGCGCGCCATGCCCAGCGCCATTGCCTGCTCACCGATGGACTGGCCATAGCCGCGCTGGCCGTTCAGGCTGAGCAGCGAGCCGGTGTCCAGCAGGGTTTTGACTTCGGCGTTCGGCGTCAGCCCGCCTTCGAGCACGGCGTCGACGTAGCGCGGAAGCATGCCGATGCCGTGAGAGTCGTGGCCGCTCAGGTTGGCCATCACCAGGTTGGCGGCGACCTTCTCCGCCTCAGCGGGCGAACTGCCGGCCGCTATAAAAATGCTAGCTGCTTGTGCACGCAGGTATTGGGCTTGAAGCACTTTTTGCATATAAATCTTTACATCACCGCGCCGACTTGCCAGGGTACAAATTCGTTTTGTCCGTAGCCGTGTTTCTCGCTTTTGCTGGGCTCGCCGGATGCCGTGGCCAGCACCATCTCGAAAATGCGCTGCCCCATCTCCTGAACCGACACGCCGCCGTCGATGATCTCGCCGCAGTTGATGTCCATGTCTTCCTCTTGCCGCTGCCACAGCGCCGAGTTGGTCGCCAGCTTGAGCGAAGGCGAGGGCGCGCAGCCGTAAGCAGAGCCGCGTCCGGTGGTAAAGCAGATGATGTTGGCGCCGCCGGCCACCTGGCCCGTGGCGCTGACCGGGTCGTAGCCCGGCGTGTCCATGTAGACAAAACCGTGCGCGCCCACCGGTTCGGCGTATTCATACACCGCCTCGAGGTTGGAGGTGCCGCCCTTGGCGACCGCGCCCAGCGATTTTTCCAGGATGGTGGTGAGGCCGCCGGCCTTGTTGCCGGGCGAGGGGTTGTTGTTCATCTCACCCTCGTTGATCTCGGTGTAGTGCTCCCACCATTTGATGCGTGAGATCAGTTTCTCGGCGATGTCGGGCCGCACAGCGCGCCGCGTCAGCAAATGTTCGGCGCCGTAAATCTCGGGCGTTTCGCTGAGGATGGCCGTGCCGCCGTGCGCCACCAGCAAATCCACCGCCGCACCCAGCGCGGGGTTGGCGCTGATGCCGGAGTAGCCGTCAGAGCCGCCGCACTGCAGGCCGATGGTGATGTGCGCCGCGCTGCAGGGCTCGCGCTTGACCTTGTTCGCCTCGGGCAGCATCTCCTTGATCATCGCGATGCCCTTGGCCACGGTTTTGGCCGTGCCGCCCGTGTCCTGGATGCTGAAGACGCGCAGGGTCTCGCCCTCGCGCAGGCTGCCGTGCGCCAGCCAGGCGTTGATCTGGTTGGACTCGCAGCCCAGGCCCACCACCAGCACGCCGGCAAAGTTGGGGTGGGTGGCGTAACCCGTCAGCGTGCGCTGCAGGATCTGCAGGCCCAGGCCCTCGCTGTCCATGCCGCAGCCGGTGCCGTGCGTCAGCGCGACCACGCCGTCGACGTTGGGAAAGTCCTTGAGCGCAGACGGATTGTTCTGGCGCGAGAAATGGTCGGCAATGGCACGTGCCGCCGTGGCCGAGCAGTTCACGCTGGAGAGGATGCCGATGTAGTTGCGCGTGGCTACACGGCCGTCGGCCCGCTTGATGCCCATGAAGGTGGCCTCGCGTTTGGCCGGTGCCGGTTTCACGTCGGCGCCGAAGGCGTAATCGCGCGCGAAGTCGCCCTTGTCCGGGCCCATGTCGAGGTTGTGCGTGTGCACGTGCTCGCCCGGCGCGATCGGCTTGCTGGCAAAACCGATGATCTGGTTGTAGCGCCGCACCGGCTCGCCCCCGGCCAGCGCGCGCGTGGCGATCTTGTGGCCGGCTGGGATCAGGCCGCGCACGGTGATGTTTTCAACCTGCGTGCCGCCCACCAATTGGGCGCGGGCAATCAGGACGTCATCGGCGGGGTGGAGGCGGATAAAGGGTGTCATGGTCTGGATCTGTATGTTTTCATCGGGGGCGCGGGGTTCATTTCAGTAGAACATCTTCGGCAACCAGAGTACCGCCGCAGGGAAGTAAGTGATGATGCCCAGGCTCAATAACAACGGTACCAACCAGGGCAAGATGGCCATCGTCGTTCGCTCAACTGAGAGGTTGGCCACGCGCGCGAGCACAAACAGCACCATGCCCATGGGCGGATGCAATAGGCCGATCATCAGGTTCAGCACCATCACCAGCCCGAAGTGCACCGGGTCAATGCCGAGTTGCGCCGTGATGGGCAACAAAATCGGAACGAGGATGGTGATCGCGGCGGTCGGCTCCAGGAAGCAGCCGACAAACAGCATCAGCAGATTGGCCAGCAGCAAAAACACCCAGGGGCTCTGGGTAAAGCCCAGCACCCACGAGGCGATGGCGGTCGTCACGCCGGTGGCCGTCAACATCCAGCCGAAGATGGACGCGGCCGCGACGATAAAGAGCACCGTGGACGTCGTCTCGACCGTGTCGAGGCAGACCTTCACGAACATCTTGAACTTGAGCGCCTTGTACCACCAGAAACCCAGAACCATCGCCCACACGCAGGCGGCAATGGCGCCCTCGGTCGGCGTGAAAAGCCCGGTCGTCATGCCGCCAATCAGCAGCACCGGCGTCATGATGGGCAGCACCGCCTCGAACTTGAAGATCTTGTCGAGCACGAAGAGCGCAACCAGCCCTGCGATCACCGTGACCTGCGCCGGCGCGCCGGCCTTGGTGATCAGCAGCCACAGCACCAGCGGCCAGGCTGCGACGACGCCGAGCTCGATCAGTGCCTTGGCCAGCTTGCTGCCCGAGAACTTGATGTCGGCGCCCCATCCGTTCTTGTGCGCAAAGTAAGCCACCGTCAGCATCATCAGCACCGCCATCAACAGGCCCGGCAGCAGGCCGGCCAGGAAGAGCGCGCCGATGGACACGTTGGCCATCATTCCGTAAATCACAAAAGGCAGGCTGGGCGGGATGATGGGGCCCAGCGTGGCCGAGGCGGCTGTCACGCCGACGGCGAATTCGGAGGAGTAGCCGTGTTCCTTCATGGCCTTGATCTCGATGGTGCCCAGGCCGGCCGCATCGGCAATCGCCGTGCCGCTCATGCCCGCAAAAATCACCGAGCCCAGCACATTGACATGGCCCAGGCCGCCCTTGAGCCAGCCGACCAATGCCAGTGCGAAGTTGTAGATGCGCGTGGTGATGCCGGCGTTGTTCATCAGGTTGCCGGCGAGGATGAAGAAGGGAACGGCCAGCAGCGGAAAGCTGTCAATGCCCGAGACCATGCGGTGAATCACCACAAACGGCGGCAGGTTGCCGGTGAACAGGATGTACACCAGCGAGGCGCCGGCCATGGCGATGGCGACCGGGATGCCGGCGCCCATGAAGATCAGGAAAAATATTTTGAGCATGATGGTGAGGGTTCGCGTTCAGCGGTCTTCCATGGTGGTCTCGGGGCGCTCCAGCACGCTGTAGCCGCGGCGGTAATGGATGCGGGCCACCTGGATCGCGCGCACCAGCATGGCGGCAAAGCCCAGCAGGCACAGGCCGTAGACGATGTTCATGGGCAAATCCACAATCGTCATGCGCGTCTGGTTGCCGATCTTGGCCATCATCTGCACCGTCATGAAAACGGCCGCGCCGTAAAAGCCGATGCGCAGCACGTCCGTCACCGTCGACATGATGCGGCCCATCTTTGCCGGCATGTGGCGGTAGAAAAAATCCACCTGGATATGGTTGTTCTTGGCCACGCCGATGGCGGCGCCTATGAACACCACGGCGATCAATTCATAGCGCGCGATTTCTTCTGTCCACGCGGCCGAGTCATTGAAGACATACCGTGTGATGAACTGGTACAGCACCGTGGCGCCCAGCACCCAGAAGAAGCCCAGTGCCACCCAGCCTTCGAGGGTCGTTCCTGACAGGTCCACCGCCTCGTCCTCGGTGTGGAACGAGCCGTCGTCGCTGATGATTTTTTCGCTCATCGTGTCTCTCTTTTTTGTTACGCGTAGAAGTGGTGCAAAAGCCAGCCCGGATGGGCTGGCTGCGCATGCCGGGGCTGCCGTTATTTCAGATTGATTATTCGGTCGTAATCGGCTTGGCGATAACCCTGGTCGGCCGGCGAAGTGTTCTTCAGCACCGCAGCGCGGAAGGCGTTCTTGTCGACCGTGATCACGTTGTTGCCCTTCTTCTTGAACTCTTCGACCAAGCGGGCTTCAGAGGCGATGATTTCGCGGCCGGTTTTTTCGGCGGCTTCGAGCATCACGTCGCTGAAGATCTTCTTTTCATCCGCGCTCAGCTTGCCCCACAGCTGGCCCGACACCACGGTCAGCAGCGAATCCACGATGTGGCCGGTCAGCGAAATGTTTTTCTGCACTTCAAAGAACTTCTTGGCTTCAATCGTCGGCAGCGGGTTCTCCTGCGCGTCGACCGTGCCGTTCTGCAGCGCGAGGTAAACCTCGGCAAAGGCAATCGGCGTCGGGTTGGCGCCCAGCGATTTCGGGAAAGCCATGTAAGCCGGTGCGTCCGGCACGCGGATTTTCAGGCCCTTCATGTCCTCAGGTTTGGTGATGGGCCGTGCCGCGCTGGAAGTGACATGGCGCGCGCCGTAGTAGTTGAGCGCGGTGATGTGGTTGCCGCTTTTCTGGTCGTAGCCGGCGGCCAGCTCCCTGAACACATCGCTGTTGGCAAACTTGAGCTGGTGCTCCGCGTCGCGGAAGATGAAGGGGAAGTAGCCAATGGCCAGCGGCGGGTAGGTGCGGCCGGCAAAGCTTGCGCCCGTGAGGATGATGTCTACCGTGCCCAGGGTCAGGCCCTGGTTGATGTCGGCTTCCTTGCCCAGCGTGGAGGCGGGGAACACCTGGATCTCGTATTTGCCGTTGGTGCGTTTTTTGATCTCGTCGCCGGCCCATACCGACCATTTGTGAAACGGTTCCGACGTCTCATAGACGTGCGCCCATTTCAGTTTTGTTTGTGCCGATGCAATGCCGGAAAGGCC
Organism: Polaromonas sp. SP1; assembly: GCF_003711205.1. Classification (NCBI taxonomy): domain Bacteria; kingdom Pseudomonadati; phylum Pseudomonadota; class Betaproteobacteria; order Burkholderiales; family Comamonadaceae; genus Polaromonas; species Polaromonas sp. SP1. The sequence goes on along the minus strand of NZ_CP031013.1, from coordinate 712,374 downwards.
CAAAGCCCCCATCATCATTGCGCATGCAGCTATGGTTTTAATAGCGGATCGTTTTTTATGGAATGCGGTCATGTTGTCTCCTCAAAGGGTGGTTGCTGGCATTAAAAAGAAGCGGCGGTGCGCACCAGCACGCGCGCCGTTGTGAGAGGGGAGGCGTTCATTTTTTGAGCGCCTCCTGGTTTTTGGTGCGGCGCCAGCTCACGCTGAAGCGCTTGTGGGACTGGTCCATGTGCGCATGCATGGCCACCCGCGCGGCATCGGGGTCGCGGTTACGCACCGCGTCAAAAATCGCCTGGTGCTCGGTGATGGCCGAGCGCCAGGAATCGACGGTCTCGAAATGCCCGCCCAGCCGCTCAAACAGCGGGCCGCGCCGTGAATCCCAGAAGCGCTGGATGGTCTCGATCAGCACCACGTTGCCGCAGGACTCGACGATGGCGGTGTGAAAGGCGCGGTCGCCCTCCAGCGGCAGCACGCCGCGGTCGGCATCCGCCTTCATGCTGGCCAGGGCTTTGTCCATGGCGTCAATGTGTTTGCGTTTGGCCTGGGTGGCTGCCATGGCGGCGACTTCGCCTTCGACCACACGGCGGGCGCGTATCAGCTCCAGCGGGCCCCATTCGTCGGGCGATATTTCTGCCGTCCTTCCGTTGCCATTGCCGTCGTGGCTGGGCGCCTTGCTGCGGTCCAGCACATACACGCCCGAGCCGGTGCGCACCTCGACCCAGCCTTCGACTTCCATCGCAATGAGCGCTTCGCGCACCGAAGGCCGGCTCACGCCCAGCTGCCGCGCCAGGTCGCGCTCGGCCGGCAGGCGTGCGCCCACGGCCCATTCGCCGGCAGAGATCAGCGTACGCAGCTGCTCGGCGATCTGGCGGTACAGGCGTTGCGGTTCGACGGTTTGCAGGGGCATGGGCGGAAAAAGAACCGAAAAAGGACAAAGGCGGGACTTAAGGGTTAGCCAGAATTGGACAAGTGGTCAGGCCAATTAATAATCCCATGAAACCCCCGGGCCAACATCCGGCAAAACCCTGTAGGAGTGAAGATGAGACTTGAAGGAAAGAAAGCACTGGTCACCGCAGCGGGCCAGGGCATAGGGCACGCCACTGCATTGGCACTGGCGGCCGAGGGCGCGCAGGTCTGGGCGACAGACCTCAAGCCCGAACTTCTGGCGAGCTACAAAGGCGTGGCCAACATCACCGCGCTGCCGCTCGATGTGCTGGACAAAGCCGCCATCCAGAAGCTGGTGGGCAGCCTTCCGCCGCTGGACATTCTTTTTAACTGCGCCGGCTTTGTGCACGGCGGCACGGCGCTGCAGGCCACCGATGAAGAACTCGAGTTCGCCTTTCACCTCAATGTGCGCGCGCAGTTCTGGATGATCCAGTCGGTGCTGCCCGGCATGCAGGCCAAAAAAGGCGGCAGCATCATCAACATGGCCAGCGTCTGCGGCAGCATCAAGGGCCTGCCCAACCGTTTTGTCTACGGCACCACCAAGGCGGCGGTGATCGGCCTGACCAAAAGCGTCGCGGCCGACTTTGTGGCCGACGGCGTGCGCTGCAATGCCATCTGCCCCGGCACGGTCGACACGCCCTCGCTGCAAGACCGCATCAACGCCAACGACGACCCGGTGGCGGCGCGCAAGGCCTTCATCGCCCGCCAGCCGCTGGGCCGCCTTGCGCAAGCGCATGAGATTGCGCCGCTGGTGGTGTTCCTGGCCAGCGACGAAGCGGCGTTTGTCACCGGCCAGGCCTATAACGTTGACGGCGGGATCACCATATGAACCAGCTTGACCTCAAAGGGCGGCACGCCGTCATCACCGGTGGCGCGGTCGGCCTGGGTTTTGCGATTGCCCAGCGCATGCTGGCTTCAGGCGGCACAGTCACCTTATGGGACATCAACCCCGACGCGCTGGCCAAAGCCAAATCCGCATTGGGCGCCGGTGTGCACACCGTGGCGGTCGATGTGGCCAGCCATGCCAGCGTGGTCGAAGCGGTCAAACAAACCGTGGCCCACAACCCGGCCGTCGATGCGCTCGTCAACTCGGCCGGCATCACCGGCCCCAATGTGAAGCTGTGGGACTACCCGCCCGAGCAGTGGATGCAGGTGCAGCAGGTCAACCTCAACGGCCTCTTCTTTTGCTGCCGCGAGGTGGTGCCGCATATGCGCACGCGCAACTACGGGCGCATCGTCAACATCGCCTCGGTGGCCGGCAAAGACGGCAACCCGAACGCCAGCGCCTACAGCGCCAGCAAGGCCGCCGTGATGGCGCTGACCAAATCGTTGGGCAAGGAACTGGCCGACACCGGCATACGCGTCAACTGCGTCACGCCGGCCGCGGTGAAGACGCCCATCTTTGACCAGATGACACCGGAGCACATCCAGTTCATGCTCTCGAAAATCCCTATGGGACGCTTCGGCACGCCCGATGAGGTGGCTGCCATGGTCAGCTGGCTGTGCACCGAAGATTGCTCTTTCTCGACCGGCGCCGTGTTTGACCTCTCCGGCGGCCGTTCCACTTACTGATTCACACCCTTCACTCATCAAAAAGGAAAACCATGAAACTCGTTCGTTATGGCAACCCCGGCAAGGAAAAGCCCGGCCTCATCGACGCTGACGGCAAGCTGCGCGACCTGAGCGCCGTCATCAAAGACATCGGCCCCGAGCAATTGGGTGACGCGGCAATTGCCAAACTGCGCAAACTCAAGACCGACAAGTTGCCGCTGGTCAAAGGCTCGCCGCGTTACGGCAGCCCGGTCACCGGTGTGCCCAAGTTCATCGCCATCGGCCTGAACTATGCCGACCATGCGGCCGAATCCGGTTTGCCGATTCCGGCCGAGCCGGTGGTCTTCATGAAAGCCACCAGCTGCATTCAGGGCCCGAACGACCCCATCATGCTGCCCAAGGGCTCGGTCAAGACCGACTGGGAAGTCGAGCTCGGCGTGATTATCGGGAAAACCGCGCGTTACGTGTCGCAAAAAGAAGCGCTCGATTACGTGGCCGGCTACTGCACCATCAACGACGTGAGCGAACGCGAATTCCAGATCGAGCGCGGCGGCACCTGGGACAAGGGCAAAGGCTGCGACACCTTCGGGCCGCTCGGCCCCTGGCTGGTCACCCGCGATGAAGTGCCCAACCCGCAAAAGCTGGGCCTCTGGCTTGAGGTCAACGGCAAGCGCGTTCAAAAGGGCAACACCAAAACCATGATTTTCAGCGTCGCCAAGATCGTCAGCTACGTCAGCCAGTTCATGACGCTGGAGCCCGGCGACGTCATCACCACCGGCACCCCGCCCGGCGTAGGCCTGGGCATGAAGCCGCCTGTGTATTTGAAGAAGGGCGACAAGGTTTCGCTGGGCATCGAAGGCCTGGGCGAACAGCACCAAACCGTCATTGCCTATAAGAAGTAACCCAAGAGAGCAGCGCCTGCGGCCCGGCGAAGCCGGTTCCGCAGCTGCCCGGTGAAATTCTTCAACCCGGCACAGCCCTGCAGGTTTATGCATCAAATCGGCCTCTAGCCCAGGCAGGGCATGCACAAGTAGCTCCCAATTTGATAGCGCTCAGCATAAAGCGCACGACTGTTGGGGCTAAGTAGTTACCCTCCCTGACCTTAGAGCTCGTTCCCTATAAGCAGGCCCCAAACAACCCCTGCTTGCTGATGGTCATCAAAGTGTTGCAAAATAGAACGACCGTTCGTTTTATTTTGTAGCACCTCATGGCCATCACAGAACTCCCCGCTAAAGCCTCCCGCGCCCCGGCAACGGGTAGCGCCGTGGCCAAAAGCCAGCAAAAAGGCCAGCAGACCAAGGCCGCCATCGTCGATGCCGCCTTGGGCCTGGCCACGCAGATCGGGCTGGAAGGCCTGAGCATCGGCGCGCTGGCCGAGGTCATGCGCATGAGCAAATCGGGCGTGTTCGCCCACTTCGGCTCGCGCGAAGAGCTGCAGATTTCCGTCATCCGCGAATACCACGTGCGCTTTGAAGAAGAGGTCTTCTTCCCGGCGCTGCAGCAGCCGCGCGGTTTGCCGCGTCTGGCGGCGCTGTTTCACAACTGGATGAAGCGCACCTCGCTCGAAATTGACTCGGGCTGCCTCTATATCAGCGGCGCCGTTGAGTTTGACGACAGGCCGGGCCCGGTGCGCGATGCGCTGGCAGGTTCGGTGCGCACCTGGCTGGCGGCCATGTACCGCGCCGTGGTGCAGGCCAAGGAGGCCGGCCACCTGCGCGCCGATGCCGACGAACACCAGATGGCCTTTGAAATCCACGGCCTGATCCTGGCGCTGCATTACGAAGCCCGCTTCCTCAAAACGCCGGGCTCCATGGACCGCGCCAACACGGGTTTTGCCAACATCCTGGCGCGTTACGGCAGCGATGCCGCCGCGACTTCCCCCACCTCCGCTTCGCCGAAGAAATCTTCCGGCAAAGCCTCCCCTTCCAAACCGGTTTAACGCTAAAGGACCTACCCACCATGCCACAGTACAGCCCACCCCTGCGCGACATGCAATTCGTCATGCACGAAGTGCTCAAGGTCACCGATGAATTCAAGGCCATCCCCAAGCACGCCGACGTCGACGTCGAAACCATCAACGCCGTGCTCGAAGAAGCCGGCAAGTTCGCTGCCGAAGTGACCTTCCCGCTGAACATCAGCGGCGACGAAGAGGGCTGCAAGCTCGACAAGACCACGCACGAAGTCACGCCGCCCAAGGGCTTCAAGGAAGCCTACGCGCAATACGTTGAAGGCGGCTGGGCCGCGCTGAGCTGCGACCCCGAATACGGCGGCCAGGGCCTGCCTTTTGTGCTGAACCAGTGCCTCTACGAAATGCTCAACTCGGCCAACCAGGCCTGGACCATGTACCCCGGCCTGTCGCACGGCGCATATGAAGCCCTGCACGCGCACGGCACCGACGAGCAGAAAAAGCTCTACCTGCCCAAGCTCACCAGCGGTGAATGGACCGGCACCATGTGCCTGACCGAGCCGCATTGCGGCACCGACCTGGGCCTGCTGCGCACCAAGGCCGAGCCGCAACCTGACGGCACCTACCGCCTGACCGGCAACAAGATCTTCATCAGCGCCGGCGAACACGACATGGCCGCCAACATCGTGCACCTGGTGCTGGCCCGCCTGCCGGATGCGCCCCAGGGCAGCAAAGGCATCAGCCTGTTCGCCGTGCCCAAGTTCAACATCGGCAAGGACGGCGCACTCGGCTCGCGCAACGGCATCTACTGCGGCGGCCTGGAGCACAAGATGGGCATCCACGGCAACGCCACCGCGCAGATGGTGCTCGAAGACGCCGTCGGCACCATGGTGGGCGCGCCCAACAAGGGCCTGGCCGCGATGTTCGTGATGATGAACGCCGCACGCCTGGGCGTGGGCAACCAGTCGCTGGGCCTGACCGAAGTGGCTTACCAGAACGCGCTGGCTTACGCCAGAGACCGCATCCAGATGCGCTCACTCTCCGGCGTCAAGGCCAAAGACAAACCGGCCGACCCGATCATCGTGCACCCCGACGTGCGCAAGATGCTGCTGACGGCCAAGGCCTATGCCGAAGGCGGCCGCGCGCTGGCGATCTACTGCACGCTGCTGCTCGACAAGGAACTGCACCACCCTGATGAGAAGGTACGCAAGGACTCCGGCGAAATCGTCGCCCTGCTCACGCCCATCGTCAAAGCCTTCCTGACTGACAACGGCCACATCTCCACCAACGCCTGCATGCAGGTCTTCGGCGGCCACGGCTTTATCAAAGAGTGGGGTATGGAGCAGTTTGTGCGCGACAACCGCATCAACATGATTTACGAAGGCACCAACACCATCCAGTCGCTGGACCTGCTGGGCCGCAAGGTGCTGGGCAACAACGGCGCCACGCTGAAGAAATTCGGCAAGGTGATTGGCGCGCTGATTGCCGAAGAAGGCGTCAACGAGAAGATGGCCGAGTTCATCAACCCGCTGGCATATCTCGCCGACCAGATGACCAAGTTCACCACCGAGCTGGGCTTCAAGGGCTTCCAGAACCCCGACGAAGTGGGCGCTGCCGCGGTGGATTATCTGCGCGTGGCCGGCCACCTGGTGTTCGGTTACTTCTGGGCCTTGATGGCGCAAACCGCATTGCGCGAAATCGCTGCCGGCAATACCGACAAGTTCTATGTGGCCAAGCTGCAGACGGCGCGTTTCTATTTCGCCAAGCTGTTCCCGGAAACCGCAACGCTGATGCGCACCGCACGCGCGGGCAGCAAGTCCTTGATGGAAACCGACGAAGCGCTGGCTTGAGCGTTCTGAACCAATCAAAGGGAGACACCATGAAAAATAAACTGTTGATGATCGTTTTGGGTTTGATGGCCATCCCTGCGCTGGCCCAGAACACGCCGGTCGGTTTGTGGCGCGGTTTCGACGAAAAAACCGGCGACCCGAAAGTGGAGATCCGCATCGCTGAAGCCGGCGGCGTGCTCAACGGCAAGGTCGAGAAGCGCCTGTCCCCCGGCGTCAAGCCCGACGACGTTTGCACCGAATGCAGCGATGACCGCAAAGACAAGCCCCGGCTGGGCCTGGAGATCATTCGCGGCGCCAAGAAGTCACCCGACGCCGATGTCTGGGAAGGCGGCAAGATCCTCGACCCGGACAACGGCAAAAGCTACTCCCTCAAGATGACCCCGATTGAAGGCGGCAAGAAGATGGAAGTCCGCGGCTCCATCGGCCCATTTGGCCGCACCCAAACTTGGGTCCGTGTTAACTGATGGCACACCCCGCCTGCGGCTCACTGCGTGTAGCCGCACCCCCCCTTGCAGGGGCGACAGCAGTGGCCCGGCAAAGCCGGTTCCACGCTGTCACTCGCCAGGGATGAAGAAGAGATTCGAAGAAAAGTAATTCATAAGGAACGAAACAGATGTCACGATTCCAAGTCAAGAAAGTCGCCGTCCTCGGCGCCGGCGTCATGGGCGCGCAGATTGCCGCCCACCTGGTCAACGTCAAGGTGCCGGTGATCCTGTTCGACCTGCCTGCCAAGGAAGGCCCGAAGAACGGCATCGTCATCAAGGCGGTTGAAGGCCTCAAGAAGCTCAAGCCTGCTCCGCTGGGCGTCCCTGAAGACGCAGCGCTTATCCAGCAGGCCAACTACGAAGAGAACATGGAGCAGCTCTTGGAATGCGACCTCATCATCGAGGCGATTGCCGAGCGCATGGACTGGAAGACCGACCTCTATCACAAGATCGCGCCCTTCATTGCCGAAGGCGCCATCGTGGCCAGCAACACCTCGGGCCTGTCGATCACCAAACTCAGCGAAGCGCTGCCTGAATCCATCAAGCCGCGCTTTTGCGGCATCCACTTCTTCAACCCGCCGCGCTACATGACGCTGGTCGAGTTGATCAACACGCCGACCACCGAACCCAAGGTGCTGGACGACCTGGAAGCGTTTGTCACCAGCGCGCTCGGCAAGGGCGTGATCCGCGCGCACGACACGCCCAACTTCATCGCCAACCGCGTGGGCATCGCCAGCATGCTGGCCACCATCAAGGAAGCCGAGACCTTCAAACTCAGCTACGACGTGGTCGACGACCTGACGGGCAAGAAGCTGGGCCGCGCGAGCTCAGGCACCTTCCGCACCGCCGACGTGGTGGGCCTGGACACCATGGCCCACGTCATCAAGACGCTGCAGGACAACCTTGGCCCCGGCAAGGTGGAAGACCCGTTCTCCGATGTGTACGGCACGCCGCCCGTGCTGGCCAAGCTGCTCGAATCGAAAAGCCTGGGCCAGAAGACCGGCGCGGGCTTCTACAAAAAACAGGGTCGCGACATCCTGCGCCTGGACCCCGAGAGCATGGAATACGTGCCCGCCGGCGCCAAGGCCAATGAAGTCGTCGGCCGCATGCTGAAAAAACCCGCGGGCGAGCGCCTCAAACTCCTGCGCGAAGCCGAAGGCGCCGAAGCGCGTTTCCTCTGGGCCATCCTGCGCGACCAGTTCCACTACGCTGCCGTTCATTTGGAAAGCATTGCCGAAACCGCGCGCGACATCGACTTCGCCATGCGCTGGGGCTTCGGCTCCAAGCAAGGCCCCTTCGAGCTGTGGCAGCAAGCCGGCTGGAAGCAGGTCGCCACCTGGATCCAGGAAGACATCGACGCCGGCAAGGCGCTGTCCAAAGCGCCGCTGCCGGACTGGGTCTTCAAGGGCCCGGTGGCCGACGCTGGCGGCGTGCACACGGCTGAAGGTTCGTGGAGCGCTTCGGCCAAGAAATTCATCCCGCGCCGCAAGCTGCCGGTGTATGAGCGTCAGTTCTTCCCCGAAGACGTGCTCGGCGCCAAGGCGCCCGCATTCGAGACCGCAGGCACCACGCTGCATGAAGACGACGCGATCCGCCTCTGGACGCTGGAGGGCGCAAACGCCGACGTGCTGATCGCCAGCATCAAAACCAAGATGCACGCCATCAGCCCCGACGTGGCGGAAGGTCTGGCCATGGGTGTGGACCTGGCCGAGAAAAGCTACAAGGGCATGGTGATCTGGTCCAACGACGAGATGTTCTCGGCCGGCGCCGACCTGCAGGCCATGTTGCCCGCCTTCATGATGGGCGGTGCCAAGGCGATCGAAGGCGCTGAAGCCGAACTGCAGAACGTGATGCTCAAGCTGCGCTACGCGGCCGTGCCCGTGGTGTCGGCCATCCGTGGCCTGGCCCTGGGCGGCGGCTGCGAAATGGCGGTGTATTCCGCCAAGCGTGTGGCAGCGATGGAAAGCTACATCGGCCTGGTCGAAGTCGGTGTGGGCCTGGTGCCCGGCGCCGGCGGCCTGGCCTATATTGCCCGCCGCGCCGCAGAAAACGCCGGCACCTCGACCAACAAGGACATCCTGCCTTTCCTCACCGAAGGTTTCACCGCCGCCGCGATGGCCAAGGTCGGCACCAGCGCGATTGAAAGCCGCAAGATCGGTTATCTGCTCGACAGCGACGTGATCGTGCCGAACAAGGATGAGCTGCTGTTTGTCGCGCTGAACGAGGCGCGCGCGCTGTTCAACTCCGGCTACCGCGCACCGCACAAGCGCCAGTTCCCGGTGGTGGGCCGCAGCGGCCTGGCCACCATCAAGGGCCAGCTGGTCAATATGCGCGACGGCGGCTTTATCAGCGCGCACGACTTCCACATCGCCGGCTTGATCGCCGGCGTGGTGTGCGGCGGTGACGTCGATGCCGGCACGCTGGTGACGGAAGAGTATTTGATGACGCTGGAGCGCAAGGCCTTCTGCTCGCTGCTCGAGCATCCCAAGACGCAGGAACGCATCATGGGAATGATGAGCACGGGTAAGCCCGTCAGAAACTGATGAGCAACCACAAGCCCAATCGCCTGGAACGCCAGCTCGCGCAGCTGAAAGACGTGCCCGCGTTCGCGCGGCCGTGGTTTCGCAGCGTGGTGCTGCGCCGCGCCGTGCCCTTTACCGGCACGGCCAAGCTCGACTTTTTGCAGATGACGCCCGCGATGGTGGAAATCGGCGTGAAGAATGAAAAGCGTGTGCAAAACCACATCGGCGGCGTGCACGCTTCGGCGATGAACCTGCTGGCAGAAACCGCCACCGGCATGGTCGTCGGCATGAATGTGCGCGACGACTGCATCCCGCTGGCCAAAGAACTCAAGATGGCGTTCAAAAAACGCGCCACCGGCGCCCTGCGCGCCGTGGCCACGCTGAGCGACGAGCAGCGCGCCGCCATGCAGGCCAGCGACAAGGGTGAAGTCAACGTGCCGGTCATCGTGACCGACGAAGCCGGCGTCAACCCGGTCGAATGCGAATTTGTCTGGGCCTGGATTCCCGCCGGCCCGCGTAAAAGTTAACCGAGAAATTGAAGGAAACCATCATGGCCAAACAAGTCCAGGAAGCCTACATCGTCGCCGCCACCCGCACGCCCATCGGGCGCTCGGGCCGCGGTTATTTCCGCAATATGCGGCCCGACGATCTGCTGGTGAAAGCGCTGCAGGCGGCGCTGGCACAAGTGCCTTCGCTCGATCCGAAAGCGATTGAAGACATCATCTGCGGCTGCGCGATTCCTGAAGGCCCACAAGGCCTGAACGTGGCGCGCATCGGCGCGGTGCTGGCGGGCCTGCCCACCAGCGTGGGCGGCATCACCGTCAACCGTTTTTGCGCCTCCGGCCTCTCGGCCATCCAGATGGCAGCCGACCGCATCCGCGTGGGCGAAGCCGACGTGATGATCGCCGCCGGCACCGAAAGCATGAGCATGGTGCCCATGTCGGGCAACTCGCCTTCGCTCTCGCCCAATATGTTCATGAACGACGAGAACGTCGGCATCGCCTACGGCATGGGCCTGACGGCCGAGAAGGTCGCCCAGCAGTGGAAGGTCTCGCGCGAGGCGCAGGACCAGTTCGCGCTCGAGTCGCACCTCAAGGCCATCAAGGCACAACAGGCTGGTGAATTCGCCAACGAGATCACGCCAGTCGAAGTGACCGACCGCACGGCCAACCTGGAAGCCGGAGAAGTGATTTCCAAGACGCGCACCGTGAGCCTGGACGAGGGCCCACGCCCCGACACCTCGCTCGAAGGCCTGGCCAAACTCAAGACGGTGTTTGCCGCGCGCGGCTCGGTCACCGCCGGCAACAGTTCGCAGACCTCTGACGGCGCAGGTGCCCTGGTGCTGGCCAGCGAAAAAGCCGTCAAGGATTTCGGCCTCAAGCCGCTGGCCCGCTTTGTCAGCTACGCCGCCAAGGGCGTGCCGCCCGAAATCATGGGCATAGGCCCGATCGAAGCCATTCCTGCGGCCTTGCGTTACGCCGGCCTCAAGCAGGAAGACATCGACTGGTTTGAACTGAACGAAGCTTTCGCCGCGCAGTCGCTGGCGGTCATCAACACGCTCAAGCTCGATGCATCCAAGGTCAACCGCATGGGCGGCGCCATCGCGCTGGGCCACCCGCTGGGTGCCACCGGTGCCATCCGCGCCGCCACCGTGATCCATGCCTTGCACCGCCACCAGCTGAAATATGGCATGGTGACCATGTGCGTGGGGATGGGCCAAGGCGCTGCGGGCATTTTTGAACGGGTTTGAGGATCCCCGCTTTCTTCAAGCTTTTTGATGCTCTAGCCCAAGTCCCGCTTTGGGTTAGAGCTATCAAATAGATAGCAAGCTTTGTCAGTGATGGGAGCCGGCACAGACCGGCACGGGTAACAACAGGAGACCATCATGCAGATCCAGACTCTGGAAACCGGCGCCGCGCAGCTCTCACTGCGCGTGTACGACGCTACCCAGTCCGCGCACACCAGCGTGGTGATAGGCGGCGCGATGGGCGTGCGGCAGCATTACTACGCGCCGTTTGCCGAATGGCTTTCGAGCCAGGGCTTTCGCGTCACCACCTTTGACTACCGCGGCTCGGGCGACTCACTGCCCGCCACCGCCAATGGCAGCCTGCGCGGCTTCAAGGCCGACCTGCTTGATTGGGCCAGCGACTACGAAGCCGTGGTCGATGCCGCCAAGGCGGCGCTGCCGGATGCGCCGCTGTACCTGCTCGGCCACAGCCTGGGCGCGCAACTGCCGGGCTTCCTAAAGAACCAGGGCAAGGTCGACGGCCTGGTCAGTATTGCCGCCGGCAGCGGCTACTGGCGTGACAACGCGCCGCAGCTGCGCCGCCTCATTTTGTATTTTTGGTACGTGCTGGTGCCGCTGGCCACACGCCTCTTCGGCTACTTTCCGGGTCGCACGCTGCGCAAGGTGGGCGACCTGCCAGCCGGCGTGATGCTGCAGTGGCGCAAGTGGTGCCTGAACCCGCAGTACAGCGTGGGCGCCGAAGGTGAGAGCGCGCGCCTGAGCTACGGAAAAGTCAGCTTTCCCGTCACGGCGCTGTCCATCACCGACGACGAGCTCATGACCTGGCGCGGCACGCAAAACCTGATCAACCTGTATGCCAACGCGCCGCGCACCTTTGAGCGCATCGCGCCGGCCGATCTCAAGGTCAGGCGCATCGGGCACTTCGGTTTCTTCCGCGAGCAGTTCAACAGCACCCTGTGGCCGCGCGTGCAGCAGATCCTCGAAGGCATGGCAGGTGTCGCCAAGAGGGCGGCATAAAACGCCATGCGTGCGCATACTGCAGGCATGACGACATCACATCCCCTTGACGAAGCGCTGCGGCTCGAAGCCGCCGGCAACGGCAGCCCGGGCACGTGGCAGGGCCATACCCATGCTGATTACTGGAACATGGTCGGCCCGTTTGGCGGCACCACCGCCGCCACGGCCCTGCGCGCCATCCTGATGCACCCGGCCTTGCTGGGCGAGCCGGTCGCGCTCACGGTGAACTACGCGGCGGCCGTGGCCGAAGGCGCGTTCACAGTCACCGCCAGGCCTGTGCGCACCAACCGATCGACCCAACACTGGGCAGTGGAGTTGTCACAGGCCGATGCGGCCGGCGGCGCCCTGGAGGTCGTGATGACGGCCACGGCCGTCACGGCCGCACGCCGCGAGACCTGGAGCCAGAGCGACACCCCCATGCCCGCAGCGGCCTCGCCGGATGCGGCGGCCCGCCTCCAGGTCTCCAGCGCCGCATGGACCAGCCGCTACGACCTTCGGCCGGTGCGCGGCGTCATCCCGCCCGTGTGGGACGGTAGCGGCGAAGACAGCCTGACCCAACTGTGGGTGCGCGACGACCCGCCGCGCCCGTTGGACTTCCCGGCGCTTGCCGCCCTGTCCGACGTGTTCTACCCGCGCGTCTGGCTGCGCCGCGCCACGCGCGTGCCGGCAGGCACGGTGTCGATCACCACCTACTTCCATGCGGACAGCGCCCAGCTGGCGCAATGCGGCGATGGCTTTTTGTTCGGCCAGGCCAGGGCGCAGGCCTTTCGCAACGGCTTCTTCGACCAGACCGCGCAACTGTGGAGCGAAGCCGGCGTGCTGCTGGCTACCAGCACGCAGATCGTCTATTACAAGGAATGAGACACTTGGCGTCTCAATCGGAAAACACCATGAACACTCCCACCTCCATCAGCCCGGTTTCTACCGGCAGCATCCCCGAAATCCTGGTCCACGTCGACGCAGGCGTGATGACCATCACCCTCAACCGTGTGGACAAGAAAAACTCCATCACCGCCGCCATGTATGGCGCCCTGGCCGATGCGCTGGAGTCCGCCAATCACGACGCGGCTGTGCGCGCGGTAGTGATCCAGGGCCACGAAACCATTTTTTCCGCCGGCAACGACATCGCCGACTTTTTGAACAACCCGCCCGCCACATCCGACTCGCCGGTGTTCCGCTTCCTGCGCGGCATCAGCAGTTTTCCAAAGCCCCTGGTCGCGGCGGTGTGCGGCCCGGCCGTGGGCATTGGCACCACATTGCTGCTGCATTGCGACCTGGTTTATGCCGGCGACAACGCCGCGTTCTCGATGCCCTTCGTCAACCTGGGCCTGTGCCCGGAAGCGGCATCGAGCTTCCTGGTGCCGCAACTGATGGGTTACCCGCGCGCGGCTGAAGCGCTGCTGCTGGGCGAGCCTTTCATGGCCGAGACCGCACTCGAGATCGGCCTGATCAACCGCATCGTGCCGCCCACCGAAGCCAACGCACTGGCGCAACGCCAGGCACAAAAGCTGGTGGCCAAGCCGCTCAGCGCGCTGATGGAAACCAAACGCCTCATGAAAAAAGGCAACGCCACCGTGGTGGCCGAGCGCATGGCGGAAGAGGGCGCCAGCTTCGGCCGCATGCTGGGCGAGCCGGCCGCGCGCGAGGCCTTCTCGGCGTTTATGGCTAAGCGCAAGCCGGATTTCTCGGCCGTCTAACGCGCACGCCGTCTTGCAAGGCCTTTCTTCTTTTGTAAGAATAATTGGCCTCTAGCCTTTATAGGGTATAGGTGGGATGCTACTAAAAAGATAGCAAATGCTTTCCGGCTTAAATCTCGAACCGGATCCCCTGCGCCAGCGGCAAGCTGCTGCCGTAGTTGACCGTGTTGGTGGCACGGCGCATATAAGCCTTCCACGAATCCGATCCCGACTCGCGCCCGCCGCCGGTTTCTTTTTCGCCGCCAAACGCGCCGCCGATCTCCGCACCGCTGGTGCCGATGTTGACGTTGGCAATGCCGCAGTCGGAGCCGCGCGCCGAGGTGAACTGCTCGGCTTCGCGCAGGTCCTGCGTGAAGACGGCCGACGACAGGCCGTGCGCCACGGCGTTGTTCAGTGCGATGGCTTCATCAAAGTTGTCGTAAGGCACGACATACAAAATTGGCGCGAAGGTCTCATGCAGCATGGGGCCGGCTTGCTCCTTCAGCTCCACGATGGCGGGGCGCACATAGTGGGCTGATCCATCGCCCGGCTGGCGTTCACCGAAGTGCACGGTGGCGCCCAGCTTCTTTGCTTCGGCCAGGGCAGATTGCATGGCCTCAAACGCGCGGCCGTCGATCAAGGGGCCGACCAGCGTGCCGTCTTTCAGCGGGTTGCCGATGGGCAGGCGTTCAAACACTGCCACCAGGCGTTTGACCAGCTCGGGGTAAATCGAACGGTGCACGATGAGCCGGCGCAGGCTGGTGCAGCGCTGGCCCGCGGTGCCCGCCGCGGCAAAGGCCGCGCCGCGCACCACCAGTTCCAGGTTGGCTGAAGGGCAGACGATGGCGGCGTTGTTGCCGCCCAGCTCCAGCAGCGAGCGCTTGAAGAGGCCGGCACAAGCGATGGCCACGTTCTTGCCCATGGCGGTGGAGCCGGTAGCGCTCACCAGCTTCACGTGCGGGTGCTTGACCAGCGCCTCGCCGGTGGCGCGCTCGCCGATCAGCAATTCGCTCAGGCCTTCGGTGGCCAGGCCGATGTCTTTCGCCGTTTGCAGCAGCAGGCCGTTGAGGGCGATGGCCGAGAGCGGCGTTTTCTCCGAAGGCTTCCACGCCAGTGTGTTGCCGCACACCAGTGCCAGTGCCGCGTTCCAGGCAAACACCGCCATCGGAAAGTTAAACGCCGAGATGATGCCGACCACGCCCACGGGGTGCCAGGTTTCCAGCAGCTTGTGGTCGGGGCGTTCGCTGGCAATCGTCAGGCCGTAGAGCTGGCGCGACAGGCCGACGGCAAACTCGCAGATGTCGATGACTTCCTGCACCTCGCCCAGGCCTTCCTGCAAGATCTTGCCGGTCTCCAGCGAGATCAGCTGGCCGAGTTCGTTTTTGTGGCGGCGCACGGTTTCACCAAACGCCCGCACCAGCTCGCCGCGTTTGGGTGCGGGCACATTGCGCCAGTCGATGAAACGCTGGTGGGCGCGGTTCAGTGCGCCGTCGACGTCGGCGGCGCTGTGGATGGCCACGCGCGCCAGGAGGCTGCCGTCAATCGGCGTGACCACTTCGATGGCTGCAGCCGCCTTGCTGCTGAGGTCGGTACTGACACCCAGGGTTTTGAAGAGGGATGAAACGTCGCTGGCGTGACTCATGATGAAGTCCTTTCGTGGGTTGTCCTGAAATCGGAAGCGGTGGGTGTGATGAGGCTGTGCAGCCCGCGGCCCAGCCGCCCGGCGCCTTGCTGCAGCGCGGCGGGTGACGGATTGGCAAAGCTCAAACGCAGCCAGGGTTGCGCGGCATTGCTGATGCTGAAGGCGGCGCCCGGCACAACCAGCACTTTGTGCCGGAGGCCGAAGTCCACCCAGTCCTGTGTCGGCAACAGCGGCAAGTCGGCGCGCAGCCGGGCCCAGACAAACATGCCGCCTTGCGGCGCGTCAAATTCAAGCAGGTCGCCGGCATGCGTGCGCAAGGCAACGGCCAGCGTGGCGCCTTTGAGGGCATAGGCCTTGCGCAGCACATCCAGGTGCGGCGCGAGTCGGTTGGCGCCCAACATGGCCGCCAGTGTGAGCTGCTCCAGCGAGCCGCTGTGCACATCGGCCGCCTGTTTGGCCAGCACCACCGCGCGCGATATGTCCGCCGGCGCGAGCAGCACACCCAGGCGCAGGGCCGGGGCCACCACCTTGGAATAGCTGGTCATGTAGGCGACCTGTGCGGGCGAGCCGGCCTGCTGGTTGAGTTGTGCGAGTGGCGGTGGCGGCGCCTGGCCAAACCACAGCTCGCCGTAGGGGTCGTCTTCGATCAGCGTCACGCCATACTGTGCAGCCAGTTCCAGCAGGTGAAGCCTCCGCGCCAGCGGCATCACGGCACCGGTCGGGTTGGCAAAGTTGGGCACCACATACAGCACGCGCGGGCGCTCGGCCTGCAGAATGGCCTCGAGCCTGTCAACATCCATGCCTTGCGCGTCGGTCGGCACTTCAATCAGCCGCGCGCCTGCAAAACGAAAAGCCTGCAATGCGGCCGGGTAGTTGAATGATTCCACCGCAATGCCTTCGCCCGGCTCGATGAGCACACGCGCCAGCAAATCGATGGCTTGTTGTGAGCCCGTGGTGATAAGGAGCTCACTTGCTTTGGCCGCAAGGCCGCGCTGCATCAGCAAGGCAGCGCTGGCTTCGCGCAGCTCCGGCAAGCCTTCGGTAGCGCCGTACTGCAGGCTGCGGCCCTGGAGTTTTGCGGATACGCCTTCCAGCGATTCGCGCAGCCACCCGGCCGGCAGCAGCGCCGGATCCGGGTGGCCACCGGCCAGCGAAATCATGTCCTCCTGGCCGGCCAGCGCCAGCATGGCGCGTATGGGTGAGCCGCTGGCCTGTGCGTACAGCGCCCGCACAGCGCTCATGCGCGTGCGGCCGTCATGCCGAAAATGCCGGTGGCGTTGCCGGCGTCAAAGGCCAGGTCCAGCCGCGGCGCCTGCACCGGGTCGTTCGCGGCGATGGGCGTCAGGGCGTCACGTGTGATGAATTCATAAAACGAACCGGGCACGTCGCGCGTGATGCGGCCCTGGGGGGTGATGAACTCGCGCTGCACCGTGGCCGCACGAAAGGCGGTCTGCCGCACACGGCCGCTGGCCGACACCTCGACCTTGTCCTTGATGGGCCGGCCCAGCGCGCGCTGGCGTTCAGCCACCGCGTCCACATCACTTACGCGGTCGGTCGCGTGGTTGAAGGCATTGCCTTCGGTGGCAATCCAGGCCATCTCGGCGGATTCGGCCAGCAGCAACTCATAGTCGTCCACGCCAAAGACGCCGTGCTGGCGGTCAAAGCATTGCAGCAGTTGCGGCAGCAGGCGCAGCGCCTGCGCCAGGGGCAATGTGCCGTCGCGCGTGAGCTGCTCCAGGTCGGCCACGTCCTGCGGCCCCAGCGGGTCGCGTGAGGTCGACAGCACACGCGTGACGGCCGACTGGAAGGGCGCCGAGAACTGCTCGGGGTGAAGTTCAGAGACAAAGAACTGCGCGATGTCTTCGGGAAAATCGCGGTGGCAATACGCGCGGCCCGTCATCTTCAGGCGTGGCAGCGGGTAGGTGCCCTGCAGTTCAAACCCCAGCGGGCGCAGCACGCGGGTAAAGGCTGCCTCACCGGCGGGCAGGGCGCCGCTGGGCCAGCGCACCGTGCGCAGCGCGCCGTGGTCAAACACCACCTGGCGCTTTTGCGCGATCACATCGCTGGCGATGTAGTCCTGCCCGGCGGGCACGCGCTGCACCAGGCTGTAGAACAGCGCCATGTTCAAGGCTTGGGCCAGTTCGGCCCGGGTGACGGTGCCCGACGCGGCTTGCTGCAGCGATGGATGAACGTACATCTGCTCATGGATACTTTTGACGGCCTCGGCGGGCAGGCAGCAAGCGAGGAGCTTCTGGAGATGGGTCATTTCAGGTGTTTTGAGTCGTGTAATGGGCAGGTGAAAGCCGGATTTTCGATAGTTTTGGTGTGAGGCACAAAGGATGTATTTCGATGGAGGCATGAGATATATTCATGCGATGCGCCGGAAAATCCCCTCCACCCAGGCCTTGCTGGCCTTTGAAGCGGCGGCCCACCGCGGCAGCTTCACGCTGGCGGCGCAAGACCTGTCGGTGAGCCAGAGCGCGGTCAGCCACCAGATCCTCGGGCTGGAGCAGGACCTGGATGTGAGCCTTTTCCTGCGCCTGCCGCGCCAGCTGGAGCTGACCGACGCCGGCCGCTCGCTGCTGGCGCGCGTCAGCCCGGCACTGGATTCACTCGAGGCCGCGATGCTGGACCTGGTCTCGTCCAAAGGCGAGGGCGGCACGCTGGAGTTGGGTGTGGTGCCCACCTTTGCCACCAAGTGGCTGATCCCGCGCATGCCGTCTTTTTTGAAAGCGCATCCGCATGTGACGCTGAACCTGGCCACGCGCCTGCAGCCCTTTGATTTTTCATTAACGGGCCTGGATGCCGCCATTCACTACGGCCGACCCGACTGGCCCGGCACGGAATCGGAATACCTGATGGGCGAAGACAGCGTGGTGGTGTGCAGCCCGGCGCTCATGAAAAAGCGGCAGCTGCGCCGCCCCGCGGACGTGTTGAAGTTCACGCTCATCCACCAGAGCACGCGCCCGCATGCCTGGCGCGACTGGTTCCAGCTGGCTGGCATTGACGACGTGCAGGGCGCGGGCACCGGTCCCAAGTACGAGCTCTTTTCCATGATCGCGCAGGCCGTTAAAGCCGGGCTGGGGCTCGCGGTGCTGCCGCGCTTCCTGGTGGCCGACGATATTGCCGACGGCACGCTGGCTGTGCCGTTTGATTTGTCGCTGAGCTCGGACTTTGCGTACTACCTGGTCTGGCCCTCGCAAAAAACCAGCTGGCGGCCGTTGGTGCAGTTGCGCGGCTGGCTGCGCGAGCAGGCCGCCGCGCCCTGAGCCGCTCAAAAACCCTCCTGGCGTTGTTGCGCCGCCTTGCCGTGCTGTAGCACTGTCTGCGGCGGCGCGCCTAGCCAGGACCGCTTCGCTGGGTTTGTGAGCAGCTCTCGAGCACCGAGGGTCTCAAGTGTTGTCAGTCGGCGCCAAGCTCTGCGCCGGCCGCCGCAACGTGCTGTCAAATGGATTGATCTGCGCGCTGATGGCCGTGGCTTCGCGCTTGAGCAGCTCCACCACCGTGGGCAGGCGGTCAGGGCTCAGGCGTGAAGAGATCGTGCCCACGCTGAGCGCGGCGACGGCGCGGCCTTCGCGGTCCAGCACCGGCACACCGACGCCGGCCATGCCGTCCAGCAGGTTGGTATTGCGCCCGGCATAACCAAGCTCGCGCACGCGCTCGATCTCGGTGCGCAGGTAGACCTCGTCGTACACGCCGAACTCACGCACACGCGGCAGGTTGTAGCGGATCACTTCTTCGCGCTCGGTCTCGGGCAAAAACGCCAGGATGGCCAGGCCCCCTTGGCCCATGCCCAGCGCCACGCGCCCGCCGATGTCGCCGGTGAACGAGCGGATGGGAAACGGGCCTTCGCTGCGGTCCAGGCAAACGGCGTCAAAGCCGCTGCGCACCAGCAAAAAGATGGTGTCGCCCAGGCTGGCACACAGCCGCAGCATCGAAGGCCGGCACAGGCTGCGCAGGTCCATGGTGTTGCCGGCCTGTGCGGCCAGCGCAAAAAAATCAATGCTCAGTCGGTAGAGCTTCGAACCGGTTTCCTGCTCGACCACACGCTCGGCCACCAGGCTTTGCAGGATGCGGTGGGTGGTCGCCTGCGTGAGGCCCGTGGCCTTGGCAATGTGGGTGATACGCCCGCCCTTGGCCTGCGTGGCGGCCAGTGCCCGGATGATGGAAAAGGCGCGCTGCACGCTGCTGGAGCTATTGTCATCGTCTTTCATGGCGTCTCCCTTGGCGGAATCAGTATTGCCTTAAGTGTATATAAATTCCGTTAAACGGAATAAATCAAATAAAGATATCTCTATACGGAATAACCTATTGACGATTTTTTATGGGATGCCCTAGCATGAAGTCATCAGGGTGTCATCGTTTTGCACATCGTTTTGTTTGTGCGGCGCTGGTCATTCCCCTTGTTGCAGAGGTGCTCCCCATGTCCTTTTTGACCCTGGCGAATGTGAACAAGTCTTACGGCGCCACCCGCGCCGTGGCCG
This sequence comes from Polaromonas sp. SP1, assembly GCF_003711205.1. Taxonomy (NCBI): domain Bacteria; kingdom Pseudomonadati; phylum Pseudomonadota; class Betaproteobacteria; order Burkholderiales; family Comamonadaceae; genus Polaromonas; species Polaromonas sp. SP1. The sequence continues at coordinate 692,549 of NZ_CP031013.1, read as the reverse complement.
ACATGAACCTGTCGGTGGAGAAGGGCGAATTTGTCTCGCTGCTCGGCCCCTCGGGCTGCGGCAAGACCACCACCTTGCAAATGATTGCGGGGTTTTGCGAGGTGAGCTCGGGCCAAATCACGCTGGACGGCCGTGACATCACCCACGCCAAACCTAACTCGCGCGGCCTGGGCATCGTGTTCCAGAGCTACGCGCTCTTCCCGCACATGAGCGTGTACGACAACGTGAGCTTCGGCCTGGAGATGCGCCGCGTGCCGAAAGAAGAACGCGCCGAGCGCGTGAAAGCCGCGCTGGCCCTGGTGCACCTGGAGGCGCACGCCGCCCGCTACCCACGTGAGCTGTCGGGCGGCCAGCGCCAGCGCGTGGCCCTGGCCCGCGCATTGGTCATTTCGCCGCCGGTGCTGCTGCTCGATGAGCCGCTCTCCAACCTCGACGCCAAGCTGCGCGAGGAAATGCAATTCGAGTTGCGGCAGATCCAGCGCAAGGTCGGCACCACCACCGTGATGGTCACGCACGACCAGACCGAAGCCATGTCCATCAGCGACCGCGTGGTGGTGATGGAAGCCGGCCGCGTGACGCAGATCGACCAGCCGCACCGGTTGTATGAACACCCGCAGACGCGCTTTATCTCGAGCTTTGTCGGCAAGGCCAATTTGCTGGAAGGCCGCGTGATGGCCACCGGCCCCTGGGCCACGGTGCGTGTGGGCGGCAATGTGCCGCTGGAGGTCGAAGCGCCGGGTGTGGAAGAAGGCGACGCCGTGGTGCTGAGCCTGCGCCCCGAAAAAATCCGCCTGGTGCCTGAAGCTCAGGGCCGTATTGGCGGCACGGTGCATGAACGTTTTTTCCTCGGCAGCCAGTGGCTCTACCAGGTGTCGACCGCCGCCGGCAAACTCGCGGTGGTCTGCCCCAACGACGGCACGGCGCCTGCTGAAGAAGGCTCCAACGTCGGCCTGGATTGGGCCGCCCAGCAGGTGCGCCTGCTGCCTGGCGCGCAAGGGGTGCCGGCATGAGCTCTGCGGCCATAGTGGCTCCGGCTCGGGCGAGTGCATCACGTACGCCCTGGCTGCTGTCGGCGCCGGCGTTCACGCTGTTTGCCTGCCTGCTGCTGGTGCCGCTGGCGCTCACGGCAGTGCTGTCCTTCCAGGTGTTTGACCACGCCACCGGCGTGAAGAACAGCTTTACCCTGGCGCATTACGCCGCCGTGTTGACGGACGACTACTACCACGGCATCTTCTGGCGCACGCTGTGGATCTCCGCGCTCACCACCCTGATCTGCATCGTTGTCGGTGCGCCCGAGGCCTATGTGCTCAGCCGCATGCGCAGCCCGTGGCGTTCCATCCTGCTGCTGGTGGTGCTGGCGCCTTTGCTGGTGTCGGTGGTGGTGCGCGCTTTCGGCTGGAGCATGCTGCTCGGCCCCGAGGGCGTGGTCAACCAGGCCATGCGCGCCGTCGGCCTGCCGTCGATGCGCATTCTCTATACCGAGGCCGCGGTGGTCATCGCACTCGTGCATGTGATGCTGCCCTTCATGGTGATCCCGGTGTGGACTTCGCTGCAAAAGCTGGACCCGGGTGTGGAAGACGCGGCGCTGTCGCTGCAGGCTTCGCACTTCACCACCTTGCGCCGCATCATCTTTCCGCAGGTGCTGCCGGGCATTCTTTCGGGCAGCCTGATTGTGTTTGGCCTCTCCGCCAGCGCCTTTGCGATTCCGGGCCTGCTGGGCGGGCGGCGCCTGAAGATGGTGGCGACGGTGGTGTACGACGAGTACCTGCACGAGCTCAACTGGCCGCTGGGCGCGGCCATCGCGCTCACGCTGCTGCTGGCCAACCTGGCCATCATGCTGAGCTACAACCGTGTGCTCGAGCGCTCCTACAAGAAATCTCTCGGATAAGGAGCGCGCACCATGTCCAAAAACGGTCCCCTCGCGCTGCTCTTCAACGCGCTCGTCATTACTTTCATGCTGGCGCCGCTGGTCATCGTGTGCGTGGTGGCCTTCACACCGGGCAACACGCTGGCCATCCCGACCACGGACTTTTCATTGCGCTGGTTCCGCGCGGTGTTTGCGCACTCGGACTTTGTGCAGTCTTTCAAGAACAGCCTCTGGCTGGCGTCCATCTCCGCCACGCTGGCCACCTTGCTGGCCGTGCCGGCCGGGCTGGCAATTGCGCGCCATACCTTCCCGGGCCGCGATTTCCTCAACGGCCTGTTTCTCTCGCCGCTCATCATTCCGCACCTGGTGCTGGGCGTGGCGCTGCTGCGCACTTTCTCGCTGATCGGCGCGACCGGCAGCTTCTTCTGGCTGGCGCTGGCGCACGTGGTCATCATCACGCCTTATGTGCTGCGCCTGGTGCTGGCCTCGGTCGAGGGCAGCGACCGCAGCGCCGAGCAGGCGGCACTCTCGCTGGGCGCAAGCCAGGCGACGGTGTTTGTCCGCGTCACGCTGCCGATGATCTTGCCCGGCGTCACCGGCGGCTGGCTGCTGGCTTTTATCAACAGCTTTGACGAAGTGACCATGTCGATTTTTGTCACCGCGCCTTCTACCGTGACGCTGCCGGTGCGCATGTACATGTACGCCACCGAGTCGATAGACCCGCTGATGGCGGCGGTCTCGGCGCTCATGGTGGCGCTGACGGCGGTGGCCATGCTGGTGCTGGACCGCATCTACGGCCTCGACAAGATTCTGGTCGGACACAAATGAAACCCATCACCGAGTCCGGGGCTTTGCTCCATCGCGTGGCCGAAAGCGGCCGCACACCCGTGAGTTTTGTACTGAATGGGCAACCATTAAAGGCGCTGGCCGGCGACACCGTGCTGACGGCAGTGCTGACGCACAGCGCGCAGCTGCGCTTCAGTGAATTCAGCGGCGAGCCGCGCGCGGGCTTCTGCCTGATGGGCGCCTGCCAGGACTGCTGGGTTGCCACCGAGTCGGGCCGGCGTCTGCGCGCCTGCGGCACCTTTATCGAAGAGGGCATGCGGCTGGTGACGGGCGCGGAGGGCCCGGTATGAGCGTGCGGGCCGTCATTGTGGGCGCCGGGCCGGCCGGTATTCGTGCGGCGCAGACGCTGGTGGCGCACGGCATCAGGCCGGTGGTGGTGGATGAGGCGCTGCGCTGGGGCGGCCAGATCTACCGCCAGCCGCCGCCGGGCTTTACCCGCACCAAGAAAACGCTCTACGGTTTTGAAGCAAGCCGCGCCGACGCGGTGCACAGCGCCATGGCCGGCATCCTGGACAAGATCGACTACCGTCCCGACACGCTGGTCTGGAGCGCCGAGGCCAGCCAGCTGGACCTGCTTCGCCAGGGGGAGATGAGCACGCTGCCCTACAGCCACCTCATCGTCGCCACCGGTGCGACGGACCGTGTGCTGCCTTTCCCGGGCTGGACTTTGCCAGGTATCTATGCGCTGGGCGCTGCGCAGGTCGCGCTCAAGTTCCAGGGCTGTGCGATTGGCTCGCGTGTGGTGTTTGCCGGTACCGGGCCCTTGCTGTACCTGATTGCTTACCAATATGCCAAGGCCGGCGCCCAGGTGGTCGCGGTGCTCGACACGGCCCGTTTTGCCGACAAGGCTGCGGCAGCGCCCGCCATGCTGGGCCAGCCCACGCTGTTTGCCAAGGGCCTGTTTTACCTGGGCTGGCTGCGGCTGCATGGCATTGCCGTGCATCAGGGTGTTGAGCTGACACGCGCCACCGGCGGCGAGCGCGTGCAGGCCATGCACTGGCGCAAGGCGGGCCGTGACCACCACATCGATTGCGACGGCGTGGGCTTTGGTTATGCGCTGCGGCCCGAAACGCAATTGCCTGATTTGCTGGGCTGCCGTTTCCATTACGACAAACTGCAACGCGGTGCGTTGCCCGAGCGCGATGCTGCGGGCCGCTCCAGCGTGCCCGGCGTGTACCTCGCAGGCGACGGCGCCGGCATCATGGGCGCCGATGCGGCCGAGTGGGCGGGCGAACGCGCTGCGTTGGCGCTGTTGGCTGATGCCGGAAAGACAGTTGATGCAGCGCGCGCAGCATCGCTTGAAAACCGCCTGGCCGCTGTCGCCTCGTTTCGCCGGGGGCTGGAGCGGGCATTTCCTTTTCCCGCCGGTTGGGCTGCGTCTGCGCCGGACGAGCTGGTGGTCTGCCGCTGCGAAGAAATCAACGCCGGCGAATTGCGCCGCTGCGTGGCCGACACCGGCGCGCGCGAGATGAACCGCCTGAAGGCGCTGACACGCGTCGGCATGGGCCGCTGCCAGGGCCGCACCTGCGGTGTGGCGGCGGCTGAAATCCTCGCGCACGCCTGTGCTGCCCAGCCTGACGCCGTGGGCCGCCTGCGCGGTCAGTCGCCCATCAAGCCGCTGCCGTTTTCGGCCGTGGTTGCACCGGCGATCCAACAGGAGGCTGCATGATGGAGCGCCTCAAAGCCGACGTCGCCATCATCGGCGGCGGCATCATGGGTTCATCGGCGGCGCTGTTCCTGCGCCGCATGGGCTTGTCGGTGGTGCTGCTCGAGCGCGACCTGTGCGGCTCTCGCTCCAGCGGGGTCAACTACGGCGGCGTGCGCCGCCAGGGCCGGCCGCTCAGCCAGTTGCCGCTGTCGCAGCGTGCGCAGGGCCTGTGGGCACAGCTGCCTGAACTCATCGGCACCGACGGCGAATACCTGCGCTCGGGCCATTTGAAGATTGCGCGCAGCGAGGCCGACCTGGCTTCGCTCGAAAACTACCGCGAGCGCACACACGGCTTTGGCATGGACCTGCAAATGCTCTCGACGCGCGCGCTGCGAGAACGCTGCCCCTGGCTGGGCAAGGCTGCCGTGGGTGCTTCGCTGTGCCCCGAAGACGGGCAGGCCAACCCGCGCCTGGTGTCGCCGGCCTTTGCGCTGGCCGCCAAACGCCTGGGCGCCGACATCCGCGAGCAGACGCGTGTGGATCAAGCCGCACATGACGGCACCGAATTTGTGCTGCGCTCGGGCAGTGTGCTGGAAGTGCGTGCCCAACACCTGCTCAATTGCGCCGGCGCCTGGGCCGCCACCATTGCGGGCCAGTTCGGCGACATCGTGCCCATGGAGTCCGGCCACCCCGAGATGGCGGTGACCGAGCCGCTGCCCGTGTTCATGAATCTGAGCCTGGGCGTGGAAGGCGGCGGTGTGTATGCCCGCCAGGTGGCGCGTGGCAACTGCGTCATCGGCGGCGGCCGGGGCTATGCGCTGGACGACCAGCGCGCCCGCGCGCAGCGCAGCGGCATGGCCGGGCTGATGCAGCAAACCGTCGAGCTGCTGCCGGCGCTCAAAAACGCCCACATCATCCGCACCTGGAGCGGCACCGAAGGCTACCTGCCCGACCGCCTGCCGGTGATAGGCCCCAGCGCCACCACACCGGGCCTGATTCATGCATTCGGTTTTGCCGGCGGCGGATTTCAATTGGGCCCTGGTGTGGGCGCCGTGCTGGCCGACCTGGTGCGTGACGGCGAGAGCGTCACACCCATCGACGCGTTCTCGGTGACCCGTTTCTCAGCAAGTCCGCGTGCGGCAACCGCCGGCCTTGTCCCTTCCGCTGTTGCCTCGTCCGTCCTTGCTTCCTCCCATTGATTCCATCCATCCATTCATTCATTCACTCACCCACCAAGCCACCAGGAGCCTTTCATGAAAACATCCTCACGATTCCTGTCCACCCGCGCCACCGCGGTGTGCCTGGCCCTTGCGGCCGCCAGCCTGGCCGGCGGCAACGCCATGGCGCAGACCAAGACGCTGTACATCGGCATGAACGGCGGCACCATGGAAAAAACCTACACCGAGCATGTCTTCGGTGCGTTCGAGAAAGCCAATAACGTCAAGGTGGTGGTGGTGCCCGGCACCTCGTCCGACATCCTGGCCAAGGCGCAGGCCAACAAGGACAACCCGCAGATGCATGTGATGTTCCTGGACGACGGCATCATGTACCGCGCCATCGGCATGGGCCTGTGCGAGAAGATGCAGGCCACGCCCGCGCTGAACGACCTCTTCCCGACCGCACGCTTCAAGGGCGACATGGCCGCCGGCGTCAACATCGGCATGACCGGCATCGCCTACAACAAGAAGATGTTCACCGAAAAAGGCTGGGCGCCGCCCACCTCGTGGATGGACATGGCCAACCCGAAATACAAGGGCAAGGTGGTGTTCCAGTCGCTGTCCTCGTCCACCTTCGGCCTGCACGGTTTTCTGCTGTTCAACCGCATCCAGGGCGGCAATGACAAGAACGTCGAGCCCGGCTTCAAGGCCTGGCCCACCACCATCGGCCCCAATGTGCTCGAGTACATCCCCAGCTCCGCCAAGCTGGCCGAGATGGTGCAGACGGGTGAAGCCGCGATGTTCCCGCTCACACCGACGGCCGTCGGCGTGCTCAAGGACAAGGGCCTGCCGGTCGAATACGTGCAGCCCAAGGAAGGCTCGGCGGTGCTGACGGTCGGCGAATGCGTGATTGCCAAAAACAGTGAGCCCGCGCTGGCGCACAAGCTGGCGCAATACCTGCTGTCGCCTGAAGCCCAGGCCGCGGCGCTGGAATTCGGCGACCAGATTCCGTCCAACCCCAAAACCAAAGCCTCGGGCAAGGCCGGCGCACTGGTGGCGCAGATGAACGAGTACATGAAGACGGCGATCGCCGTGGACTGGGATGCGATCAACGAAAACCGCCCGGCCTGGAACGCGCGCTGGAACAAGACGGTCGAGCGCTAAGAACCACTCGGACCGAATGACGCCGCTTCACCCGTTGAAGTGGCGCTTCATCTCTCTTTTTGGTGAGCTTGCGAAATCAGCTCCCCAAGAGAGGGGTCGACGGGCATGGGCGTGAATGCACTGACAGTGGCGCGCCCGTGGTTCCCGGCAGGAAGCCGGCCTGCGAGATGCCCCAGGGGCACCAGGCTCAGGCGCATCAGCTGGCCTGCCGCTTCGGGGTAGTCCCGCGTCTTTAACGCAAACCGCAGCATGGCGATGTGGCTGCGCCAATGCAAACCAGAATTTTGCTGGCCCACAATGTGCGCGGCCATCAGCCATGCCCAACGTAATTCGTGATCCTGGCCGACGCTCTGACTGAAACCGAGCATCAGCTGCACGTAGGTATTGCGGGTGTGGTCTGTCGCCATCACTTTTGCTGCTTGCGCAGCAAACGGAAACCATTGCCCACCACCAGCAGGCTGGCGCCCATGTCGGCAAACACCGCCATCCACATCGTGGCCGTGCCAAAGACGGCCATCACCAGGAAGACGCTCTTGATGCCCAGCGCCAGGCTGATGTTCTGCCACAGGATGGCGTGCGTGCGCTTTGACAGCCGCACCGTTTCGGCCACACGCTCCAGGTTGTCGTTCATGATCACCACGTCGGCCGCTTCCATGGCGGTGTCGGCGCCGGCCCCGCCCATGGCAAAGCCGATGTCGGCCTGCGCCAGCGCGGGTGCGTCGTTGATGCCGTCGCCCGTCATGCCGGTGGCGCCGTAGCGTTGCTGCATCGCCTGGATGGCGGCGAGTTTGGCCTCGGGCAGCAGGTCGCCGCGCGCGTCTGCAATGCCGGCTTGCGCAGCGATGGCTTGCGCGGTGGCGGCGTTGTCGCCGGTCAGCATCACCGGCGTAACACCCAGTGCCTTCAGGTCGGCAATCGCCTGACGTGAGGTCTCCTTGATGGTGTCGGCCACGGCAAAGAGCGCCAGCACGTGTGCATCGTCAGCCAGCAGCGTCACGGTGCGGCCTTGTTGTTCATGCCGGGCGAGCTCGGCTTCAAGTTCTACCCCGCACAAGCCGAGTTCATGGATCAGGCGGTGATTGCCCAGCACCAGGCGCTTGCCGGCGATGGCTCCCTCAACGCCCCGGCCCGGCAAGGCTTTGAAGGCCTGCACATCGGCAGTCTCAACGTTCAATCCTGCGGCAATGGCTTTGGACACCGGATGGTCCGAGCGTGAGGCCATGGCGCCGGCCAGCTGCGCGGCCGTTGCTGCATCGGCGCCGCCCCAGGCGCGCCAGTCCACGAGCTGGGGCTTGCCTTCGGTGATGGTGCCGGTCTTGTCGAGTGCCACGGCCTTGAGCAGGCGCGCCTCTTCAAGGTAGGTGCCGCCCTTGATCAGGATGCCCCGGCGCGCCGCCGCCGACAAGCCGCTCACCACGGTGACCGGTGTGGAAATCACCAGCGCACAGGGGCAGGCGATCACCAGCAGCACCAGCGCCTTGTAGAGCGACTCCTGCCATGTCAGGCCCGCCAGCAGCGGCATCAGCACCGCCACGGCGACGGCGATGGCAAACACCGCCGGTGTGTAGACGGCGGCAAAGCGGTCGACAAAACGCTGTGTCGGCGCGCGGCTGCCTTGCGCCTGCTCAACGGCGTGGATGATGCGCGCGAGCGTGGTGTTGTCGGCGGCTGCCGTGACACGCACTTCGATCTCGCCGGTTTCGTTGATGGTGCCGGCAAAGACGGCGTCGCCGGGTTCCTTGTCGACCGGGATGCTCTCGCCCGTGATGGGCGCCTGGTTGACGGCGCTGTGGCCCAGCGTCACCTCGCCGTCCAGCGGCACGCGTTCACCCGGCCTGATGCGCACCACGGCCTCCAGCGGCACGGCGGCGACCGGCGTGGCTGACCAAACGCCGTCTGCGCCCCGCATCAGCGCTTCGTCGGGCGCCATGTCCAGCAGGCCCTTGATGGCATTGCGCGCACGGTCCACGGCCCTGGCTTCAATCAGCTCGGCTATCGCATACAGCGCCATCACCATGGCGGCTTCGGGCCACTGGCCGATCAGGAAGGCGCCGGTCACGGCCACCGACATCAGCGCGTTGATATTGAGCTTGCCGCGCAGCAGTGCGGCCATGCCTTTTTTGTAGGTGTCCAGGCCGGCCAGCGCAATGGCCACGGCGGCGATGGCCATGCCGGCCAGCTTCCAGGCCATCACGTCGGGTGCAAAGAATGACACCGCTTCAGCGCCGACCGCCAGCACCAGTGCCGCGACCAGGCGCGTGACGCCGCTGCTGAAGCCGTGACCTTCGCTGTGGTCATGGGCGTGATCGTGGCTGTGGTCGTGCCCCGCATGGTCACCGTTTTGCGATGCATTGGTGGAGGTGGCAGGTTTCGGATCAAACCCGGCTTTGCGAATCGCCTCCAGCGCCAGCGGATAAGCGCCTTCGGACGCTTCGATCCGAAGCGTGCGCGCGCCGAGCTGAAAACCCAGCGAACGGATGCCGGTTATCGGCTCCAGCGCGCGGCGGATGTCGGACTCTTCGGCGCTGCAGTCCATGGTGGCGATGCGGAAAAGTTGCCCGCCGGCGCCCAGCGGCACGGGCGCGGCGGCCGCAGGCGCAGGGGCGCCGCAGCAGCTGGAGTGGTTGTGCGCGTCGATAACAGGTGTGTTTTCAGTTTTCATGGCTTAATTGGAAACCTTGTAGCGACCTTAGAGTCAAGGCCGCCTTCTGAGTACCCCTACTGAAGGGTCGGCGAGGCGGCAATCCGCACCTGATGGAGCCCATGATGAAAATTGGAGAACTGGCCAAGGCCACGCAGACCCAGGCGGAAACCATCCGGTATTACGAGCGCGAGGGCTTGCTGCCCGAAGCCGCGCGCACCGACGCCAACTACCGCGTGTACGACGAAAGCCATGTGCAGCGCCTGGCCTTTATCCGCCACTGCCGCTCACTGGACATGACGCTGGGCGAGATCCGCACGCTGCTGGACTTCAAGGACGCACCGGATGAAAGCTGCGCCGACATCAACGCGCTGCTGGACGAACACATCGGCCATGTCGCGGCGCGCATCCGTGAACTCAAGGCACTTGAGAAAGACCTGAAGCTGCTGCGCGAGCAATGCGCCAGCGGCCAGGCCAGCGCTTCATGCGGCATCCTGAGCGGGCTGGAAAAAGCTGCGCTGGAACACAGCCGTGCGCCCGCAGGAAAGGGCCATGCCGACCACATTCACGGTACGCACCCACAGGTCGGGGCGTCTGCGAAAGCTGCACCCGCGAGAAAGAACACCGCTCGCTGACAGGGATGTCGTTCGCAAGGTATTTTCACAAAGCACGTGCTTGCTAAAAATACCGGGTTTTGATATGGTCTGCCCTTATGGACAAACCTGCCGCGCGATCGCGCCCCGCCCCGCGAGTACCTGCGCAACCTCAAACCCGAACAAAACCCGAGGCCGGCGCCGCTGAAAAACGCCCACGCGGCCGCCCGCGCAAAACACTGGACGAGCGTGACGACGGCAACCGGCGGGTCGAACTCGTCAACACCGCCGCCCGGTTGTTCCGTAAAAAAGGCTTTGACGCCACCAGCACGCGCGACATCGCGGCCGCTGTCGGCATGCACAGCGGCTCGCCCTTCTACCACTTCAAAAGCAAGGCGGAAATCCTCAACGCCGTGATGGAAGAGGGCATGCGTTCGGCCCTGCAGCGCCAGGCCGCGGCCCTGCAGGCGGCGGGGCTTTCCACGGCTGAAGCGCCGGCGCTGCTGCGCGTGCTGATCCGCAACCACTTTGACGTGCTGCTCGGCCCCGGCAGCGACTTCATTCCGGTGATGCTGTATGAGTCGCGCTCTATCACCGCACGGCAACGCAGCCTGCTGGCCAAGCTGCAAAGCGACTACGAAGCCGTCTGGGCGCCGGTGCTGGAGGCCTTGGCCAAAGCGGGCCAGCTCAAGGGGCCGGTGAAGCTCGCGCGCCTGTTGATCTTCGGCGCGCTCAACTGGTCGGTGCAGTGGTTTGACGCGAAGAAAGATGCATCGCTGGACGACCTGGCGGACGCGGCCATGGCCCTGTTCATTGGGGAAAAAACGCCGGCAAGAAAGGCCCGACCATGAGTTACCAATCCGTCTTCCAGCCCGGCCTCTTTGCCGGCCAGGTCATCGTCGTCACCGGCGGCGGTTCGGGCATCGGCCGTTGCATCGCGCATGAACTGGCCGCGCTGGGCGCGCATGTGGTGCTGATAGGCCGCAATATCGACAAGCTGCACAGCGTGGCCGGTGAAATCGTGGCGCAGGGCGGGCGCGTGAGTTTTCACCCTTGTGACATCCGCCAGGAAGAGGCCGTCAAAACCACCATCACCGCGATCGTGGTGGCGCAGGGCCGCATCGACGGCCTGGTCAACAACGCCGGCGGCCAGTACATCACGCCGCTCGAATCCATCAGCGCCAAAGGCTGGGAGGCCGTCATCAACACCAACCTGACCGGCGGCTTTTTGATGGCGCGCGAATGCTACCTGCAAGCCATGCAAGGCAAAGGCGGCAGCATCGTCAACATCGTGGCCGACATGTGGGGCTCCATGCCCAGCATGGGCCACAGCGGCGCGGCGCGCGCCGGCATGGTGAGCTTCACCGAAACCGCCGCCGCCGAATGGGCCCACAACGGCGTTCGCGTGAACGCGCTCGCGCCCGGCTACATCGCCTCCAGCGGGATGGACCACTACCCGCCCGAGGCCGGCCCCATGCTGCGCGAGATGCGCAACACCGTGCCGCTGGGCCGCTTCGGCACTGAAAGCGAAACCTCGGCCGCCGTCGTCTTCCTGCTCAGCAAGGCCGCCAACTTCATCAGCGGCAGCACGCTGCGGGTCGATGGCGCCCGGCCCCAGGTGCGCATGGGCTGGCCCATGAAGCGGCCCGACGCCGAGGCTTTGCAGCGTGAGGCCATCCAACCTTTTGAAGGTTTTCACCTGGCCGAAACTCCCAAGGTCTTCCAGTCATGACCCTCTTTCAATCGGCATGGAATGCAGAAGGCGCCGTCGCCCTGCAGCGGCGTGAGGCCATGCTCGCGCGCATCGCCGCGCTGCGCGCGCTGGAAGAGCGCAGCGCCGCCGCCTCCGCCAGATCACGGCCCGCCTTCGACAAGCGTGGCCAGCTGCTGCCGCGCGAACGTGTGGCGCTGCTGCTGGACGCGGGCGCGCCGTGGATCGGGTTGTGTTCCCTCGCGGGCTATTTGCAGGACAGCAAGGACGCAGCCCAATCGGTGCCGGGTGGCGGCGTGGTCGCCGGCATCGGCTTTGTGAGCGGCGTGCGCTGCATGGTGGTGGCCAGTGATTCAGGCATTGAAGCCGGCGCCGTCCAGGCCATGGGGCTGGAAAAAATCCTGCGCGTGCAGGAGATCGCGCTGCAGAACAAGCTGCCCTTTATCCACCTGGTGGAAAGCGCGGGCGCCAACCTCATGCGTTACCGGGTCGAAGGTTTTGTGCACGGCGGCAGCCTCTTTCGCAACCTGGCCCGGCTGTCGGCGGCGGGCATTCCCGTCATTACAGTGCAGCACGGTTCGGGCACGGCGGGCGGCGCCTACATGCCGGGCCTGAGCGACGTGGTCATCATGGTGCGCAAACGCTCGCGCGCCTTCCTGGCCGGCCCGCCGCTGTTGGTGGCCGCCACGGGCGAAGTCGCCACGGAAGAAGAACTGGGCGGCGCCGAAATGCACGCCGGCACCTCGGGCCTGGGCGAACAACTGGCCGACGATGACCGGCAGGCGCTGGGCCTGGCGCGCGAGGTTGTGGCCCGCACTTCATGGTCAAATCGGCCTCCAGCCCAGGTGCGTCATGGGTTTTCAGCTATTAATTCAATAGCAAATGATGGGAAACCCCGGGACCCGCTGTACCCGGCCGAAGAGCTCCTGGGCCTGGTCCCCAGCGACCTGCGCCAGCCGCTGGACATGCACGAGGTGATTGCCCGGCTCGTTGACGGCTCTGACTTTCTGCCCTTCAAAGCGCTTTACGGCGCCGCCACCGTGTGCGTGCAGGCGTCCATTGACGGCTATGCCGTCGGCATCATCAGCAACAACGGCCCGATCGACGTGGCCGGCGCCAACAAGGCCACACACTTTATCCAGCTGATGTGCCAGCTCGGTCACCCCATCGTCTATTTGCAAAACACCACCGGCTATATGGTCGGCAAAGAGAGTGAGCAGGCCGGCATGATCAAGCACGGCTCCAAGATGATCCAGGCCGTCACCAACGCCACCGTGCCGCAAATCACGATCCAGTGCGGCGCATCCTTCGGTGCGGGCAACTACGGCATGTGCGGCCGCGGTTACGCGCCGCGTTTTCTGTTCAGCTGGCCCAGCGCCAAAACGGCGGTGATGGGCGGCGAACAGGCCGCGCGCACCATGCAGATCGTCGGTGAGGCGGCGCTGGCGCGCAAAGGCATCGCGCCGGACCCAGCCCAGTCGCAAGCCCAGTACGACAAGATCGTCGCCATGTTCGAGGCGCAGGCCGACGTGTTCTATACCTCCGGCCTGGTGCTGGACGACGGCGTGATCGACCCGCGCGACACGCGTGCGGTGCTGGCCGAATGTTTGGCGATGTGCGCAGACGCCGAGGCGCGGCAGTTGCGGCCCATGCAGTTTGGCGTGGCGCGCATGTAGTCCCTTCAAAGACGGAGACAAAAAAATGCAATACACACACGAACACCTGGAAATCCAGAAAACCCTTAAACGCTTTATCGACGCCGAGATCAACCCGCATGTCGACGAATGGGAAGCCGCCGAAATCTTCCCCGCGCATGAAGTGTTCAAAAAACTTGGCAAGCTCGGCCTGCTGGGCCTGACCAAACCCGAGGAATACGGCGGCGCGGGCTTGGACTATTCCTACGGCGTGGCCATGGCCGAAGCATTGGGCCATATCGACTGTGGCGGGGTACCCATGGCCATCGGCGTGCAGACCGATATGTGCACGCCGGCGCTGGCACGCTTTGGCGGCGACGAGCTCAAGCGCGAGTTTCTGGCGCCCGCGATTGCCGGCGACGCCGTGGGCTGCATCGGCGTGAGCGAGCCGGGCGCCGGCAGCGATGTCGCCTCCATCAAAAGCCATGCCCGCAAGGACGGTGGCGACTACGTCATCAGCGGCCAAAAGATGTGGATCACCAACAGCCTGCAGGCCGACTGGATGTGCATGCTGGTCAATACCGGCGACGGCCCCGCGCACAAAAACAAAAGCCTGGTCATGGTGCCCATGCGCGACAAGGGCAAGCTGCGCAAAGGCATTGAAGCCGCGAAGAAGATCAAAAAGATCGGCATGAACTCGTCCGACACCGGCCTGATTTATTTTGACGAAGTGCGCGTGCCGCAGCGCTACCTGATCGGCAGCGAGGGATCGGGTTTTACCTACCAGATGATGCAGTTCCAGGAAGAGCGCCTGTGGTGCGCGGCCAGCTGCATCCAGTCGCTGAGCAACTGCATTGAATGGACGGTCGAGTGGGCGCATGAGCGCAAGCTCTTCGGCGCCGCGCTGGCCGACCAGCAATGGGTGCAGTTCAAGCTGGCCGAGATGAAGACCGAAGTCGAAAGCCTGCGCGCGATGACATACCGCGCCTGCGAGCTGTATGTGCAAGGCCAGGACGTGACCGAGCTCGCTTCCATGGCCAAGCTCAAGGCCGGGCGGCTGAACCGCCTGGTGCCCGACACCTGCCTGCAGTTCTGGGGTGGCATGGGCTACACCTGGGAGAACAAGGTCTCGCGCATGTTCCGCGACGGCCGCCTGGCCTCCATAGGCGGCGGGGCCGACGAGGTGATGATGGGCATCATCGCCAAGATCATGGGTGTGGCCAAGTCCGGCAAGAAGCCTGCTGCATGAGAAGCATCAACAAGCTCCTGATCGCCAACCGCGGCGAAATCGCACGTCGCATCATGCGCACCGCGCACGCCATGGGCTTGCAGACGGTGGCGGTGTATTCAGACGCCGATGCGCAGGCGCTGCATGTGCGCGAAGCCGACAGCGCGTTTGCGCTGGGCGGCGTCAGCTCGGCCGATTCGTATTTGCGCATCGACAAGCTGATTTCCGCGGCCCAGGCCAGCGGCGCCGATGCCGTGCATCCGGGTTATGGCTTTCTCAGCGAGAACGCCGCGTTTGCCGATGCGGTGATCGCTGCGGGCCTGACCTGGGTGGGGCCACCGCCAGCGGCCATCCGGCAGCTCGGCAGCAAGTCGGCTGCCAAACAATTGGCCGGCGCTCAGGGCGTGCCCTGCCTGCCCGGTTACCAGGGCGATGACCAGTCCGACGTGCGCTTTGCGGCCGAAGCCGGGCGCATCGGCTACCCCATCATGGTCAAGGCCGTGGCCGGCGGCGGTGGGCGCGGCATGCGTCTGGTGCAGGAGGCGAGTCAGTTGCCGGCAGCGCTGCAGAGCGCGCGGTCGGAAGCGCTGTCGGCCTTTGGCAGCGCGGAGTTGCTGATTGAAAGGGCCTTGCTGAACCCGCGCCATGTGGAGGTTCAGGTGTTTGCGGATGCGCATGGCCATTGCATCCACCTCGGTGAGCGCGACTGCTCGGTGCAGCGCCGCCACCAGAAGATTGTGGAAGAAACGCCCAGCCCGGCGGTGGATGCGGCGCTGCATGCGCGCATGTGCGGCGCGGCTGTGGCGCTGGCGCAGGCGGCGGGCTATGTGGGGGCGGGGACGGTGGAGTTTCTGGTTGACGGACCGGACTTTTTCTTGATGGAGATGAATACGCGGCTTCAGGTTGAGCACCCCGTGACCGAAGCGGTGACAGGTCTTGATCTGGTCGAATGGCAACTGCGCGTGGCCCAAGGTGAGCCGCTGCCTCTTGCGCAGGAGCGGGTGGTATTCACCGGCCACGCAATTGAAGTGCGCCTGTGCGCCGAGGACGAGAACTTCACGCCGCACACCGGCACGGTGCAACATTTTCGCGAGCCGGGTGGTGTGCGCTTTGACCACGCCTTGTTTGAAGGCCAGGTCGTGTCGCCGCATTACGACTCGATGCTGGGCAAGCTCGTGGCGCATGCCGCGACACGGGAGCAGGCGATTGACCAGCTGGTGGCGGCGCTGGGCCGCACCGAGGTGCTGGGCTTGCCCACCAACCGCAGCTTTCTGGCGGCCTGCCTTGCCCATCCGGTGTTTCGTGCAGGCCAGGCACTGATCCCCTTTTTACAGGCGCACGGAGACAGCATCCGGGATCTGCTACAAAAAGAGGAGCTGCAAGCCCTTGTGCCATATGGGCTAGAGGCCATTTTTGCCAGAAATCCCGGGTCCAGCCTGCCATGCCCCTTTCCGAGGCCGGTCCGGCTGCGGCATCGCACCGGGCTGCTGGACTTGCGTGTGCGCGAACTGGGCGGCGGTGAACTGGAGGTTGAAGCGGGCGGCGAGGTGCTGCGCACGGGCCAGGCGCTCCAGCGCATATCGCTTGTGCGCCTGAATGAATCGGCCGGCCAGCCCGGTGCGCGCTGGCACGCCCAGAGGGGCGCCGTCGACCTGTTTCTGGAAGACGCGACATTTGAGCCGGCCGTGTCGGGCGGCACGGCGGCTGCACAGGAACTGCGTGCGCCCTTCAACGGGAAGGTTATTGCCGTTCACGCCACGCCCGGCCAGGCCGTCAAGCGCGGCGACACCCTGCTGGTGATCGAGTCCATGAAGCTGGAGCATGCCGTCAACGCCCCGCACGATGCGGTGCTGGCTGCCGTGCTGGCAGAAGTGGGCCGGCAGACAAGCCCCGGCCAGGTGCTGCTGAGGTTTGAGGCATGAGCGCATCCCTTGTCCGGAATCAACAGGAAGAAGCCGAAGCCGTCACGGCCATGGCCGACACCGTGCGCCGTTTCGCCGAACGCGAGATTGCGCCGCATGTCACGCAATGGGACGAAGCCGGCGAGTTTCCGCGTGCACTCCATGCTCAGGCTGCAACCTTGGGCTTGCTGGGTTTGGGCTATCCCGAATCGCTGGGTGGTACACCCGCTTCCTGGCGGCTGCGCAACGCGGTCACATTGGCCCTGTGCCGTTGCGGCGGCAGCGGCGGCGTGATGGCCAGCCTCTTTTCCCACAACATCGCCTTGCCGCCGGTGCTGCGCCATGGCAGCCCGACACTGCAGCAAGAGGTCATCGCGCCCGTGCTGCGCGGTGAAAAAATCGCGGCGCTGGCGATTACCGAGCCGGGCGGCGGCTCCGACGTGGCCTCGTTGCGCACCACGGCGCGGCGGGATGGCGACGACTATGTGGTCAACGGCGAGAAGGTGTTCATCACCTCAGGCATGCGGGCCGATTTTCTGACGGTGGCGGTGCGCACCGGCGAGGCCAAAGGTGCGGGTGGTATTTCCATGCTCGTGGTGCCAGGCGATGCGGTGGGCCTTTCGCGCAGCCCCTTGCAGAAGATGGGTTGGTGGTGCTCCGACACGGCGCACCTGCGTTTTGACAATGTGCGCGTGCCGGCCCGTTATTTGATCGGTGAAGAGGGCTTGGGCTTTCGCATGATCATGGGCAACTTCAACGGCGAGCGCATGGCCTTGTCGGTGGCCTCGCTGGGTTTTGCCCAGGCCTGCTTTGACGAGGCGCTGGACTGGGCGCGCCAGCGCAAAACTTTTGGCGCGGCGCTGGTCGAGCACCAGGTGATACGCCACAAGCTGGTCGACATGCAGATGCGCATCGCCTCCACCCAGGCCTGGGCCGACGCGCTGGCCGCGCGTGCCGACGCTGGTGAAGAAGCGTCCGGCAACGCGGATTGGGTGGCCCAGGTCTGCCTGCTGAAAAACCACGCCACACAAACCATGCAGTTCTGCGCCGACCAGGCGGTGCAGATCCTGGGCGGCATGGGTTACATGCGCGGCACAAAAAGCGAACGCATTTATCGCGAGGTCAAGGTCATGATGATTGGCGGCGGCGCCGAAGAAATCATGAAAGACCTCGCTGCACGACAATTAGGCCTATGACCAAAGCACCCCCCACCTCCGCAGACGCGATTGAATTCGAGCCCGAATTCGTCGCCGGCCTCAAAGAACTGTTTGAAGAAAAAATTGTTTTCAACAAACTGCTGGGCCTGAAGATCACCTCGGTCAAGGCCGACCGCGTGGTGGCCCGCATCGACATGCGCAACGAGCTGATAGGCCACTATGCGCACAACCGCATCCATGGCGGCGTGATCAGCGCCGGGCTGGACGCGATGGGCGGGCTCGCGGTGATGGCGGCCATCGGTGCGCGGCACATGGATGAGGCTCCGCTGCAGCGGCTGCACCGGTTTGCGAAGCTGGGCACGATTGATTTGCGGGTGGATTATTTGCGGCCTGGCATCGGTGAGTTTTTTGAGTTGCGGGCGGAGGTGATGCGATTGGGGTCTCGGGTGGCGAGTACGAGGATGGAGTTTTTGGGGGCTGATGGGAAGCTGTTTTCTACCGGGGCTGGGGCTTATATCGTTTCCTGAGTTTTTCCTGGCTGCGGTTTTGCTCGTTTCTCGTTTCTCGTTCGGGCTGAGCCTGTCGAAGCCTTCCCCCCTCCCGTTCGGGCTGAGGTATCGAAGCCTGGTGGTGCTCCGGCGATGTGCTTTCTGCTGAGGGCGGCTGGCCGGGGTTGCCCGGCGGCAAGTAACTTTCTTTTGCTTCGCCAAAAGAAAGTCACCAAAGAAAAGGCGACCCTGGCTCCTGCGTCCCTGCGCTTCGCTACGGGCAACCTGCGGTGCTCAGCCCAGCCGGGGTCAAAAACAACTCGCTTCGCTCAAACAAGTTTTTGCCCTGATCCGTCTGGTCTTCCGCTCCTCGGCGCATCCACAAGGGGCAATCGGGAGCGGGGACAAAAGACAAAAACCAAACTCCAATACAACAAGGACTCGCCACGGCGAGTCCTTGTTTCTTCAGGTATTCGGGGTCTGTCTTCGGCTGTTGGGATTTCGGTACTGGTATTCCTGTCTCCACCCCCTTCTGGATGCGCCGAGGAGCGGAGATTCAGGCGGATCAGGGATCGCGTTGTCTGAGCGAAGCGAGTTTAGCGAGACCCCGCCTGAATCGAGCACCGCAGGTTGCCCCGGAGCGAAGCGCAGGGGACGCAGCCAGTAGGGTCGCCTTTTCTTTGCTTACTTTCTTTTGGCGAAGCAAAAGAAAGTGAGTTGCCGCCGGGCAACCCCCGGCCAGCCACCCGCAGCAAAAACCACATCGCCGGAGCACCACGAGGCTTCGACAGGCTCAGCCCGAACGGGGAACGGGGAACGAGCAAGACCCCGGCCTCAGCTAGGCCGGCCCCTCATACCCAAGCGCATTCAGAAACTCCCTCCGCCACCAGTGCACGTCGTACTCGCGGATGTTCTTGAGCATCTTCTGGTGCCGGGCCTGCCGCTCTTCCAGTGGCATCTGCAACGCCCGCTGTATCGTGTCCGCCGTGCCGTCAATGTCATAGGGATTCACCAGCAGCGCATCTTCCAGCTGCTCGGCCGCACCCGCAAAGCGTGACAGCACCAGCACGCCCGGGTCCGCCGGGTCTTGCGCGGCAATGAATTCCTTGGCCACCAGGTTCATGCCGTCGCGCAACGGCGTGACCAGCGCCACCCGCGCCACGCGGTACAAGCCCGGCAGGCGTTTGCGTGCCACGTTGCGGTGGATATAGCGGATGGGCATCCAGTCGAGCTCGCCGAAATTGCCGTTCGTGGCGCCGCAGATGCTTTCAAGCTCCTGCAGCAAGTCGGTGTACGTGCCCATGTCCTCGCGGCTGGGCGAGGCGATCTGGATCAATGTGGCGCTGCGGATGTTTTCCGGGTACTTGGTCAGCAGCTTCGCAAATGCCTTCATGCGCTGCGGCAGGCCTTTGGAATAGTCGAGCCGCTCCACGCCCAGCAGCAGCTTGCGGCGTGAATACTCTTCCTTCATGCGCTCATACATGTCGCGCGCATCCTGCGCGTGCGTGAGCGCGGCGAATTCGTCCACGTCGATGCCGATGGGAAAAGCGCCGGCGCGCACCGTGCGGTGAAAAGCCCGGAAGCGGTTGCCGCCCAGCGCCACGGCGCCGGCCTCGGCCTGCACATAGCGTGAAAAATGCAGCAAATCGTTTTCACTTTGAAAGCCGACCAGGTCATACGCGAACAGCGCGCGCATCAGCCACTCGTGCTGGGGAATGGCGGCGAGCACCTGCTGCGGCGGCAATGGGATGTGCAGGAAAAAACCGATGCGGTTGTTGCAGCCCATGGCACGCAGCTCGGCGGCCATCGGGATCAGGTGGTAGTCGTGGATCCAGATGATGTCGTCCGGCTTGAGCAGGGGCATCAGCTTGTGCGCAAACAGCCGGTTCACGCGGCGGTAAGCCTCGATAAAACCGGCGTCGAAACGCGCCAGGTCCAGCCGGTAATGAAACACCGGCCAGAGCACGCCGTTGCTGTAGCCGAGGTAATAGCCCGCATGGTCTTCCGTCGACAGGTCGACCGTGGCCAGGGTGACGTTGCCGGCCTGCTGCACATGCAACTCGCCCTCGCCCTGTGCGCCGCCTTCGACCACCGTGCCGCTCCAGCCGAACCACAGCCCGCCGGTCGTGCTCAGCGCATCACCTAGCGCAACGGCCAAACCACCGGCAGCGGCCTTGCGAGGATCGGCCACGCGGTTGGATACAACGACAAGGCGGCTCATGACAAGCGGCCCTCTTCTCCAGCAGGGGCCGCGGAACCGGCTTTGCCGGGCCGCAGGCGCCAGCCCCCTGCAAGGGGGGGAGGTGCTACACGAAGTGAGCATCCGGCGGGGGTGGTGTTCAAGTTCATACCTGGGATTCCCAAGGAGACGAAAGTCTTACGGCGGCATTAATAATGCCCACCATCGAATACGTCTGCGGAAAATTCCCCCACATCTCGCCGGTCACGGGATGCGTGTCTTCCGACAGCAGGCCCACATGGTTGCGTGCGGCCAGCATGGTGTTGAAGATCTCGCGCGCCTGC
The DNA here is from genome assembly GCF_003711205.1 of Polaromonas sp. SP1. Classification (NCBI taxonomy): domain Bacteria; kingdom Pseudomonadati; phylum Pseudomonadota; class Betaproteobacteria; order Burkholderiales; family Comamonadaceae; genus Polaromonas; species Polaromonas sp. SP1. The sequence goes on along the minus strand of NZ_CP031013.1, from coordinate 671,991 downwards.
TCTTTGCGGCCTATGCGGGCCAACGCATCGATGCGCCAGAACGTGCAGATGTTGAAGGCGGTTTCCGGTTTGCCGAAATCGTCGGGCGCCTCATAGCGGCGCATGTAAGGGCCGTCGCACAAATGGGTTTCCAGCGCATCGACTGTGGCGATAAAGCGCGGGTCTTTCGGGTCGATAAAACCGACTTCAATCATCAGGAGCACGCTGGCGTCCAGGTCGCGCCCGCCAAAACTTTCGGCAAAGGCCTGGCGTTCTTCGCTCCAGGATTCGCGCAGGATGCGCTCCTGCATCACCGCCGCGTGGCCGCGCCAGTAGTCGGCCCGGTCCTGCAGCTTGAGCGTGAGCGCGATCTTGGCCAGGCGGTCGCAGGCGGCCCAGCACATCAGCGCCGACGAGGTGTGGATGCGTGCGCGCGTGCGCAGCTCCCACATGCCGGCGTCGGGCTTGTCGTAGTTGGCCACAGCCTGCTCGCCCACGTCTTCCAGCCGCTTGAATTCGGCGATGCCTGCGCGATGCAGCAGGCGGTGGTCGTGAAAGGCCTGGGCGGCGCCCAGCACCACATTGCCATACACGTCGTGCTGGAAGTGCTCTTGCGCCTGGTTGCCCACGCGCACCGGGCCCATGCCGCGGTAGCCGCCCAGGTGCACCATGATGGATTCGGGCAGCTCGCGCTCAAGACCAATGCCGTACAGCGGCTGGATGTGCCCGCCCTTGGACTGCACCACCACATTGCTGAGCCAGCGCAGGTAGTCCTCCAGGGTGCCGACTTCCGAGAGGCTGTTGAGCGCGCGCACCACAAAAAAGGCGTCGCGCAACCAGCAGTAGCGGTAGTCCCAGTTGCGCTGGCTGCCCGGCGCTTCAGGAATGCTGGTGGTCATGGCGGCGACGATGGCGCCGGTGTCTTCAAACAGCGAGAGCTTGAGCGTGATGGCCGCGCGTATCACGGCCTCTTGCCATTCCAGCGGAATGTGCAGGCGCTGGCTCCATTTTTTCCAGTAGGCAATGGTTTCCTGCTCAAACAGGCGCGCCGTGTCGGCGATGCCTTCAGGCAAGGACTCGTCGGCGCCGAGCAAGAAATTGTGTTCCCGCGTCAGCACAAAAGGCTGCTTTGACAGCAGGTGCGAAATCGACACGTCGGTGTTCAGCCGCAGCGTGAGCTCGTCGCCCACATAGCGCAGGTGGTTGCTGCCCTGGGTGACCATAGGCTTGCGCCGACCCCAGTCAAAGCGCACGTCCAGCACCACGCGAATGCGCGGCGCGCCGCTGATGGGCTTGATGCGGCGCACCAGTGTCATGGGCCGGAAGAAGCGCGAGCGGCTGAAAAAGCGCGGTGCGAAGTCGGTGATCTCTACGCCCTGGCCGTGCTTGTCGAACAGCTGGGTGCGCAACACGGCGGTATTGGGCTCGTACCACTGTTTGGCTTCGGCAAAGTCTTCGATCTCGATGGCGAAGGCGCTGGACTGCGAGTCATCGGCGCCGGGCATGGTTGCGTCGTCGCCGTGTGCGCGCTGCGGCTCGAGCAGGGCATTGAACACCGGGTCGCCGTCAAAGCGCGGCAGGCAGCACCAGACGATGCGGCCGCGCGCGTCGATCAGCGCGCTGAAGGCGCAGTTGCCGATGACCCCCATGGCCAGAGACGGCTCGGCGGGCGGCGCGAAGTGAAGGGAGTCGGCGGCGACGCTCATGAGTCGGATTCCTGTGTGGCGGTTTTTGTGTGTATCGACTGTGCGTCGGGTGAAAGTGCATCGCCAAGCCATTGCCGCAACGCTGTGGGCGAGGCGCAGCGCCAGCGCGCCAGCGTGGCGCCTTCGCCCACCTTGATGCCTTCGCCGCCCATGAATTGCACGGCCGAGAAGCCGGCTTCATCGGTGGTGTCGTCGCCCGCAAACAGCGGTATGCGGCCGGCAAACGGCGGCTCGGCCATAAAGGCTGCAATCGCCGTGCCTTTGCTGACGCCCGAGGGCTTGACTTCAAAAACGAACTTGCCGCGCAGCAGCTCCACACCTGGGGTGTTGACGGCGGCCTCCTGCATGACCTGCAGGCACAGCGCTTCGAGCTCGGGGGCGTGGCGGTAGTGCAGCGCAACGGCGGCAGATTTGACTTCCACGCGCAGGCCCGGGTGGTGCACCATCAATTCAGCGGCGCGGCGTGCCACCTCCTGCAGGTCGGGTGCGGCCAGGCTGACGGCAGCGCCGCCCGCGACGCGGCGCTGCGCGCCATGCTCGGCCGCCGCCGGCAAGCGCAGGGGCGCGAGGAAACCGTCAAGGTCGCTGAGTGTGCGGCCCGACACGATGGCCAGCGCACCGCCCAGTTGAGTCGAGAGCCGTGCCAGCGCCGGCACCAGGCCGGCCGCAAGTTGCACGGCCTCGGGCTGGGGTGCCAGGTCGGCGAGCGTGCCGTCAAAGTCCAGGAAGAGTGCGGTGTGCGCGCTGATGGCCGGCAAATTCAGAGGCGGCGAGGAGGCCGGTGTGTTTGCTGAATCGGCGGCGGGCGTGGTCGGTGCCAGGGGTTGTGATGAGGATGAATGCATCGCTTGTCACCTTAGCAGAGGGCCCGTTCAATGGCTGTAGGCCGGTTTCGCTTTTTCAGGATCCGGCCGTTGGCGGCTGCCCTGTATCGGTGCTCCAGGCCTGCACCGCTTTGACGCGCGCCCTGTGAATGGCCTCGCCGATTTGCGGGCCGCCGCGCCCGGCGGCCTGTGCTTCAAGCGCCAGCTGATGGGTGTCTACCGCCTGCGCCGCGGACAAGGCCTCCAGCAGGCGCGTACGCTGGGGGTAGGGCGAATCCTCAAGGCCCAGCCGTCCGCGGGCGTCGCATTCGCAGGCCAGCAGCACATCGGCAAAACGCTGCGGCTTGCGAAAGGCATCGCAGCGTTCCATCAGGCGCACCAGGGCTGCGGCGCTCAGGCTTTCACTGCGGTGGATGTTGCCGTGCTCGCGCGCCACCACGTCGGCCATCTCGCGGCACTCCACCGGCACACGCAGGCGCTCGCACACATCTTTGAGCAGCCGGGCGCTGCGCTCTTCGTGGCCGATGTGCCGCGGCAGCGCGTCGGCCGCCGTGGTGCCTTTGCCCAGGTCGTGGCACAGGCAGGAAAAGCGCACGGGCAAGGAGCCTTCAAGCTGCGCCGACATGTCCAGCACCATCATCAGGTGGACGCCGGTGTCGACCTCGGGGTGGTGGGCGGCGGGCTGGGGCACGCCCCACAGGCGCGCCACTTCGGGCAACAGCTTTTGCAATGCGCCGCTTTCGCGCAGCACCTCGAACATGCGCGAGGGCTTTTTTTCCATCAGCCCGCGGGCGATCTCCTGCCATACACGTTCGGGCACCAGCGCATCGACTTCCCCCTCGGCCACCATGGCTTGCATCAGCGCCATGGTTTCGGGTGCAACGGAAAAATCCGGAAAGCGCGCGGCAAAGCGCGCCAGCCGCAGGATGCGTACCGGGTCTTCGCGAAACGCGTCTGTCACGTGGCGCAGTACTTTGTTCTGAAGATCTTTCTGCCCGCCGAAAGGGTCGATCAGCGCCGAAAAATCAGGATCAAATCTGGCTGCAGCTCGCGTATCAATTGAAGGTGCTGCTATGGAATTAATAGTGAGGTCGCGGCGCGCCAGGTCCTGCTCCAGCGTCACGTCGGGCTCTGCATGCACGGCAAAGCCGCGGTAGCCGCGCGCCGTTTTTCGCTCGGTGCGGGCCAGCGCATACTCTTCGCGGGTGTCGGGGTGCAGGAAGACGGGGAAGTCCTTGCCCACAGGCAGGTAGCCGCGGGCGATCAGTGCTTCGGGCGTGGCGCCCACGACCACCCAGTCGTGGTCCTGCACTGGCAAGCCCAGCAAGGCATCGCGCACCGCGCCACCGACCATGTAAATCTGCATCCAGGCAGTTTAGCGGCTGGTGGGCGGACAGGCCTCAGGAAAACACGGGCCGGAAGAAACTGCGCTCGTAGCTGATGATGCAGCCGGTGGTCTCGGCGTACTTGAAGGCCGCCAGGCAATCCTGGTCGGCAAAGGAGTCCTTGCGGTAAATCTCGTAGGCCGCCAGGCTTTCAAACGTAAACAGGGCCAGCGCAATGTTGTTGGCGCCTTCGCTGGGCATGAAGTAGCCGTGGTGCGTGCCGCCGAACTTTTCGACCAGCGGGATCCACAGCTTGGCGTAGTGCTCGAATTCCTTGAGCTTGGCGGTGTTGAGGACGTAGCGCAGGTAAATCGTGACCATGGGGCCTCCTGCTCAGCGTTTGACGCGGTAAGGCTCTTCGAACTCGCGGAAGTCGTTTTCCGCCAGCGCGTCGTCGATCCAGGCCTTGACGCCGGGCAGGGCGCTGACGCGCTGGATATAGGCGCTGATCTCTGCCGGCACCGGCAGGGCGTAGCGGCTAATGCGCATGCACACGGGTGCAAAAAAAGCGTCGGCAATGCTGAACTCGCCAAACAGCATGGGGCCTTTGTATTGCTGCAGCAACTCGGTCCACATTTCCACCAGCCGCTGCACGTCGGCACGCACGGCCGATTTGTCGCGCCAGATCAGCTGGCCCATGTCGGAGAGGTCGGCCTCGATGTTCATCGGGCAGGCCGAGCGCAGCGCGCCGAAGCCGCTGTGCATCTCGGCGCAGACGCTGCGCGCCCGGGCTCGCGCTTTCACATCCTGCGGCCAGAGTTTTTTGCCGGGAAATTGTTCGGCGACGTACTCGGCAATTGCTAGCGTGTCCCATACGACGAAGCCGTCGTCGTCCAGCGCCGGCACCCGGCCGGTCGGGTTCACGCTGCCGATTTTTTCCTTGAAGCTGGAGTTGGCGTCAAACGAGTCAAAACGCAGCTTGATTTCTTCAAACGGAATGCCCGCCTGCGTGAGCAGCACCCAGGGGCGCATGGACCAGGAAGAGTAGTTTTTATTGCCGATGTAGAGCTTGAGCATGGTGTGCCTGTTCTGCTGATGCTGAAAGAAGACGCCGAAATGAAACGACTTGCGATGCTACCGCCGTGCGAAATTTCGATTGATGCAAAAAATCTGCAAAATTGATGCACCCCCGTCCAGGCTCACCGCGTGTAGCCTGTTCCCCCCTCAAGGGGGCGGCGCCTGCGGCCCGGCAAAGCCGGTTCCGCGGCTGCCCGCTTGGACTCTTTAATCCTGCATGGGCCGTGGGGCCTAAAACCGGCCAGCGGTCTTGCGCTTTGCCATCAGCCCGCTGCGCAAACCCTGTGCACCTAAATAAGAAGGCGCAATCGCATCCAGCGCCGCCGGCTGGATGCCCAGCGCCTGCAAGCCGGGCAGCTTGCCGCTGGCGATGTTGTCGGTGGCCATGGCGTCGAGGTTGTCGCGGCTGAGCAGCGGCTCGCCGGGGGCCAGCTCCATCAGGGCCGCCTGCAGGCGCCCCAGCGCTGCCGGCAGCGCGATCACCGGCCGGCCCTTGCCGTCGTTGACGCCGGTATAGCGGCCGGCCAGCGTGACCAGCTGGCGCAAGGTGAAGACATCCGGCCCGCAGACTTCATAAATCTGGCCCACGGTGTCGGGCTCCTGCAGGCAATGCACGACGGCGTCGGCCACGTCTTCGACCCACACGGGCTGAAAGCGCGCATCGGCCGCGGCCAGCGGAACCACCGGGAACACCTGCTGCAAGCCGGCAAAGGTGTTGAGGAATTTGTCCTCGGCGCCAAAAATCACGCTGGGCCGCAGCACCGTCACGTCCAGGCCGGTGCTGAGCAACACCGCCTCGCCGCGTGCCTTGCTGCGCTGGTACATCGATGCGGAGCCGGGCGAAGCGCCCAGCGCACTGATGTGGACGATGCGCCGCAGGCCGCTGGCCTCGCAGGCGCGGGCCAGCGCCAGGGGCAGCTGGACATGGGCTTTTTCAAACGCGGCCTCGTTGCCCTGCAGGATGGCCACCAGGTTGACCACGGCGTCGTGGTCCGCCAGCAGGGGCGCCAGCGCGGCGCTGTCGTGCACGTCGGCCTCGATCACATCGAGCAGCGGCAGCATCTGCAGGTGCCGGGCCTTGTCACGGCGGCGGGTGACGACGGTGACGCGGCATTGCAGACGGGCGAGTTTTTCGCAGACATGGCGGCCGACAAAGCCGGTGCCGCCCAGGAGAAGGATTTTGTTCATAGACCGCTAATTTAGCGCGCTTCGGGCGCTTGTGCCGTGTTTTGGCGTCCGGGGTAGATATTGCAAGCCATTTCCGGATCTGGCCCTCTCAGGGTATGGACATGATGCTATTAAACCAATAGCGAGAATCAGCGCCGGACGGGCCTGCAATTTCGCCTTTGGCCTACACGGCTGCGCGGGGTGCGTTCGGATAATAGGTGGATGAACATCTTTGAAGCACTACGCACCAGCCACGAAACCCAGCGCTCCCTGGCCGACAACCTGATCAAGACCCAGGGCGACAGCAAGGAAAGAGACCTGCTGTTCAAGGAGCTCAAACGCGAACTGGCGGCACACGCGGCCGCCGAAGAGCGTTTCTTTTATGTGCCGCTCATTGCGCATGACATCACGCAGGAGCCCTCACGCCACGGCATTGCCGAGCACCACGAGATGGACGAGCTGGTCGAGACGCTGGAAAAAACCGATTTCAGCTCACCGGCGTGGCTGGCCACGGCCAAAGCGCTGCACCACAAGATTTACCACCACCTCAAAGACGAGGAGCAGGGTGTGTTCCAGCTGGCGGGCAAGGTGCTGACGGAGGCCGAGAAGCTCTCGCTGGCCAAGGGCTACGAAGGCGAGTTTGTCTCGCAACGCACCAAAGACTGAGCCGCTTGTGGCTTGACCCGGCTTAGGGCTTGCCGTCCGGCTTGTCGGCGCCGGTCAGCAGCGGCTCGGGTTTTTCCAGATAGCGCACGACGCGGGGCACCACCGACAGGATGCCCAGCGCCAGCAGGGTGCTCAGCACCGCAGTGCTTTCACGTCCCATACCGGCGGCGACGCCAATGGCGGCGGTCAGCCAGATGCCGGCGGCCGTGGTCAGGCCCTTGACCTGTTCTTCATCGGCATTGCCCTTGATGTGGCCCTTGAGGATGGTGCCGGCGCCGAGGAAGCCGATGCCCGCAATCACGCCCTGGATGACGCGGCTCAGGTCGGCGGTGATCATGCCGGACTGCTGCGACACCAGCACAAACATCGCAGAACCCATGGCCACCAGCATGTGCGTGCGCACGCCGGCGGCCTTGCCTTTTTGCTCACGCTCTATGCCCAGCAGCCCGCCCAGCAAGGCCGCCAGCGTCAGGCGCACCATCACGCGCGTGGCCTGCTCGGCGTCGGGCAGATCAGAAAATTCCGCGGCGATGGTTTCGCCGACTTGCTGCAGCCACATTGACGCCATGCGAAATCCTTTTCATGTGTTCGGTTGAGAGATGGACTCACCTGATTGAATGTACCGTGCCTGCCGTCCGGCGTCACCGAAAGCCCTGTCCGTTTTCAGGGATAGATTTTTTCGCCGCGCTTGAGCATGTCGAAAAACTTCAGCAGCCGGCGTTCGCGTGTCTCCGCTTTCTTGGCGGTTTGCAGCCTGAACAAGATCGCGAAGCGGTTACGCGAATCCAGTGATTCGAAGAAGGCTTTGGCTTTCACGCTCTTTTTGAGCAATGCCGTCAGGTCGTCCGGCACCGTCATCTTGCTCTGCGCGTCATACGCCGCATCCCAGCGGCCGTCCGCTTTCGCGCGCTCAACTTCAACCAGGCCGGCCGGTTGCATGTCCCCGGATTCGATCAGCGCCAGCGCCTTGGCGCAGTTGACCTTGGACCAGGTGCTGCGGGCGCGGCGCGGGGTGAACTTCTGCAAAAAGTATTGCGCGTCCATGGAATTTCTCTGGCCGTCGATCCAGCCGTAGCAGAGCGCGGCATGCAGCGCTTCTGCGTTGGTGACAGAGGCGATGCCCGAATCCTTCTTGGCGATCTGCAGCCAGACACCGGGGCTGCCGGCATGGTGTTTGGCCAGCCATTTCTGGAAGGCCTGGGTGTCTTTGCAGCGTACGGTGGCAAGCGGGGCGGCAGGGGTTTTGGCAGGGGTAGGCATGGCGCATTTTGCGTGACGCGCTGGCCCCACCGCAAGCTGCAGTGGGCACCCGCTAAAACATCTGCTATGAATTCAGTAGCGATACGTCCATATGAGGCAATGGCTGCAGCCTGTTTTGGCATAAAAAAACCACCCGGAGGTGGTTTTTGAAGAGCGAACCGGCTTTACTGCGTGATGTAGTCCGACACCACTTTCCAGCGCGCGTCCTGCAGGACCGACAGCCGCGACTGGTTGTTGCCCAGCCGCTTTTGCGGGCCGAACTTGCCTTCGGAGCTGCCAAAGATGTCGGGCGGGTAGACCATGGTGTCCATGGCCTTGATGAAGCTGTCGGTCGAAAGGTTGGCGCCGGCTTTTTCCGATGCGCGCAGGAAGCTGTCGATCACCGTGTAGCCGTAGACCGAGAACACCGTCGGGTCTTCATTGAAGGCGGTCTTGTACTTGTTGGCCCAGAAGCGGATGGGCTGCGAGGCCTCGTCCAGGTAGGGGTTTTGCACCGTCATCGTGGCGTAGAGGCCGTCCATGGCCTTGCCGCCCAGCTTATGAATCAGGTCGGTGTACGCCGCGCTGGAGCCGAGGAAGACCGGGTTGTAGCCCAGCTTGCGCGCGGTGCCGATGCCGCCTATGGTCTCGCGGATGATGGTGCCCAGCACCACCAGGTCGCATTCAGAGGCCTTGAGCTTGGCGATTTGAGACGAAAAGTCCGTCGCGCCGCGCTTGAAGGAGGTCTTCTCGACCATGGTCATGCCGATGGTCTTGAGGCCGTCATCGGCGCCGCGCTGCACCTCCAGGCCGAACTCGTCGTCCTGGTACATCGAGCAGACCTTCTTGGCGTTCTTTTCCTTCACCAGCTTGGGCACGGCGGCCTTCATCTGGTCGTAGTAGGTGGCGGCGAATGAGTACTTGAGCTTGTGGAAGGGCTCGTACATTTCGCGCGCAGCCGTCACCGGGAAGAAGTTGATGACGTTTTTCTCGAACTGCACCGGCATGGCGGCCAGGTTCTGCGCCGTGCCCAGGTGGCCCACCATCGCGAAGATCTTGTCCTGGTTCACCAGCTTTTGCGCCGCCAGCACCGCTTTCTTCGGGTCATAGCCCGAGTCCTCGACGATCAGCTTGACCTTGCGGCCGTTGATGCCGCCTTGCTCATTGAGCTCGTTGACGCGCAGCATCATGCCGTTGCGGATCTGCTTGCCGAAGCCCGCCAGCGGCCCCGACAAATCCTGGATGGAGCCCAGCGTGATCTCGGTTTTGCTGACACCCTGGCTTTGCGCCTGCGCGGTAGCGGCCGACAAGGCGGCTGCACAGGCCAGCGCGCAGAGGACGGCGGTTGACTTCGGTTTCATGGTTTTGTCTCCTGTAAAGGTTCTTGGCTCTTGTTCACTCGACGTACGGTAATCAGTACATGGCCTCTATTTGCGGGGCGTATTTTTGTTCTACGAGCTTGCGCTTGAGCTTCATGGTCGGCGTGAGTTCTTCGTCCTCCGCCGTGAGCTGCGTGTCGAGCAGGAAAAATTTCTTGATCTGCTCGACCCGCGCAAACTTCTTGTTGACCCGGTCGATCTCCCACTGGATCAATTCTTGCACTTCGGTTGCCCGCGTCAAGCTGGCGTAATTACTGAAGGGTATGTCCGCATCCTGGGCGAATTTCTCGACGTTTTCCTGGTCGATCATGATGATGACCGTGAGGTAGGCGCGCTTGTCGCCGATGACCACCGCGTCGGTGATGTAGGGCGAGAACTTGAGCTCGTTCTCCAGCTCGCTGGGCGTGACGTTCTTGCCGCCGGCGGTGATGATGATGTCCTTCATCCGGTCGGTGATACGGAAAAACCCTTGCTCGTCCATCACGCCCACGTCGCCGGTATGCAGCCAGCCTTCGGCATCGATCGTCTCGGCGGTTTTTTCAGGCTGGTTCAGGTAGCCCATGAAGACATTGGTACCGCGAACCAGGATCTCGCCGGTGGCCGGGTCCAGCCGCATCTCGTTGTAGCCGGCGGCCGGGCCGATGGAGCCGGGCCGCATGCAGCTGGCCGGCACACCGCTGGCGGCGCCGCAGGTTTCCGTCATGCCCCAGACCTCGAGCATGGGAACGCCCAGCGCCATGTACCACTTCACCAGGTCCGGTGAAATCGGCGCTGCGCCTGTGACGCAAAAACGCGCCTTGTGGATGCCGATCAGCTTGCGTGTATTGTTCAGCGCCAGCCAGCGCGCCAGCGTGAACTGGGCCTTGAGCACGCCGCTGACGCGCCGGCCCTCCAGCACCGTGTCGGCAATGCGCATGCCCACGCCGATGCTCCAGCCGTAGGCACGCTGTTGCAGCCAGCTGGCTTCCTTCAGCGCGATCATCACGCCGGAGTAAAACTTCTCCCACACGCGCGGCACGGCGGTGAAGACGGTGGGCGCGATCTCCCGCACGTTTTCCGGAATGGTCTCGGGGTTCTCGACAAAGTTGAGTTTGGCACCCGCGTACATCGCAAAGTACTCGCCGCCCATGCGCTCGGCGATGTGGCACAGCGGCAAAAAGCACATGCGCTCGTCGTCTTCGTTTTGCGCCACCAGCGTGTTGTAGCCGCGCGCGGTGAACACCAGGCCGCGCTGGCTGTGCATCGCGCCTTTCGGTTTGCCGGTGGTGCCTGAGGTGTAGACCAGAATGGCCAGGTCCTCGGGTTTGCAGGCGGCGGCGCTGTCTTTCACGGCATCAGGGTGGTCGGCCAGGTAGCTGCGGCCCAGCGCGCGCAGCTCGCCCAGCCCCATCACGCCGGGGTCGTTGAGGTCGCGCAGGCCTTCGGTGTCGAACACGATGATCTTGCGCAGCAGCGGCAATTGCGGCCGCACTTCCAGCGCCTTGTCGAGCTGCTCGTCGTCTTCGACAAACAGCATCGTGCTGCGGGAGTCTTCACAGAGGTAGTGCACCTGCGATGCGGCGTCGGTGGGGTAAATGCCGCTGCAGACACCGCCGCAGCTGAGCACCGCCAGGTCGGCCAGCACCCACTCGATCACGGTGTTGGAAAGGATGGAAGCGCATTCGCCGCGCGCAAAGCCCAGCGCCTGCAGGCCGGCGGCGATCTCGCGCACTGCATCGCCGGTTTGCGTCCACGTCCAGCTGCGCCAGATGCCGAGCTTTTTCTGACGCATCCACGTTTTGTGGCTGCGCTTCTCCACCGCGTTCCAGAAGACGGCAGGGATGGTGTCGCCCGGCATGACGATGGCATGCTCGGGCTGAATGTGGCTCAGATCCCAAAGATTGCTCATTCGAAACTCCAATGCCGAAACACAACATGCTCAATGCAAGGATGCCGCGGAACCGGCTTTGCCGGGCCGCCAGCATCGCCCCCCAGTGGGGGGGGGAGGCCGAAGGCCGATTCAGGGGGCGTATTTCTCATCGCCAGGTTTTCTTTTTCTTCCAGCGCCGCTCGCCTCGCACGCCGTCTTCCTTCATGCCGAGGTAGAACTCCTTGATGTCGTCCTTCTCGCGCAGTCGGGCGCAGGTGTCTTCCATCACGATGCGGCCGTTTTCCAGCACATAGCCGTAGTCCGACGCGTTGAGCGCCATGTTGGCGTTTTGCTCGACCAGCAGGATGGTGGTGCCGCGTTCGCGGTTGATGCGCACCACGATCTCGAATATTTCCTTGGTGAGCTTTGGTGAGAGGCCCAGGCTGGGCTCGTCCAGCAGCATGAGGTCGGGCGAGGCCATGAGCGCGCGCGAGATCGCCAGCATTTGTTGCTGGCCGCCCGAGAGCAGGCCGGCATCCTGCAAGGCGCGCTCTTTCAGGATGGGGAAGTAGCCGTACACCGCCTCCATGTCGAGCGCCACGCCGTCGCGGTCCTTGCGGGTGTAGGCGCCCATCAGGAGGTTGTCGCGCACGCTCAGCAGCGGAAACACTTCGCGGCCTTCGGGCACGTGGCTCAAGCCTTGCTGCACGATCAGCGCCGGGTCTTGCGCCGTGATGTCCTGGCCCTTGAACTCGATGGAGCCTTTGCGCGGATCGAGAATGCCCGAGATGGTTTTGAGGATGGTGGACTTGCCCGCGCCGTTGGAGCCCAGCACGGTGGCGATCTCGCTGCGGCGCACCTGCAGGCTCACGCCGCGAATCGCCTTGATCGGGCCGTAGGCGCTCTCGACATTGAGGAGCTTCAGGACGGGCTGGTCGCTCACAGGTGGAGGTGTCGCACTCATGCGCTCCTCCGCAAAGAAGTCACTTCATCAACGGAGCCAAGATAGGCTTCGACCACACCCGGATCATTCTGCACTTCACGCGGCGTACCGACAGCCAGCACCTCGCCCTGGTTCATGGCCAGCACACGGTCGGACACGCGTGAGACGAGCGACATGTCGTGCTCGACCATCAACACCGTGATACCCAGCTCGTGCTGGATGTCCTGGATCCAGAAGGCCATGTCGCCTGTTTCTTCGACGTTGAGGCCGGAAGAGGGTTCGTCGAGCAGCAGCAGTTGCGGCTCGGTGCACAGTGCCCGCGCCAGCTCGACCACTTTGCGTACGCCGTAAGGCAGGCCTGCCACCATCGAATCGCGGTGGTGTTGCAGGTCTAGGAAGTCGATCACCTGCTCGGCTTTCTCGCGCGCCAGCAACTCGGCCTCACGCGCCCTGGCGGTGAAAAACAGGTCATGCAGCAAGCCGGTCTTCCGGTGCGTGTGCCGGCCGATCAGCAGGTTGTGCAGCACGGTCGCATGCTCAAACAGCTCGATGTTCTGGAAGGTGCGCGCAATGCCCAGCGAGGCGATCTTGTGCGGCGGCTGGTGGGTGAGTTTTTCGCCGCGGTATTCAATCTCGCCCGTGGTGGGCGTGTAGATACGGCTGATCAGATTGAACACCGTGGTCTTGCCCGCGCCATTGGGGCCGATCAGCGTGAAGACTTCGCCCTGCTTGACGTCAAAGCTCACGTTGTTGACGGCCAGCACGCCGCCGAAGCGCACGCTGAGGTTTTTGGCGGAAAGGAGTGTTGTGCTCATTTCAGGCGGTCCGACTTCTGGAACGATTTCTGCCGTTTAAAGAGCCCTTTTCGGTAGAAAGGAAAGAGCTGCAAATAAGTGCGAATCTTCAGCCAGCGGCCGTACAGCCCCATCGGTTCAAACAGCACAAAGGCAATCAGCACAATGCCGTAGACCGCCGCCTGAAGGCCCGGTGCCTGGCCAATGGTGGCGGGCAAATAGTCTTTGGTCAGGCCAATGACTTGCGGCATCGAAATCAAAAAGATGGCGCCCAGGAAAGCGCCATGCACCGAGCCCACGCCGCCGATCACGATCATCAAGAGCAGGTCGATGGACTGCAGGATGTTGAACTGGTCGGGCGAGATGAACTGCAGCTTGTGCGCATAGAGCGCACCGGCCACGCCCGCCAGCGCGGCCGACAGCGCAAACGACAGCGTCTTGTAGCGCGCCAGGTGGATGCCCATGCTCTGGGCCGAAATCTCGGAATCGCGGATCGCGACAAAAGCCCGGCCCGTGGGCGAGCGCAGCAAATTGAGGATGCCCAGCGTCGCGGCCACGGTGATGATGAGGCAGAGGAAATAAAACGACTCGCCGCTGGCCAGCTTCCAGCCGAACATGTCGGGCACCTTGATGTGGATGCCGGCATTGCCGCCGGTGACGCGCTCCCAGCGTGCAAAGACTTCTTCCACAATGAAGCCGAAGGACAGTGTGGCCATGCCGAGGTAAATGCCCTTCACGCGCAGCGCGGGCAAGCCCACGACCAGGCCCACAGCGGCCGACAAGCCCGCAGCGCAGGCCAGTGCGATAGGGAAGGGCAGGCCCGCATTGGTGAGTACCGCTTGCGTGTAGGCGCCGACGCCCAGGAAAGCCGCATGCCCCAAAGAGAAAAGGCCGGTAAAACCCGCCAGCAGCATCAGGCCCAGGCCGGCGATGGAATAAATCATCACGAAGGTGAGTTGCGCCAGCCAGTATTCGGGAAAGATCCAGGGCGCTGCGAGCAGTAACAGCAATAGCGCGCCGTACCAGAAAACATGGCCGGGGTGCTTTGCCAGATTGAGATCCTGGCCGTAGTCAGTTTTGAAAATAAAGCGCATTAGAAGGCTCCCCCCCGAAGCGCCTTCGGCGCTCCCCCCTCAGGGGGCGCCACTGGCGGCCCGGCAAAGCCGGTTCCGCGGTGGCCTGGCTCGACGGGACAGAACGCGTGAACCTGTTCGTGCTTCATACTTTTTTTCTTAACTTCTCGCCGAACAGGCCGCTGGGCTTGACCATCAGCATGATGAGCACCACCACATACGCAGCGATGTCCTTGAAGCCGTCGGGCAAGTAAAAACCCGAGAACGATTCGACCAGGCCGATGACCAGCCCGCCCACAATCGCGCCGGGCAGGCTGCCGAAGCCGCCCACCACTGCAGCCGGGAAAGCCTTGAGCCCGATAAAGCCCATGTTGGCGTGCACAAAGGTGATGGGCGCGAGCAGGAGGCCGGCAATCGCCGCGACGGCCGAGGCCAGCGCCCACACCAGGCCGTTAAGCCGCTTGACGGGAATACCCATGTAGTACGCGGCCAGCTGGTTTTGCGACGACGCCTGCATCGCGATGCCCAGCTTGCTGTACTTGAACATCGCAAACAGGATCAGGCACAGCACCGCGGTGGTGACGATGATGGCGACCTGCTCGACGTTGATGACCAGCGTGCCCAGGCTCCAGATCTGGTCTTTGTAGGGCACGGGCAGCACATAGGTTTCGGTGCCGATGCCGGGAATCATGGTGATCAGGCCGCGCGCCGTGTAGCCCACGCCGATGGTGAGCATCACGATGGAAAACGCGGGCTGGCCAAGGATGGGTCGTATCACCAGGCGCTCCAGCGCCATGCCGAAAAGCGCCATGCCCGCAATCGCGCTGATCACCGCCAGCCAGAAGGGAAAACCCAGCAAGGTCATGCAGGCCAGGCCGCCAAATGCCCCCAGCATCATCAGCTCGCCCTGCGCGAAGCTGACCGTCTCGGTGGCTTTGTAGATGAGGACAAAGCCCAGCGCGATCAGCCCGTAGATGCAGCCTTGGGCAATACCGCTGATGAGCAGCTGCAGAAATTGCACGTAGCGGTCTCCCTTGGTTGTTAGCCAAGTTATAGCTGTCACCTACAGGTCTGTCGCTAGGGGTTGTTCCGAATACGTGTCGCATACGCGATCAAGCGTAATCCCTAGATGCAAGGAAATGTTCGTATCGGTGCGGGCCTGGGTTTCTACGGTGACGCGTGGGAGCCCGTGGCCGCAAGCATTGAGCGCGGTGGTGTGCACTACATCGCAAGCGACCATCTCGCCGAGTTGACGCTGGCCATTCTGCAGAAGGACCGGCAGCGTGACCCCTCGCTCGGTTATGCGCGCGACGTGGTCCCCATGTTGATGAAGCTGTGGCCGTTGATGCAGGCGCTCAGTGTCAAGTTCATTTGCAACGCGGGCGGGCTCAATCCCGCCGGTGCAGGTGCCGCATTGCGCGCGGCGTTTGCGGCGAAAGGCTGGAAGGCGCGCATCGCGGTGGTCACGGGTGACGACGTGTTGCCGCAGCTTGGGGCCATTGCGCCGCCGCATATGTTTAATGGCCAGGCTTTTGAGTCCGTGCGCGAGCGCATGGTGTTTGCCAATGCTTACGTGGGTGCGCGGCCTATCGTGTCGGCGCTGCAGCAGGACGCGGACATCGTCGTCACCGGGCGCGTGGCCGATGCGGCGCTGTTCCTTGCGCCGCTGGTGCATGAATTCAACTGGAAACTGGAAGACGCCAAAACATCCACCGAACTGGACCGGCTTGCGCAAGGCCTGGCGGTAGGGCATTTGCTCGAATGCTCGGGCCAGGGCAGCGGCGGCAACTTCGGCAGCCAGCAGGCGTGGAAGGCGATCCCTGACCTGGCGCACATCGGCTACCCGATTGCCGAGGTCAGCGAGGACGGCAGTGCGCTGATCACCAAGGCGCCGGGCACGGGCGGGCGCGTCAACTTCGACACCGTGCGCCAGCAGCTGCTGTATGAAGTGCATGACCCGGCGCACTATGCCTCGCCCGATGTGGTGATGGATTTGTCGGCCGTGCGGCTGGAGGACCTGGGCCACGATGCTGTGCGCATGACGGGCGTGCGCGGCCACGCGCGGCCCGCGCAGCTTAAAGTGGTGGGCGGGTTCCGTGACGGCTACAAGGCCGAAGTCACCTGGGGCTTTAGCTGGCCCGACGCGCATGACAAGGCGCTGGCAGCGGTGGAGATGGTGAAGGCGCAACTGGCCGATAAACGCATGGCGCATGACGAGCTGTTTGTGGAGTTCCCGGGGCTTAACTCCGCGCACGGCCCGCTCGCGCCGCTCCCCGCACCCGAAGTGCTGGCGGAGCTCAACGAGGTCTGGGTGCGGCTGGTGGTCCGGACGCGGGACAAGGCCGTGGCCGACGGCTTTGGCCGCCTGTTCCCATGGATGGCCTTGAGCGGGCCGGCCTACACATGCGGCTTTCACGGGCTGAACAACAGCAGTGAGCTGCTGGGCATCTGGCCTGCGCTGATGGATCGCGGCGCTGTCGAAGCGGCGCTGCGTGTGGAGGTGCTGCAATCATGAAAGTGCCACTGGTGAAACTCGCGCATGCGCGCAGCGGCGACAAGGCCGACTGGGTGGACTTTGGCCTCTTTGCCTGGAACGAAGCCGGCTACCGGCTGCTGGAGCGCGAGGTGACGGCCGAACGCGTGCAGGCGCACTTCGCGCCGTGGCTTCCCGGCGATGTGGTGTGCTGGCGCTTGCCGAACATCCTGGCGCTCAAGCTGGTGCTGAAGGGCGCGCTGCAAGGCGGCGGCGCGCGCAACCTGCGCATGGACAACCTGGGCAAGGCCATGGCGGCGGCCCTGCTGCGCATGGAAATAGAGGTGAGCCCTGAAGAACTCGCCGAAGCCGTCGCCGCGCCGCGCGTGGGGTGGTGGCCGGATTGAACGAAATCGGGCTCTAGCCCATGTAGTACTTGGGCAATAAGCTATTAAATTGATAGCAATTCAGCCGGAAACCTTAGTCTTTGGCAATCTTGCGCGGCTTGCCGAAATCGTCGATCGCCACATAGGTCAGGCTGGCTTCCGTGACCTTGATGTAGCGGCCCTGCGCGCGAAAGCGTTCGGCATACACCTCGACCTGCACCGTGATCGACGTGGTGCCGATGCGCGTGAGGCTGGAGAAAAACGAGAGGATGTCGCCGACGCGCACCGGCTGCTTGAAGATGAACTGGTTGACGGCCACGGTGGCCAGCCGCCCGTCGACATGGCGGGCCGGCACCACGGAGCCGGCCAGGTCGACCTGCGCCATGACCCAGCCGCCGAAGATGTCGCCGTTGGCGTTGCAGTCGGCCGGCATGGGGATGACCTTGAGCACCAGCTCCTTGTCGGTGGGCAACTGGACGTTCAGGGCGTCGTCGGCGTGAATGTCCGTATGGGCGCTTGATTCGGTAGACATAGGCACAATCTGAAGTCAAAAAGTAAGTTATTACAACAACTCCACGATTGTCCCTCATGCGCTCCCGAGCTTCCGCTGCCGATTCTTCCCTTGCCGTTCCTGCGGCCGCAACCGTACCGGGTGCCGGCAAGGCGCCGGCGCTGCAGCGCTCGGACTTTGCCACGCTCAAACGCCTCTTTCCCTACCTGTGGGAGTACAAATGGCGTGTGGTCGCGGCCCTGGGCTTCATGGTCGGCGCCAAGATGGCCAATGTGGGCGTGCCGCTCCTGCTGAAGAACCTGGTCGACGCCATGAACATCAAGGCGGGCGACACGCAGGCGGTGCTGGTGGTGCCGGTGGCGCTGCTGCTCGGCTACGGCCTGCTGCGCCTGTCCACTACGCTGTTCGCCGAACTGCGCGAGCTGGTGTTTGCCAAGGCCACCGAAGGTGCGGCGCGGCGGATTTCGCTGGAGGTGTTTCGCCACCTGCATGCGCTCAGCCTGCGCTTTCACCTGGAGCGGCAAACCGGCGGCATGACGCGCGACATCGAGCGCGGCACGCGCGGCGTGCATTCGCTGATTTCGTATTCGCTCTACAGCATCATCCCGACACTCATCGAAGTGACGCTGGTGCTCACGCTGCTGGCGGTGAAGTTTGATGTCTGGTTTGCCGGCATCACCGGCATCGCGCTGGTGTTTTATATCTTCTTCACCGTCACGGTGACGGAATGGCGTACGCAATTCCGCAAAGCCATGAACGAGCTGGACTCGTCGGCCCACAGCCGCGCGATCGACTCGCTGCTGAACTACGAGACCGTCAAGTACTTCAACAACGAAGAGTTCGAAGCCGCCCGGTACGACGAAAACCTGCTGCGCTACCGGCGCGCCGCCATCAAGAGCCAGAACACGCTGAGCCTGCTCAACACCGGCCAGCAGCTCATCATTGCGATTGCGCTGGTGGCCATGCTGTGGCGCGCCACGCAGGGCGTGGTCGCCGGCCACATGACGCTGGGCGACCTGGTGATGGTCAACGCCTTCATGATCCAGCTCTACATCCCGCTGGGTTTCCTCGGCGTGATCTACCGCGAGATCAAGCAGAGCCTGACTGACCTGGAAAAGATGTTCACGCTGATGGAAAAAGAGCGTGAGATTGCCGACGAGCCGGGCGCGCAGCCTATCGTCATCGGCGATTCACCGGAGGTGCGCTTTGAGAACGTCAACTTTGCCTACGACCCGGCGCGGCCCATCCTGCACAACGTGAGTTTTGAAATCCCGCCGGGCAAGACGGTGGCGGTGGTGGGTTCTTCGGGCGCGGGCAAGTCCACGCTGGCGCGCCTGCTCTACCGTTTTTACGACGTGAGCAACCACGCTGAAGGCGGGCGCATCACCATCGCGGGGCAGGACATCAAACAGGTGACGCAATCGAGCGTGCGCCAGTCGATCGGCATCGTGCCGCAAGACACCGTGCTCTTTAACGACACGGTGGAATACAACATTGCCTATGGCAAGCCGGGCGCCACGCATGCCGAGGTCGAAGAGGCCGCGCGCTCGGCACGCATCCACAGCTTCATCGTCTCGACGCCTGCCGGCTACCAGACCATGGTGGGCGAGCGCGGCCTGAAGCTCTCGGGCGGGGAGAAGCAGCGTGTGGCGATTGCGCGCACCCTGCTGAAAAACCCGCCCGTGGTGATTTTTGACGAGGCCACTTCGGCGCTGGACTCGGCCAATGAGCGCGCGATACAGACCGAGCTGCGCGCCGCCGCGCAAAACAAGACCACGCTGGTGATTGCCCACCGGCTCTCCACCGTGGTCGATGCGCACGAGATTCTGGTGATGGACGCCGGGCGCATCGTGGAGCGCGGCACGCATCCCCAGCTGCTGGCGATGGAAGGCGCGTATGCGCGCATGTGGGCGCTGCAGCAGAGTTCCGCCGAGGATTGATGGTTTTCGCGGGAGACAGGGCGCCGGTTTTTTTATTTACATGGGTAGGGAATCTGTAATTTCTTGAAGACGCGAATAGTGGTGCGCATTTCAGCGCTTGGGGTGATGGATTCAGGGACTGTTTGAGAGGGAAGCGGCCGGTTTCGCAAGCCCTGCCGGCAAGAGCTCGGCCGGTGCCGCGCACCACCACTGGCTATGGAATCCCCGTACATCGAATTACTACAGCGACTTGCATAATCGGCTCCATGGAAACCAAATGGCTGGAAGATTTCGTGAGCCTGGCTGAAACCCGCAGTTTCAGCCGCTCCGCCCAACTGCGTCATGTCACCCAGCCCGCGTTTTCAAGGCGCATCCAGGCGCTGGAAGCCTGGGCCGGCACCGACCTGGTCGACCGCAGCTCCTATCCCACCCGCCTCACGCCGGCCGGCGAGACGCTCTACAGCCAGTCGCTTGAAATGCTGCAAGGCCTGCAGTCCACCCGGGCGATGCTGCGCGGCCATACCTCGGCCGGGCAGGATGTCATTGAATTTGCGGTCCCGCACACGCTGGCGTTTACCTTTTTCCCGGCCTGGGTCAGCAGCCTGCGCGAGAAGTTCGGCCCCATCAAAAGCCGATTGATTGCGCTCAATGTGCACGACGCGGTGTTGCGGCTGGTCGAAGGCAGCTGCGACCTGCTGATCGCTTACTACCATGAGTCCCAGCCTTTCCAGCTGGATCCGGACCGCTATGAAATGGTGTCGCTGGGCCAGGAGATATTGGCGCCGTTTGTGCGGGCCAATGCGGCAGGCGAGCCCGAGTACATGCTGCCGGGGCGGGCAGGCCAGCTCCTGCCTTACCTGGGTTATGCGCCCGGTGCTTACCTGGGCCGCATGGTGGACATGCTTCTCAAGCAGTCCGCCACGGCGATTCACCTGGACCGCGTTTATGAGACCGATATGGCCGAGGGCCTCAAGGCGATGGCGCTGGAAGGCCACGGCATCGCGTTTTTGCCCTTGAGTGCCGTGAAGAAGGAACTGCGGGCCAAAAAACTCGTCAGCGCCGGCGGCAACCTGGAGATGACCATGGACGTGCGCGTGTACCGCGAGCGGCCTACCTCCAAGGAGTCCCCCAAGAGCCACGCCCAGGCCCTGTGGTCTTACCTGCAGGCCCAGGCCGACAGCAAGGACAAAACCGGCGCACGCACCCACCTGCTGGGCAGTACGCGGTAGGCGATGCCGGCTTAAATGCGGGCGACCGGGGCGGGTCCCTGTACGACTGGCCAGAGGGCTGCCAAAGGGCGACTAGTAGTTACCCTAAGTGGTTATAAGAAAAATGCATAGAAGATCGATGAATCAGCATTGGTGTTTTCGGACCCGCAAACATACAGTTCGTCACATTCCAATCCTGATGGTTGCCTGTGCTCCCTGATTCATCCCCCGCTCCCAACGCACTCGCCTCCAAACCAGCGGCGGGGACCCGCACCGAGCACGACTTTCTCGGTGAAAAGCAGATTCCTTCAGCGGCCTATTGGGGTGTGCATACGGCGCGCGCGGTCGAAAACTTCCCCATCTCCGGCACCCGCATCTCGGCCATGCCCGACCTGATTCGCGCGCTGGGCTTCGTCAAGAAGGCCGCCGCCCGCACCAACCAGCAACTGGGCGCACTGGACGCCAAACGCGCCGCCGTCATCATGGCGGCTTGCGACGACCTGATTGCCGGCAAGCATCACGCCGAATTTGTGGTTGACGTGATCCAGGGCGGCGCCGGTACGTCCACCAATATGAATGCCAATGAGGTCATCGCCAACCTCGCACTGGAAAAAATGGGCCTTGAAAAAGGCCGCTACGACGCATTGCATCCCAACGACCACGTCAACGCCTCGCAAAGCACCAACGATGTCTATCCCACGGCCGTGCGCATTGCCCTGTGGTTTGCCATCGAGCGCCTGCTGGCGTCCATAGCCATCCTGCGCACCGGCTTTGAAGCCAAGGCGCACGAGTTCAAGGACATCCTGAAAATCGGCCGCACCCAGCTGCAGGACGCCGTCCCCATGACCCTGGGCCAGGAATTCATGACCTACGCCGTCATGATCGGCGAGGACGAAGCCCGCTTGCGGGAAGCGCGCGCGCTGATCCAGGAAATCAACCTGGGCGCCACGGCCATCGGCACCGGCATCAATGCCCCGGCCGACTACGCCGACATGGCCTGCCGATACCTGGCGGAGGAAAGCGGCATTCCGGTTGAAAAAGCCGTCAACCTGATCGAAGCCACACAGGACACCGGCGCATTTGTGCAGCTTTCCGGCGTGCTCAAGCGCGTGGCCACCAAGCTCAGCAAGATTTGTAACGACCTTCGCCTGCTGTCCAGCGGCCCGCAAGCCGGCTTTGGCGACATCCGGCTGCCGCCGCGCCAGGCCGGTTCCTCCATCATGCCCGGCAAGGTGAACCCGGTGATTCCCGAGGTGATGAACCAGGTCGCTTTTGAAGTGATCGGCAATGACATGACCGTCACCATGGCGTCCGAAGCGGGGCAACTGCAGCTCAATGCCTTCGAACCCATCATGGGCTGGAGCCTTTTCAAGAGTATTGAGCACTTGAGCCAGGCCTGCCTCACGCTACAGGCCAACTGTGTTTCAGGCATTGAGGCCAACCGCGAACTGCTGGCCAGGCGGGTGCGCGAATCGGTCACGCTGGTGACCGCGCTCAACCCCATCATCGGCTACGAAAAAGCGGCGCTGATTGCCAAGACCGCCATCGCCACCGGTGCACCGATTGCCGAGATTGCCGAGTCGCTGGGCATCATGACGCAGGCTGAGGTCGAGGCGCTGCTGGTGCCCGACAAGCTGACGCAGCCCTTGCGGCTGGTCGTCTGATCACCCCGCTGGCATAAAGACTGCTTACATCTGCCGTATAGTCTCGGACTTTTATGTGTGCACCATTTTGGAAAACCCTGGAAACAGCCGTTGCCGCATCGGGTTTCACTCAAAACACTCCCCAATATCGTTTCACACAGCCACCTGCAGTCCACTTTCCCCGTTTTAGAGGCCGGGTAAACCTAGGCGTAGCCCGGGTACCATCTCTCTAGAATAGTTTGCTAACCGTTTCATTCATTACAGGAGATCCCATGAAACTCAAGCTTGTCGCTCTGTCCATCGCTTTGCTCGCCACCGGCGGTGCATTTGCCGATACCCTTTCCAAAGTCAAGGCTTCCGGCGTTGTCACCATGGGCGTTCGCGACTCGTCCGGTGCGCTGTCCTACACCCTGGGTGACGGCAAATACACCGGCTACCACGTTGAAATCTGCCAGCGCATCCTGGCCGGCCTCGAAAAGGCCGCCGAGCGCAAGCTGGAAGTCAAGTACCAGCCAGTGACTTCGCAAAACCGTATTCCCCTCGTGCAAAACGGCACGGTTGATATCGAGTGCGGCTCCACCACCAACAATGCGACCCGTCAAAAAGACGTGGCTTTCGTGGTGACCACTTTCGTCGAAGAAGTGCGTATTGCGGTCAAGGCGAACTCCGGCATCACCTCCGTGGCCCAGCTCAATGGCAAGACCGTTGCGACCACCACGGGTACCACGTCCGTGCAGACGCTGCGCAAGAACAAGCGCGCCACGGGCGTCGAGTTCAAGGAAATCTTCGGCAAGGACCATTCCGACAGCTTCCTGCTGCTCGAGTCCGGCCGCGCTGATGCGTTCGTGATGGACGGCTCCATCCTGGCCGGCAACATCGCCACCGCCAAGAAGCCTTCGGACTTCAAGATCGTCGGTGAAGTGCTGAGCGTGGAACCCATCGCCATCATGATCCGCAAGGACGACCCGCTGCTCAAGCGCCTGGCCGATGACACGGTCAAGGGCATGATCAAGTCCGGCGAGATGAACAAGCTCTGGACCAAGTGGTTCCTGTCGCCGATTCCTCCGAAGAACACCAAGGTCGGCCTGGCCCTGAGCGCCAGCACCAAAGCTGCGTGGGACAACCCGAACGACAAGCCAATGGAAGAGTACGTCCAGAAGTAATTCGGGTCAGGTAAATTGACAAACCCCGCCGGTCGCCTTGCTCTGGCGGGGTTTCTCGTTTACCGTGGCATGGGACAACAAGATAACAACCATTTGCTGGAGCCGTGATGACTTGGGATTGGCAGGTATTTTTAAATGATGACGGTAGCGGTCGCACCTACTTGCAGTGGATGTTTGACGCGTGGGGCTGGACGCTGTCCGTTGCCGGCGCCTCATGGGTGATCGCCATGCTGTGCGGCGCGCTCATCGGCACGCTGCGCACTTTGCCCAATAGCCCGTGGCTGGTGCGTTTCGCCAATGCCTGGGTCGAGCTGTTCCGCAATGTTCCCTTGCTGGTCCAGATTTTCATCTGGTACTTTGTGGTTCCCAAGATTTTCCCGGCGATGAAAGACCTGCCCAGCTTCGTGCTGGTCGTGTTTGCGCTCGGATTTTTCACCTCGGCGCGTATTGCCGAGCAAGTCAGGGCCGGTGTACAGGCGTTGCCCCGCGGTCAGCGCTACGCCGGTATGGCCATGGGCTTTACCACCCTGCAGACTTATCGCTATGTGATCTTGCCGATGGCATTTCGCATCATCATTCCGCCACTCACCAGTGAGTCGATGAATCTTTTGAAGAATTCCTCGGTCGCTTTTGCGGTGTCGATCGCCGAGCTCACCATGTTTGCAATGCAGGCGCAGGAAGAAACCTCGCGCGGCATTGAAATTTACCTGGCCGTGACGGCTCTTTATGCAGTGTCTGCCTTCGCGGTCAACCGGGTCATGGCCTTTGTTGAAAAGAAGGTTCAGATCCCCGGCTTCGTCGTAGCCGGCTCAACGGGCGGAGGACACTGACATGCTTGGACTCGACATGAGTTTCCTGAACTGGGAGATGATTTCCCAGTTCGTGATCAAGGGCTTTATCTTCAGCATACAGCTCACCATCATCGCCACCATAGGCGGTATTATTTTCGGCACCATCCTGGCCCTCATGCGCTTGTCGGGTAAAAAGATCCTGACGATTCCCGCGACTTTCTACGTCAACGGCATGCGGTCCATTCCACTGGTGATGGTGATCCTGTGGTTCTTCCTGCTGGTGCCGGCGTCGTTTTACAGCCTGATCCCCGGCGGCAGCAACTATCGCGCAGAGATCTCCGCCATCATCACCTTCGTGGCCTTTGAAGCGGCCTACTTCAGCGAGATCATGCGCGCGGGCATCCAGTCCATTTCGCGCGGTCAGGTCAACGCAAGGCGTGCGCTCGGCATGACCTACTCGCAGAACATGAAGCTGATCATCCTGCCGCAGGCTTTTCGCAACATGGTGCCCATCCTGCTGACCCAGACCATCATCCTGTTCCAGGATACGTCGCTCGTCTATGCCATCGGCGCGTACGACCTGCTCAAGGGCTTCAGCACCGCCGGCAAGATTTATGGCCGCCCTGAAGAGGCCTACCTGCTGGCTGCCGTGGTTTATTTCGTGATGTGCTTCGGGCTGTCCTATCTGGTCAAGCGCCTGAACAGCAGAATCGCCATCATTCGCTGAGAACGCCGCTTTCAAGGCACACGAATCTCAAAGAGAACACTGGAGAAGAAGATGATTGAGTTGAAAGAAGTTTCCAAATGGTACGGTGAAGTGCAGGTTCTCAATAACTGCACCACCAGCATCAAAAAGGGTGAAGTTGTTGTGGTCTGCGGCCCTTCGGGCTCGGGCAAGTCAACGCTCATCAAGACCATCAACGCGCTGGAGCCTTTCCAGAAGGGCCAGATCTTTGTCGATGGCAAGGCTGTGCATGACCCCAAGACGGATCTGCCGAAGCTGCGCAGCCGCGTCGGCATGGTGTTCCAGAATTTCGAGCTGTTCCCTCACCTGAGCGTGACCGAGAACCTGACGCTGGCGCAGGTCAAGGTGCTGAACCGCAAACCGGACGAAGCAAAGAAGCACGGCCTCAAATACCTTGACCGCGTGGGCCTGATGGCGCACAAAGACAAGTTCCCCGGCCAGTTGTCGGGCGGCCAGCAGCAGCGCGTGGCGATTGCCCGAGCACTCAGCATGGACCCGATCGCCATGCTGTTTGATGAACCCACATCCGCGCTTGACCCCGAAATGGTGGGCGAAGTGCTGGACTGCATGATGGGTCTGGCCGTTGAAGGCATGACCATGATGGTGGTGACCCACGAAATGGGCTTTGCCCGCAAGGTCGGCAGCCGCGTGATTTTTATGGACGTCGGCGGCAAGATCCTGGAAGACTGCTCGAAAGACGAGTTCTTCAATCATCCTGAAAACCGCCAGCCGCGCACCAAGGATTTCCTCAACAAGATCCTGGCGCACTGAGCGATGCCGGCCTGACGGCCGGCGCTCATTGTTCATGCCTGCCATGCCCATGACTGCCTTGCTCCTTGCAAACCGCCTGTTCACTGCTGTTGCAGTGGCGGTGGATGTGCGGGCCTGTGCAGGTCATGCGCTGCAGTGGCCGCATCAGCCGGTGGCACATTCCTGAGCCCGGCGATCGCCTTCCCCATTTCTCTTTCATAGCGCTACCTCCAGATCGTCGGGCCCCACCTCAGCGTGGCTTGCCCGGTAAGCCTGTTCCGGGCATCTGATCCAGGAGTTTTCCCATGTTTGTTTTCGCTTCTCAGCCGCGCACGATGACTGAGCTTGACCATGTCCGCATCTCCAACCTGCTGCGCCGCCCGCCCGCCGGGGTTTCGGTGGAATCCGGCGCCATTGAAGAGGTGATCAACGGCGCGGAACTGGTGTCTTCGCACGAGGTGCCGCCGCATGTGGTCACCATGTATTCGCAAGTGCTGATCGCCGACACCCTGACCGGTGAACAGCGCAAGCTGATCCTGTGTTACCCGCACGATGCCGAGCCCGCCGTAGGCTCCGTGTCGGTGCTCTCGCCGGTAGGAGCCGCCTTGCTGGGCCTTTCGGTCGGACAGGTAGCGCACTGGGGCGGCCCCCAGGGGGCCAGGGCATCGGCGCAAATCCGGGCTGTGCTGTTTCAACCCGAAGAAAGCGGCGATTACCTGCTGTAGGTTTTAGCCTCACCGGTCGCGCGGACGGGAAGTGCCCACTTCCTCCGCGTGGCCGGTATTTGCGGGGTCGGCCGGGTGTCCTTTCACGCCCGGCGGTGCGACAATTCAGTCATGACTTCAGCCACCAGCACCCCCGCTTCGAGCGCGACCCCCACCCTGACGATCACCCGCCCCGACGATTGGCACCTGCATGTGCGTGACGGCGAGGCCCTGCACACTGTCGTGCCCCATACCGCCGCACAATTCGGCCGGGCCATCATCATGCCCAACCTGCGCCCGCCAGTGACCACCGCTGCGCAGGCGGTTGCCTACCGCGAACGCATCCAGGCCGCCGTGCCGGCCGGTGTGAAGTTCGAGCCGCTGATGACGCTTTACCTGACCGACAACCTGCCGCCCGACGAGATTGCCCGCGCCAAAAACGCCGGCGTGGTCGCGGCCAAGCTCTATCCGGCCGGCGCCACCACCAACAGCGATGCCGGCGTGACCGACCTGCGCAAGACCTACAAGACGCTGGAGGCCATGCAGAAGGCCGGCATGCTGCTGCTGGTGCATGGCGAAGTCACTTCGTCCGACATCGACCTGTTTGACCGCGAGGCGGTGTTCATCGATACCCAGTTGATCCCGCTGCGCCGCGACTTCCCTGAGCTCAAAATCGTCTTCGAGCACATCACTACCCGCGAAGCCGCCCACTACGTGCGGGACGCCGGAAAATTCACGGGCGCGACCGTCACCGCGCACCACCTGCTTTACAACCGCAACGCGATTTTCACCGGCGGCATCCGCCCGCACTACTACTGCCTGCCGGTGCTCAAGCGCGAAACGCATCGCCTGGCACTGGTTGAGGCCGCCACCGGCGGCAACAACCGCTTTTTCCTCGGCACCGACAGCGCGCCGCACCCGGCCCACCTAAAGGAGCACGCCACCGGCTGCGCAGGCTGCTACACCGCGCATGCCGCCATGGAGCTCTACGCTGAGGCCTTCGACACCGCCAATGCGCTGGACAAACTCGAGGCCTTTGCCAGCTTCAACGGCGCCGACTTTTACGGCCTGCCGCGTAATACCGGCAGCATCACGCTCAAGAGGGAAAGCTGGCGCCCGCCCGAAAGCTATGCCTTTGGCGAGGCCGAGCTCAAGCCTTTGCGCTCGGGCGAAAACCTGCCCTGGAAACTGCACACTTCCGAAAGCCCCTGATGGACCACAAGCCGCGCGTTGCCTTGCTCATAGACGCCGACAACTCGCCAGCCTCCAAGATCGACCTGATCCTCAACGAGCTGTCGACCTTCGGTGAGACCAACATCCGGCGCGCTTACGGCAACTGGAAGAAGAACGAGCTCAAGGGCTGGGAAGAAGTGCTGCACGAGCATGCCATCCGCCCCATGCAGCAGTTTGACTACACCAAAGGCAAAAACGCCAGCGACATGGCCATGGTGATCGACGCGCTGGAGCTGCTCTATACCGACCGGCCCGATGCTTTCGGCATCGTCTCGTCGGATGCCGACTTCACCCCGCTGGTCATGCACCTGCGCGCCAAGGGGGCGGCGGTTTACGGCTTCGGCGCACAGAAAACACCGGAGCCCTTTGTCAATGCCTGCTCCCGTTTCCTGTTTCTCGACAAGCTGCGTCCTATTGCCGTTGCTGACGCTCCGGGCGGCACCCACGGCGACGGCAGGGACGACGGTGAAGCGGTGTCCACAATACCGTTGCGCGCCACGCCTGCGCAACTCAAGCAGGACGCCAAACTCGTCATGCTGCTGCGCAATGCGGTGCAGGCCGCGGCTGACGACGAAGGCTGGGCGCGCGTCGGTGCGGTCGGCACCCAGATCGCCAACCAGGCCTCGTTTGACCACCGCAACTACGGCTATGCCACGCTGACCAAGCTGCTTGTGGCGACCCAGCTTTTTGACATCGCTGACGAAGGCAAGTCCACGGTCATGGTGCGCGACAGAAAGCAGCACAAGCCGGCCAGGGCCTGACCGCCATGAAAACGCCGGCGCCGCTGCCCCCCATCGACTGGACCCGTCCCTGGCTGCAAGCCTGGCGCGAACCCGGCCAGCGCGTGGCCTGCGCCGTCGGCGCCGGTGTGGCACTGCACCAGGCGCTGAACGCCGTGCAGCCCGCGCCGGTGTGCTTCGCGCCGCAGTGCAGCCTGCCTTCCGGTGAGGCTTACGAGAGTTTTATCGCCCGAACCCGGCTGTGCCCGACCCGCGAGGGTTCGCACGATTTTTTTAACGGCCTGTGCTGGATGCGCTTTCCGCAGACCAAATGCAGGCTTAACCAGCTGCAGGACGCCGAAATTGCCGCTGCAGGCATCGCAGCGGTGCGCGGGCCGGTGCGTGATGCCCTGACGGTGTTTGACGAAAACGCGGCTTTCCTTTCGGCGCCGCAGCCGCTGTGGGACGCGCTCATCGCCCGCGACTGGAAAGGCCTCTTCGTCACGCATCGGGCGCTGTGGCAGCAAGCGCAGCTTGTGCTCTTCGGCCACGCCCTGCTTGAAAAGCTTCTTCAACCACGAAAATCCATCACAGCCCACGTGTACATTGCAGATTCCGCTATGAATTCAATAGCGGAACTGGACGCCTGGGTAGCGGCCGACCTGAGCGCGGCCAAGCTCGCCGCCAAGCCTTTTGCGCCTTTGCCGGTGCTGGGCGTGCCAGGCTGGTGGCCCGAGAACGAGAACTTTTCCTTTTATGATGACTCTTTTGTATTCAGGCCGCCGCAGCCGTCATAGGCTGTCATAAACAACAGATAAAAATCAGCCGGCCTGCACGCAAGCCCGCTTGAACGGGGCCGGAAGGCCCTCATATCCTGCCCAAGGCGGGATTTTTCACCGACCCCACGGAGAACCCATGAAACGTAT
Source organism: Polaromonas sp. SP1 (assembly GCF_003711205.1). Taxonomy (NCBI): domain Bacteria; kingdom Pseudomonadati; phylum Pseudomonadota; class Betaproteobacteria; order Burkholderiales; family Comamonadaceae; genus Polaromonas; species Polaromonas sp. SP1. The sequence continues at coordinate 642,799 of NZ_CP031013.1, read as the reverse complement.
TTTTCTGTTTATCTTGACCAACGTCGCCGTTGTGGCGGTGCTGGGCATTGTTGCCAGCCTGCTGGGCGTCAACCGTTACCTCACCCCCAACGGCCTGAACCTGGGCATGTTGCTCGGGTTTGCGCTGGTGATCGGTTTTGGCGGCGCCATCATCTCGCTGCTGATCAGCAAGCCCGTGGCCAAATGGAGCGCCGGCGTCCGCCTCATCAACGATGCCCAGAACGCCGATGAGGCCTGGATTGTCGAGACCGTGCGCAAGCTGGCCGACAAAGCCCAGATCGGCATGCCTGAAGTCGGCATTTTTGAAGGCGCGCCCAATGCCTTTGCTACCGGTGCGTTTAAAAACTCGTCGCTGGTCGCCGTGTCTACCGGCTTGCTGCAAGGCATGACCAAGGAAGAGATCGAGGCCGTGCTCGGCCACGAGATCGCCCACATCGCCAATGGCGACATGGTCACCATGACGCTGATCCAGGGCGTGATGAACACCTTTGTGGTCTTCCTCTCGCGCGTGATCGGCTACGCCGTCGACAGCTTCCTGCGCCGCGGCAGCGACAACAACTCCGGCCCCGGCATCGGCTACTACGTCAGCACCATCATTCTGGACATCGTGCTCGGTTTTGCGGCCGCCATCGTCGTGGCCTGGTTCTCGCGCCAGCGTGAGTTCCGTGCCGACGCGGGCGCTGCCCAGCTGATGGGCCGCCGCCAGCCCATGATGAATGCGCTGGCCCGCCTGGGCGGCATGCAGCCCGGCGAGTTGCCCAAAGCGGTCGAGGCCATGGGCATTACCGGCAGCATCGGCAAGCTGTTTGCCACGCACCCGCCGATTGAAGAGCGCATCGCTGCGTTGCAGAACGCGCAAGGCTAAGCGGCCTTGCTTGATTAAAAAAGCCGGCGCATGCGCCGGCTTTTTTGTGCGTGCGGAAAAACTCAGGCCTGCCGCGCAGCGCGCACGCGCTCCAGCGTATGGCCAACCTCGGCCGGGTTCATGCCGTACATATCAGCAAACTCGGCTTCGGTCTTGCCGCTGGCCTCAAATGCCCGCATCAGCGCCTCGCGCTTGGCAGCCTGCGCAGCCAACTCGGCGAAAGCTTCGTCCAGCAGCGCGGTCGACACCTCATCCTGGGTGCGGATGCACTCGGCATAGGCTTCGCGGCTCAGGCCCGACGCCTCGATGGCTTCCATCAGGCGCGCGCGGACATGGGGGCGCAAATCTTCCTTTGACCGCGCCTGGCGGCGCCGGAACACTTCCATGATGGCGTGGTGCACATGCTCCGGCGCCACCGGCTCCACCGGCTCGCCTTGCAGGTTATGGCGTGGGTGGCCGGCGGCCACACATTCAAGGTAGCGCGTCGATCGTGCGTGCAGCCCGAGCGCGACCTTCAGCTCGTCCTTCTTGAAGGCTTCGGGGTGCGCCGCCAGCAAGTCCTGGAACGCCCCCAGCTTGAGCGGCAGGAAATGCGCGCCGAACAGCTTGGGGTACAGCTCAAACAGCTTTTCCAGCGCCGGATGCACCTCGCGCGTGCGCTGCGGCTGGCCCTGGGGCCGGTTGCGCTGCGGGTTGCGGGGGCGTTCGGCGCCGGTTGCAGGGACGGAGGCGGGTGTGGTGGTTTCGGTCATGGTGGAGAGAGTGAAATGAGGCGTGTCTGGAGGTTTCAGGCGCAACGAAGGTGCCGTCAGCGCGGCCTGAACATGCGAAAAAGGTTGTCGGGCGTCACGGCGAAGTAATCGGCGGGGCCGCCGCCGCGAAGAATGGGCTCGGCCGCTGCCGTGTCATAAATGCCGTCTTTGATCAAATGCCGGGCGATGTACACGCCGACGACTTCACCGAGTATCAGCCATGTGGGCACCGCCACGCCATCGGCGCCCTGCAACTGCAGGATTTGCGTCAGCCGGCACTCGAACGAGACCGGGCTTTCCTTGACGCGCGGCACGGCGATGCGTTGAGAGGCGACAGGCGTGAGGCCCGCCAGTTCGAACTCGTTGACTTCGGGCGGCACCATCGCGCAGGAGCGGTTCATGGCCTCGGCCAGCGGCCGCGTGGCCAGGTTCCAGCCGAACTCGCCGGTCTCCCGGATGTTGTGCAGGCTGTCCTTGGCGCCAATGCTGGCAAAGCCGATGATGGGCGGCGTGTAGTTAAAGGCGTTGAAAAAGCTGTAGGGCGCCAGGTTGAGCTGGCCCTTCGCGTCCTGCGAAGAAATCCAGCCGATGGGCCGCGGGCCCACCATGGCATTGAAAGGATCGTGCGGCAGGCCGTGGCCCTTCGAAGGCTCGTAAAAATGAAAGCCCTGGTCCATCAGGCAGCCATCCGCTGTTGTCCGGCGTCTTGCAGTACGCTGCGCGCCAGCGCTTCGGCCACCTTGATGCCGTCGACCCCCGCCGACAAAATGCCGCCGGCGTAACTGGCGCCTTCGCCCGCAGGGTAGAGGCCGCGCACGTTGATGCTTTGCAGGTCTTCGCCGCGGCTGATCTTGATCGGCGACGATGTGCGCGTTTCCACGCCGGTCAACACGGCGTCATGGGTGTCAAAGCCCTTGATCTTTTTGCCGAACACCGGAAAGGCTTCGCGCATCGCCTCAATGGCATAGCCGGGCAGGGCGGACGACAAATCGCCGATCGCCACGCCGGGCTTGTACGACGGTGTGATGCTGCCCAGTGCGGTGGAGGGGCGCCCCGCCACAAAATCGCCCACCAGTTGGGCCGGGGCGTTGTAATTGCTGCCGCCCAGCACAAAGGCGTGCGACTCGAGCTGGCGCTGCAGCGCGATGCCGGCCAGCGCGTCGCCCGCTTCCCAGCCGGGGTAGTCGCGCGGGTCTATGCCCACCACGATGCCGGCGTTGGCATTGCGCTCGTTGCGCGAATACTGGCTCATGCCGTTGGTCACCACGCGGCCAGGCTCCGAGGTGGCGGCCACCACCGTGCCGCCCGGGCACATGCAAAAGCTGTAGACCGAGCGTCCGTTGCTGGCGTGGTGCACCAGCTTGTATTCGGCCGCACCCAGCGAGGGGTGGCCGGCATGGCGGCCCCAGCGCGCGCGGTCGATGATGCCCTGCGGGTGCTCGACCCGAAAGCCGATGGAAAAGGGCTTGGCTTCGATGTGCACGCCGCGTTCATACAGCATGGCAAAGGTGTCGCGTGAGCTGTGGCCCAGCGCCATCACCACCTGGTCGGCGCGCATCTCGTGGCTTTGGCCCGTGGCCTGGTCCAGCACGGTGAGGCCGCGCAGCTGCTTGCCCTCTGGGCCGTCTTCGATCAGCACGTCGGTCACGCGCTGCTCGAAACGGATCTCGCCGCCCAGCGCGACGATTTGCTCGCGCATGTTCTCGACCACCTTCACCAGCTTGAAGGTGCCGATGTGCGGATGCGCTTCAAACAGGATGTCGGCGGGCGCGCCGGCTTTGACGAACTCGTTCATCACCTTGCGGCCCAGGTGGCGCGGATCCTTGATCTGGCTGTAGAGCTTTCCGTCGGAAAAAGTGCCGGCGCCGCCTTCGCCGAACTGCACGTTGGACTCCGGGTTGAGCACGTTCTTGCGCCACAGGCCCCAGGTGTCTTTGGTGCGCTGGCGCACGGTCTTGCCGCGTTCCAGCACGACGGGTTTAAAGCCCATTTGCGCCAGCAGCAGGGCCGCAAACATGCCGCAGGGGCCAAAGCCCACGACTACGGGGCGCAGCGGCAGCCTGCCGGGCGCCTGTCCTACCGGGCGGTAGACCATGTCGGGCGTGGGCAGGATGTGCGGGTTGCCGGAGAACTTCGCCAGCAGCGTGCTTTCCTGGCTGGCGTCGGCCAGTGTGACGTCAACGATGTACACCTTGAGCAAATCCGCCTTGCGGGCGTCGAAGCTGCGTTTGTGGATGTGGACGGTTTGCAGGGCGCCCGTGGCAATACCCAGTGTTTTGGCGACCAGGGCGGGGAGGGCATCTTCCGCGTGGTCCAGCGGAAGTTTGAGTTCTGTCAGTCGAATCATGGCAAGGAGGCTCGTGTTGATCAAGCAGCCTGTATTTTAAAGGGCGCCCATTGCCAGGGAGGGCTGGCGGATAATAGACCCCGTGAAGCCTGCCAGACCGCCGCTGGTGCAATCTGGGAAACCAGGCACTGGAGGAACGTCCGGACTGCACAGGACAGCGTAGGAGGTAACACCTCTCCACCGTGAGGTGAGGATCAGAGCAACAGAGACGAGTCGGCCTTGGGGCAACCCCGGGCCGGGTGAAACGGGCAATCTCTACGCGCAGCAATACCAAGTAGGCCAGCGTTGATGTGGTTCCGCAGAGCTGGCGGGTAGGTAGCATTGAGCCGCGGGGGCGACCCCCGGCCCAGATTAATGGCGGTCACACGGGCAACCGAAAGGAAGCCCGCGCACAGAATCCGGCTTATCGGTGGGCTTCACACTTTTATCACCTGACAGGAATGAGCGCTGGCCGTGCGCAGCGCCGGGCCGCCCCAAGCAAGCACAGCCCCCTCGGGGGGGGGGCAGCGCATTACACGCAGTGAAAAGCGTGGGGGCCTATTTCCTTTGCCAAAGTTGCAGGGCCAGGAATCCGACGATCACCACGTTTGCCAGCAGCACCGCCGCATTGATCAGGTTGGTGCGATGCACCAGGTGTGCAATCTCCAGCGGGATGTACAAGGCGCCCGACAACGCGCCCAGCCATTCGGCCCAGGTTTTCCCCCTCCACAAGCCCCAGGCTTCCAGAAAGCGCACGCCGATATAGGCCAGCGCCACGGGCGCCAGCGTGCGCAGGTCGATCGCGCTCAGCAGGTCGGCGTAATGCAGCAGGATGGCCGGGTAGGGCAGGGCCGGGTCGAGGTGAAACCGCCAAAGCAGCGCAACGGCAATGTGGTGGATGTCGTGGTGCAACAGGCCCAGCAGGCCGATGCCGGCTGCCAGTGCGGCCAGGCCTTTGACGGCTTCAAAGAGGGCAATCGCGTGCAGGGCGCGGCGATGGGCGCTGGGATCACCGCCGGCTTCTGGAGGGGTGCCGCCCTTTGGTGGGGCGGGGTTCAGGGGCATGCGGGCGCCGCAGTCATGAAAGGCTGCGCCGCCCGGTCATGCAGTGTTTACTTCGAGGCTGCGGCCGCAGGTGCGGGCGCTGCTGCGGCAGCCGGTGGCGCGCCGAAGTACTTGGTGTAGATCTTGTCGTAGGTGCCGTCAGACTTGATGTCGGCCAGGCCCTTGTTGAGCTTGCCTTGCAGTTCGGTGTTGCCCTTCTTGACGGCCAGACCGTACTGCTCGGACACAAAGCTGGCGTCGCTGACGGTCTTGAACTTGGCATCGCTGTTGTTGTTGACGTAGTGCACCACCACGCCGTTGTCGGCCACCACGGCGTCCACGCCGCCGGCTTCGAGTTCTTTCAGTGCCAGGGGGGTCGACTCAAAGCGCTTGATGTTGGCGCTGTTCTTGCCCTGCAGCTTGCTCACGACTTCATCGCCGGTGGTGCCGTTCTGCACGCCGACCTTGAGTTTTTTCAGGTCGGCGAACTTGGCGATCTTCGAGTCCTTCTTCACGGCGATCAGCTGCTGCGCATCGAAGTAAGGTGTCGAGAAGTCCATGGTCTGCTTGCGTTCATCGGTGATGGTGATGGACGAGACCAGCAGGTCGCGGTCGCCCTGGGCGAGCGTGTTGAAGATGCCTTCCCATGGCGTGTTCAGGAATTTCACTTCGATGCCGGCCTTCTGTGCGACGGCTTGCACGATTTCGATGTCGAAGCCGACGATTTCGCCTTTTTCGTTTTGCGACTCAAACGGCGCGTAGGCGGCGTCGGTGCCCACCAGGTAGACCTTGGCGGCAGGGGCCGGTGCAGACGCTGCAGGCGCCGGCGTGGCGGCCACCGGCGCGGGCGGCTCGGTCTTGCTGCAGGCGGCCAGAACGATGCCGGCGACCAGGGTGCCGGCGGTTTGCAGGAAACGTCGCGTGGTGATGGAAGTAAAAGACATGAAGTCCCTCGAAAATGGTTGAAATGATGGGTGATGCCCGTCTGGCCGCGCGGTCAGGCACGGCCTCTGGCATACGAACAAAAAGTATAAACCTCAGCCTTCGGGGCCAACAGCCCTTCGCAGTAGCCTTGGCGACCGTTACGGGCCCTTAACGCCGATCAGGCAGGTGTATACCCTTACGTACGGTGCAAGGTTTAGCAACTTTCACGCCACAGCGATGCCGCTAATGGGCAAGGCCCAGTTCGCGCACGCGGTCGACATGCGCCAGCAGCGAGCGTTTGGCCAGCGGCCAGATGCGCGGGTCGACATCGTCGTAGGCCAGTTTTACCCAGTCGTCCATCGAGCCCTCGGGCTGGGCCTGCATGGCGCCTATGACCTTGGCCTCGCGCTTGAGCCGGTGCCCCTTGAGCTGCGCAATCGCGCCCCGGGCATCGCCCAGCACATACCCGTGCGCCGGCAGGATGAATTCAATGCCGTGCGCGTCGCAGGCGCCGGCCAGCGTGTCCAGCGAATCGAGGTAGGGCGTCATCGCGCCGTCGGGCGGGTTCACCACGGTGGTGCTGCCGTTGAGGATGTGGTCGCCGGAAAACAGCAGGCCGTCTTCCAGCAGCACCAGGCAAAGGTGGTTGGCCGCGTGGCCGGGCGTCAAAATCACCATCAAAGTGTGCTCCAGCCCAGACCCAGCAAGCACCAGTAGCTCCTGATTTGATAGCGCCCGGTCTGGTGCGAAGTGTGAGTCGGGCCGCGCGGTGGCGGCCGAAGGCAGGCCCAGGATGGGCGGGCGGTGCGCGCACAGCGCCTGCAGCGGCCTGGCGCCGGGTGAGTGGTCGGGGTGGGAATGCGTGCAGACAATCGCTTCGATGCGCCCGCCGGTTGCCTCGTAAAGGCGCTGGATGTGCCCTTCGTCGTGCGGGCCCGGGTCGATCACGATGTAGCCGCTGGCGGCGTCGCCCACGATGTAGCTGTTGGTGCCCGGCCCGGTCATCATGCCGGGGTTGGGGGCGGTCAGGCGCATGACGTTCTTGAGTAGCGGCACGGGGCGGGCCGTCTGCCAGTCCAGCGCGTGCACGACCTGCCCGTCGGGGCTGGTCAGGGTCAGTTCGCCATAGGGCGCTTCATGCTCCATGTAGCGCGCTTCTTCGCCGGCCAGCAGCCCGGTGCGCGGGCAGGACGTCCACAGCGGAATTTCAGACGCGCAGGCCGCCAGCACCGAATCGGCCGTCGGGTAGTGCTGCAGGCGCTCCAGCGTGCGTATGGTGGGAAAGATCATGAGAAAACTGCCCGCCGCGTGCCGCGCCAGCGCATAGTCCGGCCGCACCCAGACCGGCTCGAACTGCTCGGCTTCGTCGGCCACCGGGGTTTGGCCTTCGGGCATGCGCGCCGCCAGGAAGGGCACGTCGAAGCGGCGCGACAAATCGCGGTCGGCGATCCAGTGCGCCAGCACAAACACCTCGTCACCGGCCAGCGTCAGGCCGCGCGCTTGGCACTGCGCGGCAAACGGCGCCTTGCGGTCCAGCGAGGCGATGTCTGCCGTGGTGGCATAGCTGCCGTCCGCATGGCGCGCCAGCAGCACGCCCAGCTCCTCAAAGCTTTCCCGGATGGCCGCAATGGCCTGTGTGAGGTGCAGGTCGCCCTGCGTGGCGCGCCGCGTCGACTGGCTGTGCGCCAGCGCGTCCGCCGCATCGATGCCGCCGCCGGGGAAGACGTAAGCGCCCGGCGCGAAGCTGGCCGTCATCGAGCGCCGCGTCATCAGCACCTCAACGCCCTCGGGGCTGTCGCGCAGCAGCAGGACGGTGGCTGCGGGGCGCAGCGGGGCGGGGTCGCGGTGGGGGTAAAGCTGTTGTGAGAGACGGGGCATTTTTGGATTATGGCTTTTGCTCTTCGCCTGGCGTGTGCGGGCCTTATTTGTTGACCATAAGAGATAGTTGCAGACCCAGCGAGGTCAGTAAAAGCACAAAAGCGATCCGGCCCGACCAGGCTGCCAGAAAGAACAAATTACGGATTGAAGCGCCCAGCAAATGGATGCCGGCGGGTGCCGATGCCCAAAGGAAGTACTTGAACCGCATGGTTCTGGGGCCAAGAATCAAGGTTTTGATTGAACCGAAAATTTCCGTCCTGATAGCGACTTCGTTGCGAATATTCAAAAGCAGGATCCAGGAAAAGAGGGTGTGAAGAACCGCGAAACAGAAAAACCAGCTGAATGCCATTTCCATGTACTTCATAGTTCACCGTTGTGTATGTTGTCTATGTGGTCGATGCGTCTATTGTGCTCAAGTGCCCGGAATAAGGCGATACGCCGTTTGAGTGCCCATGCGCAGGGTTGACAAGAGCGCTGCGGAGTCCAATTTGGATGGCAGTCAGCCTTGAGCACCGTACCGCCGATAATCCTCTCATGCGAATCCGATTCACCAAAATGCAGGGCGCGGGCAACGACTTCGTCATGCTCGACGAAACCCAAAAGCCGCTGGGCCTGAGTACCGCGCAATACCGCTTCCTGGCCGACCGCCACTTCGGCGTCGGCGCCGACCAGATCCTCACGGTGCGGCCTTCCCCTGAAGCGGGCATCGACTTTGAATACGTGATCCACAACGCCGACGGCGGCGAGGTGGAGCAGTGCGGCAACGGCGCACGCTGCTTTGTGCGTTTTGTGCGCGAGCAGGGCCTGACGGCCAAGGACGTCGTGCGGGTCAAAACCCTGAGCGGCGTCATCGAGCCGCGCATGCAGGCCGACGGGCGCGTGACGGTCGATATGGGCGCGCCGGTGTTTGAGCCCGCGCGCATTCCTTTTGACGCGGCCGGTTTGAATCCCCAGGTCGAAGGTTCATGGCAAAAATGGCCTCTGGCCCTTGCTGCGCCTTGGGATTCTGCTCCTGTTTTTATAGCGGCACTGTCGATGGGCAACCCGCACGCGGTGCAGCTGGTGAGCGACGTCGACACGGCGCCGGTGCTGCAAACCGGCCCGCTGATCGAAAACCACGTGCGTTTTCCGCGCCGCGTGAACGCCGGCTTCATGCAGGTGGTCTCGCGCGGGCAGATCCGCCTTCGGGTGTTCGAACGCGGCGTGGGCGAGACGCTGGCCTGCGGCACGGGCGCCTGCGCGGCGGTAGTGGCCGGCATACGCTGGGGCCTGCTGGATGCGAAGGTGGACGTGATGACACGCGGCGGCCAGCTCACCATCGAATGGACGGGCCAGCTGGATGCGCCCGTCATGATGACCGGGCCGGCCACTACAGTGTTTGAGTCGGAGATTGAAATTCCAGAAACGATCTGAGCCTTTCGACGAAAGCGGATGTAACGCGGGCACAGTAGGCCTTTGAACCCGCCACAAAACTAAGGACAATACCGGCATGAATCCAACCGAACATCCCATCACCGAAGACGACATCGCCAACTTCCTGGCCAACACGCCGGACTTCTTCGAGCGCCACGCCGAGTTGCTGGCTTCGGTGCAGTTGTCCAGCGGCCACGGCAACCGCGCCGTCAGCCTGCAGGAGCGCCAGGCGCTCATGCTGCGCGAAAAGATCAAGGGGCTGGAAACGCGGATGGTCGACATGATCCGCCATGGCCAGGACAATGTGGCCATTGCCGACAAGATGCAGCGCTGGACGCGCAAGCTGCTGCAGTCGGCGCAGGCGCGCGACCTGCCCGGCGCGATCGTCGAAGGCATCACCACCGAATTCCAGATTCCGCAGGCTGCCATCAAGGTCTGGGACGTGAACGGCATTTTTTCGGACGAAAGTTTTGCCACCGACGTGAGCGAAGACGCCAAAACCTTTGCCTCGTCGCTGAGCACGCCTTACTGCGGCGTCAACTCGGGCTTTGAAGCCGTCAACTGGCTGCCCGAGCCGGCCGTGGCGCTGTCGATGGCGCTGATACCGCTGCGCGCGGCGGCCGGCGCTGAAGTCGGCGGCCTGCTGGTGCTGGCCTCGCCCGACCCGGAACGTTTTCACAGCGGCATGGGCACCGACTTCCTCGAACGCCTGGGTGAGCTGGCCGGCGCGGCGCTGACACGGCTGCGGCCCCAGCAGGCAGCCCACTGAACAGCTGCCGCCCCATGACGCAAACATCGCCTCTTGCGTCCGGCCCCGGCGATGCGGCGTCCGCGCCGCCACCCTTGCCCCCCTCCCACCCGCTGGTTGAGCGCTACCTCGAGCATGTGCGCGTCGAAAAGCGCCTGGCCCAGCGCACCGTCGAGCTGTATGCGCTCGATTTGCAAAAGCTCGAAGCCAATGCCCGACAGGCGAATGTCGAACTCACGGCGGTGCAGAACCTGCACATGCGCCGCTGGATGGCGCAAATGCACGGGGCGGGGCGCAGCGGCCGCGGCATCGCGCTCATCCTCTCGGGCTGGCGCGGTTTTTATACCTG